>CANGNB010000049.1 GCA_947454545.1 Oligoflexaceae bacterium
AAATCGGTTTATCGATGACACCGACCTGGGGAAGGTTGACGTGATAGTCGACGACGCCCCCTTCGAGAGCTTTGCGGACCTGGTCAACAACCGTCGTCCCTATGGCTATCTGAGCCTCTTCGGTCGAAGCACCGATGTGCGGCGTGCACCAAACTTTGGGATGTTTGGCGAGTTCTTGGAAGGGCACAGGCTCTTGTTCGAACGTATCGATGGCTGTTCCTGCGATGATGTTCTCTTGCAGAGCCCAGAGCAGATCTTTTTCATCGACGATGCCACCACGTGCCGCATTGACAAGATAGCCCCGCGCTCCCAGAGCGCTCAAGATCTTGCGATCGATCATACGGGTGGTTTCTTTGTTCTTAGGTACGTGCAGAGTGAGGATGTCGCAGGTTTCAGCAAGCTCAAGGAGGCTCGCGACGGGTACGACCTGATACTTCGCAAAGAGATTAGGCGAAATATAGGGGTCGTAAGCATAAACCTCACATTCAAAGCCCTGACAGAAGCGAGCGACACGATGTCCGACATTGCCTAGGCCAACGATACCTACTTTTTTGCCGCGGAGTTCGTAGCCCGTGAAGCGGTGGCGATCCCAACCACCAGCCTTGACCGTCTGCTGAGCTTCGGGAATGTGGCGCAGCATGGCGAGCATCAGCCCTAAAGTGAGCTCAGCTGCGGAGTTGGTGTTTTTGCCGGGGGTATTCATGACGAGAATACCTTTTTCCGTTGCGTAGTCGAGATCGATATTACCGACGCCGACAGCGGCACGGGCGATAATCTTAAGTTGGGGAGAAGCGTCGATCAGGCGCTTGTCTACATCTGTTTCGCTGCGCGAGACCAGGACATGAGTATCGCGTAAGTCTTCACGCAGGCCTTCGAAGGGGACATCAGGCTTATAGACGATGTCGAGGCCCTGAATCTTATGAAAACCTTCCAGGGCGATGGGATGAAGTGCGCCAGTGATCAGTACTTTAGTTGCCATAGGTCCACCATCTGAGCATGAGCGAAATATTCCCGAACCTAACACAGCGTCGCGAAGCGCTCGAGCAGGAAATCACTAAAAACGCACCGACCTTCGGGAAGGCCTTCCCCCTTGTGGCTCGCAAAGGCTGAGTCTTGGACGAGTGACGCTGACGGGTGTCAGGATTTTTGACAAAAGCTAAGGCGAGAACTGAGTGGTTTTCTTTAAGTATTTGAAAGCATTGAAATTATTACTTGGTTTGACGAGATGCAACTGGCCAGGTCTTTGCTCCTAGGGAAGGAGAGAACGGTGAAGCCTTCGGCAGGAAATGGGGTATGAGTAAAAAAATTGTTCTTCTCAGTGGCCTCAAAATTTTTCCTCACCTCAATGGTGGACACCTCCGCACCGGCGGAGTAGCCAAGAGCTTGGCTCGCCTCGGACATGACGTAAAGATTTATAGCATCGCGGGTCGTCGCGATGATTATGGTTTTGGCGAAGCCTATGTCGAGCAGCGGATCGAAACCCGCTTGCATGAAGAGATTCACTTAGGTTTGGCCCTGGGTTTGGTGCAAGCTCTGGCGCGCCGGCTCGGGCTGCCTCGGTTTTGGCAGTACTATGCCATACGCTTCGGGCTCATCTCGTGGCGTATGCAGCAGCATCTTTCCGAGGCGGAGCTGGTGATCTGTGATTTGCCTTACACGCCTCCCGTATGGGCCATGGAAAGACAAAAAACCTGGTGGCTCCTGAGTCATAACCTCGAACACAAGCTCCTCGAGCAGGGGAGCCGCCTCGAAAGACTTTTCGCTCCCTGGATGCGCAGCTTAGAAGCACGAGCACCGCAGCGCTACAAGGCTATTTTGACCTGTGCCCCGGAAGATCAGAAGTTCTTTCAGTCCTTCGCTCATCGTGAGGCTGCCCAAATTCTGCAGGTCGGCAATGGAATTGATCCCGATGTCTACGGAAAGGCTGCCGAGGAAAGACAAGGCTTACGCGAATCCTGGGGCCTTGATGAGCAGGACTGGCTGATCGTGTTCAGTGGCAGTCATTTTTCGCCCAACATGGAGGCGCTCGCCGTTTTGCGGAATTTTTGTCGCAGAGAAGGTGCTTTTTTGCGCGAACGGCGTATTCAGTTCCTGGTTCTAGGGTCGATTTGCCATCAAGCCCAGCGCGACGAATTTATGATCGTCACAGGGCGCGTCCCCGATACGGTGCCCTATTTTGCTGCTGCCGATGCGGCTCTCAACCCTGTCGTCCGTGGTTCTGGGAGCAATCTAAAAATTTTTGAATATCTTGCGGCGCGACTACCCGTGATTTCAACCGGTTTTGGTCTGCGTGGGACAGCTCTTAAAGAAGGCGTGGACGTTCTCGTCTATCAAGGGGACGAACTTAAGGATCGGCTCGATCAGCTGACACGCGAGGGTGATAAGATGAGCTGGCGTCTGCATGCTGAAGCGGTGTGGGACAGACATCGCCAGAGTTCTGATATGACCGAGCTTTTGCGGCAGGCCCTAGGGGATATTTTGGAAAGAGATGAGAACTTCGCGATCCCTCCCGCTTATGTGCCCCTTCAAACGTAGGCTGGAAACCAAAGGGACATCAGGCTGAATGCAGCGAAACATTCAGTGAACTCAGGGGCACTGTGATGTGAAAGCAGGCTCCTCCAAGTTTTTGACTGCTGAGAACCTGTATCGTTCCTCCCAATTCTTCGACCAGATTTTTGCAAATGGAGAGACCAAGGCCCGTCCCTTGGCCAAGCTTTTTCGTCGAAAAACGCGATTGAAAGATGCGCTCTCTGAGGGATTCAGGAACTCCTGGACCAGAGTCTTCGAAGTCAAAGTTCAGATCTGTCGGCCCTAGGCTTACTTCGATATGGATCGCAGGTTGGCGTAGCCTTGGCTCAGGCTGATCACGAAGGGCATCGCAAGCATTGTTGATGAGGTTGCTGATCATGCTGCCCCAGCGTGAACGATCGGCAGTGATCCAGAATGATTTGGGACAAGTGACCTGCATAGGGTACCCATGGCTTCGCGAACGCGCGAGGACCAGGCATTCCTCCAAGAGTTCATGGATGCTAAAGTGCTCTTTGGTATCGCTTTGGCGAAAGGAATTGCGCACGGCTCGATGCAGATCATCGATGCGCTTGGTCGCTTGGTAAATAGAAGAAAAATGCTGGAGAATGTCCTCAAATTTCTGCTCAAAATGCTGCTTTATCGCCAGACCTTCACCTTCATTTTGATCAGCAAATAAAATGGAAACTTCCGCTTGGGCCTCCTTCACAGCCTGTTCGATCTGGTGGGAACACAGATCGATCAGTTGGGTGGGGGCGGCGATGTCATGAGCAAAATTTGCGGTCATCTCGCCCAGCGTGAGCAGCTTTTCGTTCTGAAGTTCGAGGGACTGCTGCATCGCCAGGGCTTCCGTCACATCTTCAAGGATCAGGACAATACGCAGCAGGCGACCTTCAGGAGCGAGAACCCATCGCCAGCTGAGGGCTAAGTTTTTTTTTGCCTCATCGATGACGATACGACATTCGGTAGGTAGGCGAAAAATTTTCTCTTCAAAGCTTTGCGAGGCTTGGACTTTGGTCTGGGTGTCACGCTTCGGATCCCACGCAAAGAGATCGTGAAGATTTCGAATCGTCGCCTCTTTGAAAGAAGCTGCAGAGTCGCAGCGATCCAATAGCAGGTGCTTGAGGTGTATGCCGCGCATCTGGGTAGGGCTGAGATCAAAAATCTCCAAAACTTTTTCCGAGTAATGTTCGGAAATGCAAAGATCAGGACCAAAATGCAGGACCGCCTGATCGATGTAATCGATGAGATTTATTTGTGGCGAGCGGTCCATGTATCCGTCCATTCTTTCAGGTCTTGGCGGGCAATCTGGATGTCTTGGGACAAAAGTTCTCCGAGGCGTTGTTTCAGTGAGGCCTCTGAGGCGAGGGCTAGCTGAACGTCGCCTTCGTAGGTGATAAGGCTGAGCCGCAAAGCGTCGCTCCCTGGCAAACGACTCAGGTGCGCACCGGCCAGAGCATACTCGCGCTGAAGTTCGCTTTCGATCGCGCGGCAATCAAGCCATGCGCCTGAACTGCTTTGGATGAGGTCTTCGGCACGTCCAAGCACTTCCAGACTCTGATCGCTGTGCCGACGCACAAGATCGCCCGTCGGAAAAAAGCCATCACGACTTTTACTGAGTCTCCCAGGAAAGCAACCTAGAGAAGGGGTTGCAACCCAAAGCTCGTCAACGCCTGCGCTGGGACCAAGCTGAGCATCCGATCGCGGCTCGAGTCGGATCAGGCAGCCGATGGGTTTGCCATTGAGGAGGACTCCGGGGCCGCACTCGGTGAGGCCATAGCTCCAGTGAAATTCTTTTACCTGCTCGCGCATCCGAGAAAGCTCTTCGCGGGTTCGAACCTGAGCGCCACTATGGAGGCTGAGCCCGCGGAGTGACGTTCCAAGATCGGGATGCTTTTGCACATAGGCAAGGAGGAGTTCCATCAGTTCAGGAAC
This sequence comes from Oligoflexaceae bacterium, assembly GCA_947454545.1. Classification (GTDB taxonomy): domain Bacteria; phylum Bdellovibrionota_B; class Oligoflexia; order Oligoflexales; family Oligoflexaceae; genus Oligoflexus. The sequence goes on from CANGNB010000049.1 coordinate 4,462, forward strand.
AAGCGCCATGCAGTCTATCGAATGCTCATCCAAGGTGCGCATGAGCGAGCGGGGGTGCATGGGGGTGGGTAAAACAAACAATAAGCTTTGGCCACAGTAGAGTCCAAAGAGGCGCTCTAGGATCAGGCCAAAGCTGTGGGTTCCGGGTAATGTGATGAGTCGACGAGCATTCGCTTTGAGGCTCATGGCGGACGCATGCGTTTCAAGTTGGTGCAATATTTTTAGGCAATCGAGACGGACAGGCAAGCTTTGCCCCGTCAGGGTTCCTCGGGTGGGGACGATGAGGGAAAATTCGTCGTCACATTGTAAAGAAGCGGGTATTTCGATCTCTTTGCAGGTCAGAGTCGAATTGCGATGCTTCTGGCTGAAAACGCGGAGCGTTTGCAATTTGCGATCTTGGTAAAAGGGTAGGGGGCCGGCCGTGTAATGAAAGCTGCCCTGAAGGCACGCGATAAGATTGATCATCTGCTCTAAACCTTGACTGTGATCCAGCCAAAGGTCACCCGGGCGCATACCATAGGACCGCATGAAATAGCGTTTTTCGAGGCTTTGCTTCCAGAGTTCAGCGGGAGTCAATGACTGTACGCGCCCTTCACTCACCTGGATCAGGCGATTTTCAGCCGAAGGACGGCAGCGTTGCATGAGGGCGTCCACCAAAGAATTGATCATCGTTCCCTCTATCCTCACAGGCACTATAGCCTATGATCTCAGGATAAGAGAAGCGCGGGGACATAGCTAGAACTGGGTAAAAACACGCCAGCGCAGGGTTTAAACTCCAGACGATCGGGGCCTAGGAGCTTTTCAGATCTTCTGTCAAAGCCATGACCTGGGCAGGAAGGAGCTGGACCTCGACATGCACTCCCGGATGATCGCAGCCCACACAGACGGGTATATCGTCGCCGATTTTAAAAAGCAGGTGGTGGACACCATGGACCATTTTTTCTTTGGGTTTGTTCGCATCGTACTGGACAGGAATTTTTTGGCCGCGTTTTGTCTTGAGGTAGATCCGATGCGGCACGTCCATCCATTCCGAGAGCAGAAGGCCGTGTTGGGTCGTTTCGTCGATCTCTACGAGAAGAGAGCAGCCGAGTTCCCCTCGACTGCCGATGAGTTCATTGTAGTGACTCAGTTCGCGATGAAGAATCGTCTCATCAACATTGCGTTCGGTACGCAAGGCTTCTTGGATATGATAGCGAACGGTCATCCGATTTTCAAAGAGCAAGGTCAGATTTTGTCCGAGATGGACGCGGCGGTCGCGCTTAATATGAATAATCTCGTGACGCAAATCTTCGCGTTGCTTTTCGTATTCGGTGCTGCTTAGGATTTCGGAACGCTGAATTTTATTCATGCAAAGATCCTGGCAAGTGCAAACGACTCTTTTCATCATATCCGAAAAGACCGGTCTTGCGAAACACCTAAGCTCAGCTTGCTTTCGCCGCCGGACAAAGGCAGAGTGAAAGAAACCAGATCTGAGGCGAGGAGCGAGGAGTGTACACCACGTCGTTTTGGTGGTTTCTGAGCGGCATCCGAGCTTTTTAGAGGGAGCGGTGGCCTATGGTGCCCAAAATCTTGTCAGCACTCATTTTGATAAGCAGCACGAGCGCTTTGTTTGCTCAAGATGCCAGGACCTGGGCGCAGTCGATCTGTGAAATCGTCGATCGTTACCACGAGGGCAGCTATCACTACGTCGAGTGCCTCGACCATGGGAAGGGCATAGCCCCCGAACTCAATCTGGACAAGACCATCGAGTTCATCTGCTCGGCTGTTGATACCTTTTACCAGCTGACCGCAGATGACAAAGCGCGGTGTTACAAGGACGCATGGGCTAAGCTTAAGCCCGAACCTTTACGCTGCGTCAGCCAATTCAATGTCCTGGCCAAAAAGTCTGGTTTCCCGGCCGAATATCCGGAAAATCAGCAGATCGAATTTCGCACTTTGGCGGAAACTTGGACGCAGAAATTTCAGAATAAGAATGGCCTTGGTGTTCCCAATGGCCTCCTCACCGAACTGCTGGGAACCACGCACGCCTGCTTAGACGAAGCTTACGGTGTGTCGATTGATGGCGAAGAGTCTTTGCGCCAAGCTTTGACGGAATGTGTCTTTGTGAGTGATCACTCCCGTCCTGGGAACCCTAGTCTCGAAGTACAGCAAGCTCTAAGCGACGCATTTGTGGCTCAGCACTGGAACCAATACCGCTATCGCAAGCTGATGAATGCTGCGCTTATTTCCGACAGTGGCGTTGTGAGCCAGACTCCTTGCTTGCTCGAACTCAAATCTTTCCAGCAGAACACGCTACGCTTTTATCTGGCGGGATTTATAAGCCCGTGAGGGAAGCGCCTCTCTTCTCTGTCGATGTCACAGTGCCATCATGCCTTTGGCTAGGACACCGACGCAGCCTGCAGGCAGGACTTGCGTTCTCAGAAATCCTCAGTCATACTCAGCATAACTTACTGAACAGCCAGTTAATCAGAGTACGAAAGGTCGGCCATGTCACGCCCCTTGAAGCAAAGGCTTATTCTCGCAGCAGCACGTACTGTCTGTGCTCTGCTGTCCTTGACCTATCGCTATCGTTTGGTCCACAGGCAGCATAGGCTGCAGGCTGAGGCAATGCAGGCGCGAGGGGCTTTTGTGCTTGCCTCGTGGCATCAAAACTGTTTCGCAGCGATTTTGGCTCACAGTAAGCAAAACATCGCTCTGCTTGTCAGTCGATCCTTCGATGGTGAAATAGTGTCAGCAATTGCCGACAGGTTAGGCTTGCTGTCGGTGCGGGGGAGTTCGCGCAAGGGGGGAGCTGAAGCTCTCGATGTTCTGATCGAGCGAACGCAAGCCGAGGGCTTACGTTCAGCGTTCACAGTCGATGGTCCCAAAGGCCCTCTTTATAAGCCCAAGCGCGGGATTTTTCGCCTTGCAGCTGAGTCGGGAGCGCCCATACTTCCGGTGTTGGCGATCGGCGAAAAAAATTGGGTCCTGCACAAGAGCTGGGACAAGCTGCGTATCCCCAAACCCTTTTCACGGGTAGCCGTCATCTACGGAGCACCCTTTTCTGTGAGTCGTGAGGAGCTTGCCGTCGATCTTGACCTGCTGACAGAGCGCCTGACACGCAAGCTGCATGATCTCCAGCATGAAGCGGAAATTTTGGGTCTCTCACCGAGCAGTGAGAGCCTTGGTGTTCGCAGAGATCTCCTGGTGTTTTCTCATTCCTAAAGTAAGCCTCCGTACTGGCCTGTGACTGGACTTTTGAGCTTCTGAGCGGTATACACGTTCGACGACATCCGCGATGTTCACCCTCAGAAGGGATCTTTTATGTCACGCCTGCTATGCCTCTTAGGCCTTCCTTGCGCCCTGTTCGCTGCCCCTTTGTTTGCTGCCGATATTCACCTGAAGGTGAGCGGGCAGAAGTCCGATGAGGGTCACTACCTCGTGGCCGTCTACCGAGATGCCGAGAGCTTTTTGGATAGCAAAAAAGCAGTTCGTGAGGTGAAGGTCACCACTGCCGAGGGAAAAGCGGGTTTTACTCTCAGCGATCTTGCCCCTGGCACTTACGCGATTGCAGTTATTCAAGATAAAAACGAGAATGGAAAGCTCGATACAAACTTTTTGGGGATACCCAAAGAGCCCTTGGGTGCGAGCAACAATGCTCCTTTGCGGTTTGGGCCGCCTAAATTTGATCTCGCCAAGATCGATTTGAAGGACACACTCGACCTCGATGTGGCTCTGCAGGAATACTGAGCCCGCTGCGCTTGCGGATAGGAAAGTTCATACATGAAGGCGATTCGAGCGTCCCTCTTCCATTGTTTGCGTCATCCTCTGAAGGGGCATGGACCAGCCTTTGAATATATTCCTGACGCAGGCCTCATCCTCGAAGGAGGTAAGGTGAAGGCTCTCGGTCCTGCCGAGAGCGTGCTCAAGGGGCTAGATCCCCAGAGTGTCGAGAGCTATCCCACAGGTTTGATTGTGCCTGGTTTTATCGATGCTCATGTGCACTATCCTCAGCTTCCGATGATAGGCGCTTATGGTGAAGAGCTGCTGAGCTGGCTGGAACGCTATACTTTTCCTTGCGAGCGACGCTTTGCAGATCCGGCCTATGCCCAGAGGGTTGCGAGCCTTTTTTGCGATGAGCTTTTGCGTAACGGAACCACGACCGCTCTCGTCTTTGCCACGGTGCACGCGCACTCCGTCGATGCGCTTTTTGAAGAGGCGCAGCGTCGCAGGATGCGGCTCCTGACGGGCAAAGTGCTCATGGATCGCAACGTACCTGAGGATCTGCGCGATACTCCCACCCAGGCTTATGCCGAGTCGCGCGAGCTGATCGAGCGCTGGCATGGGCGCGATCGTTTGCTCTATGCTTTGACTCCTCGCTTTGCAGCGAGCAGTTCGCCAGAACAGCTCGCGACTGTTGCTCAGCTTTGGGATGAATTTCCCGATTGCTATCTGCAAACTCATGTTGCCGAAAACAAGGCTGAAATCAGTTGGGTTCGCGAGCTTTTTGCCGATGAGGTGCCCCGAGGTAGCTCTTACCTTGAGGTCTATCAGCACTATGGTTTGGTGCGCGAGCGGGCTATCTTCGCTCATGGCATCTATCTCGAAGACCAAGACTGGGGACATCTCCAAAGAAGTGGGGCAGGGCTCTGCTTTTGTCCCAGTTCGAATCTGTTTTTAGGCAGTGGCCTCTTTCCCTATCGCAAGGCTTGCGCGCACGATATCCACGTTGCTCTTGGCACCGATGTGGGAGCAGGAACTAGTTTTTCTCAGCTGCAAACATTGAACGAAGCCTACAAAGTCCTGAAGCTTCAGGGCGACAAGCTCTCAGCTTTAGAGGCTTTTTATCTTGCGACTTTGGGAGGGGCCGAAGCTCTGCGTCTCGAGCGGCAGCTTGGCAATCTCTTGCCTGGGAAAGAAGCCGATTTCATAGTTTTGGATAAAGCCAAGACGCCGCTTTTAGAGCGGCGTCTCGAGGGAGTTCTTGATATCGAAGAACAACTCTTTGTGCTGATGACGCTCGCCGGTGAACGACCGATACGAGCGACCTACGTCGATGGTCAGAAATCCGACGTACACGCATAGCTGCTGATATCTTCCAGTCCCCAAGATTCAAAGCTACCCGCATCGGTCGAGGCTACGTCGGCCACATGCAGCTTCCAGATGCCCGCGCGCTCTTCCCCGACAAGCCGTGTCAGAGGCTCTTTGGGTTGAAGAGTGATTGGGTAAACACCTCTCAGATCATCATCGCCAAATCCTGTTCGATCATGGAGAAGTACGCTCTTACCTGACGGAGCTTCCAGGCTGACCTTTAGATCGCCGCGAAAGGGATGCTTGATCTGAACAGCGATATGCAGCTGATCGGAAACCGCTCCGGCTTCTTTGAGCTCGAGAGGAATCTCTATTCCTTTTTGATCATTATCGGGAATGGCTGTGAGCTTTTGAACGCTCTTACTGACCCCAATCGCTTTACCTACACGGATTTGGAAGGGAAAGCGCACCGGGGTTCCATTTTGATACTGAACCAGGGCTTCAAAGTTCAAGAGGGAACCGCAGCTCGCATCTTTCGATACTTTGAAGCTGAGGGTATTGGCATTGAGTCCGCTCTCGCCTATATCGAGACGTGGATACGTGCTGCTCGCATTCTCGAGGGTGACCTGAGTATCGCTGCTGCTCAAACTCAAGCGGATCTCATCCGCTGCTAAAGTCCCACCATTGCTGAGTTTGAGTTTGAGTTCGACGTCTTCACCCGGATCGACGATGGCATCGCCACTGCTTTCCAGCAGACTGTCCAAGACCAGAGCGAGTTTAGGATGAGGCTCTTCGATGATGCCGTGGCGTACAAAGTTGCCTTTAAATACTTGAAAGTGAGGCCCCTTGGGATAGAGGAGGCGAGCGGTCGCCAGTATGGATTGAGCCATATCTCGCATCTTCAGCTGAGCTCCCAATCCGAATTGAGCTTGCAGAACGATACGATCGACCTCTTCTCTTGGAATGCCTTGACCAACGAGGGTCAAAAGCGATTGAAAGAGTGGGGTAGACCAGAGCTCGTCCGACTGAAAGCCACCCGGGATCGTGCTGTGAGCAGGGTAACTGCGACTGGGATCGTAGCGCGCCTCGAGAGCATTGAGAACGCGACCAGGCCAGCAGGCATTGGTGTTGCCGTGACCATCCCAGCTATAGATATCGTTGGGAGCAAAGCTTTTACCATGGGGCGTGCTGAGACTGTAGGAGGCTGCCCAATAATCGCCAAAGCCTTCACCCATAGCGCCTGTATCGCCACCATTCCAGCGCGAATTGATGGAAAAGTGCAGGGCATGCCCATATTCATGCAAGATCACATCGGCATCTTCATTGTCATCAACGCAACCATGACCAAAGGCGAGGCGATTGCTGCTGGGTTGGAAATAGGAATTATCATCGCCATTGACCCCATCACTATCAGCTTCGATAGGGCCGTACTGGATGCCTGTGTCGCCTTTAAAGCCGAGAGACTGCAGGTAACGCTGGCTTTGATCGATATGAAAGTAAGTCATAGCATCGTTAAAGGCATTTGCTCCCCGAGCAAAGTTCCAGTTGCCGTCTTTGCTCGTACTGGGGGCTGTGCGGGGGGGATCGAAATCGATAATTTTGACCCAGGGTCCTGAGAGCGCGTACTGTTTGCCATCAAAGGCTAAGGCGGGTAGGACCCGCTCAAAGTAGGCGTCCTTAAAGTCAGCGGCATCGCTGTCATCCTCGAGATTTCGATTGAGCAGGCTCGTGCGTGGATCGGGATCGAAGACCAGAGCTTTGCCATCTTTGGCTTCTGTCGCTTGGACTTGTTTCAGGCTTTGGCTCTGATACCAGGCGCGAAAAGCCTCTTGACGATCGAGTAGGGCACCCCCTTCCTCGAGCATCGCTTCCTTGGGCTTTTGCTTGGGCTTATGGGAGATTCTTTGGTCATAAAGCTTCACAACCGTCCCCGTCTGGGCGTCGATGTCAGCGAGCCAAGCGCCGTAGGGGGCGAGGGTGCTCAGTTCTATGCGATAGATGAGGCGCGCTCCCGAACTGTCTTTGCTGATGAGCAGACGGCCTTTGGGAGCTTCAAAGAGACCTTCGCGTACACCCAAAGCTTGCCAGGCTTTATCATAGGCCGCTTCGAGTGAAAGCTTGGCACGCATGGGAGCAGCAAAGCTGAGCGAGGGTTCGAGGGTATTATAGACCTGATAGATACTCCCATCGCTGAGAAGGGAAAGGGTGATGCCTGCGCCGTCTACTGGGATATCACCCTGCATCTGTTGAAAGTAGAGATGCTGGCCCAGCAAGCTCTGTCGGGTCTCCATCAGGCGAATATCATGCAGGTCCGAACTGAGACCAAAGCTCTGCGCCTCACGTTGAAGGTAGAGGCGAGCGATGCTTTGAGCATCCGCTTGTTTGAGCTTGGGAGTATGGGGAAACCACAGCTGTTTGGGACGCGAGCTATTGCCTTCTTGATACTGGGTTTGGAGTTCCCAGGCTTTGGCTTCAGGGTGCGGGAGAAACCCGAAACCTAAGCTGAGAAGAGCAAGTGCCTTGCACGGCACGTGGGGACGGCGCATACAAACTCCTTTAGTGTAAACAATGCAGAGATGCGAAGGCGTTCAGGACGTCTAGGTCCTGAACCTGTCTCTATTGTAAGTACACAGGGGAGTTTAGAAGAGGGGTGCCTTTCGCCTACTCAGCGTCAAAAGATTGACGGAACCGTTTGGTCTGGGCGCGAGCTTTTTTGCCTTCGATGCGACGTTCTTTGGAAGCTCGGCTGGGTTTAGTCGGTTTGCGTTCTTTGGGAGCTTCGGCGACAGCAAGGATCATGCTGCGAAGCTTTTCGGCACAGGCACGAACATTGGCTTCTTGAGCACGGTGTTCATCACTGGCGATGATGATGCGCCCATCGGTGCTGAGGCGGCTCGCAAAGCGTTCGAGAAAGCGCGAGCGAACCCCGATGGGGAGCACCTCAGAGCCACGGATGAACCACTCGAGGACGGCTTTGCTGTTCACTTTATTGACATTTTGCCCACCAGGTCCCGAGCTGCGGGCAAAGCTGATCTGGAGTTCGGCCCAAGGGATGCTGATTTTGTCATTAATAATCAGGTACTTATCTGGATCCAAAGGGGCCTCCGGCAGGTGAGTCTGGCTTTGCGCTTTCGGCCAAGCCATGGTATGGCTCTGAGTCCTGCAAGCCGCACGCCAAGGTACTAGGAAAGGCCCAACGATGTCCAATCATTCTCAAAAGCCAGAAACAGCTCTGCCTTTTTGGAAGCAAAAATCACTTGATGCGATGAATGAAGCCGAGTGGGAATCACTCTGTGATGGCTGTGCCAAATGTTGCCTGCATAAGATTGAAGACGAAGATACGGGCGAGATCATCTTTACCAAAGTTGCCTGCAAGCTCCTTGACATTAAGACGGCGCGTTGCAGTGATTATCCCAATCGTCGCAAAAAAGTTCATGACTGCAAGATCCTCACCCCCAAAAAGGTTCGTTCCTTGCGTTGGCTGCCTTCGACCTGTGCTTACCGGCTGCTCGATGAGGGCAAAGATCTTCCCCTCTGGCATCCGCTCGTCAGTGGCCAGCCTCAGTCTGTACACAAGGCGGGTGCGTCGGTCGTTGGTAAAGTCGTGCTCGAGCGCGATGGCATGGATCTCGAGGACTTTGTGGTCGAATGGCTTTAATGCCTAACAGCAGCGCTCTTAGAGAGCTGGCCACCACTTGCGATTGAGACTCAGATTCTCGGTCGGATAGCGCACGATGCTGAGTGGACCTTCATAGCTCAAGAGGGGTGCCAGCTCGGGGTCGCGTAAGACTTCCACAATTTTTTTGAGCTCTTTATTGATGCGAACGTAAGGGCTAATGAGGCGGATACCATGGCTGTAGTCGGCATACCAGTAACCGTGCACAGCGCTTAGGGGCTGAATCGGTTGGCCACCCACCTGATGCCAGCCATAGATGGCAACTTTATCGGGACGCATCGCAATCTTATTGGTGAGAACGATATCCTTCTTGTGCCCAGCGAGGAGTTCCTTAGGTACTTTACCCCCCAGCTGCTTTTGAATCACATCCTGGTGCTTATAAAATTCTGAAGTCTTCACCATAGAGGGGCCGGGCTTGAAGGGTTGCGGCTTTAGCTGGATATCAGCCGTCTGATAAAGCACATCGACTATTTTTGCGGTCGGCAGCATCAGGTGATAAGAATCGGCAACACGCTGTGCGGTGACCGAACTCATCGGCACGCGAACAAAGTCCCTATCATTTCCGAGGGCAAGATAATCAGGAAGAGACCAGAGCACGACTGTTTTGGCTTCTCCTGAGCGGGTCTTTGATAAAAAGCGAACAGGAACTTGGTGTCTTAGAAAACCTGGGATATTTCCTGATTGAAGTTCGGTAAATATGATATCCTCACGTTGACCCTCGTCAGCTTCCGCGAGTTTTTTCTCAAGCTGGCTGGCACCGAGGGCTGAAGAGGCTCGCTGCGGAATGGTTAAAGCTTCGGGGCTCTCTGGAAGTGTGGCGCAAGAGCTTAAGAGGAAAAGCGCGAAAAGATTAAAAAAAATGCTAAATTTTTGCATCGATCCAATCTCCGAAGCAGCAGACAGGTCTAACCATCGAGGCGTGATGGGTTCTCTCCATTGTAGGAGATCCCTCCGCAAAAATCTGTATGCGACAAGCTGCAGCCTATAGGACTGCCGAAAAACTTTCAAGTTTTCGACTTTCTTGACGATACCCACTCTGAGCCGCTGCAACGGGTATGTCTTTTGGAATACATGGCAAAGCCGTGATGAAGTTGGGGACAAGATGTCTTTGCAAGAGGAACTCAAAATCTTTTTCAAGCAAGCCCTCTTGAGCTTACTGTGTGGGCTCGGAGCAGGGTTCTGCTTTGGAGTAGAGCTGAAGGCACAGGACGTCGAAGTCGAAGAGATGATCTGCCGAGACTTAGGCGATGTTATCTGTCTCCTTGAAGAGTATTCGAAAACTGTTGGACCCAAAGGCGAATCGCTTGCAGCAAAAGTTCCTCCAAAAAATGGAGGCAATCCTTTTGAACGGACTGTGATTGATATTCAGACTTCCCGCATAGAAACCAAGCTTCAGTTTCCCGACGGCAGTGAGCTGTTGGAAGCGACTTTGATCAACCTCAATCCAAACATCAATGCGTGGTACCTGCTGAAGCTGGTAGCAGCAACTCGTACCGAATGGTTTCATCTCGAAAATCCTGATCCTAGCAGCCAGTGGCTTGAGCTCCGGGAGTCTTACCCGCAGGGCCTTTGGCTGCGTGGGGCGGCGGGTGCAGGCGAAGGCTGTGAGCTCTGGGGAAAAGCGGCGAGCCAGGGTCTGCGTGCAGCGCGTCAGGCCAATGCTCCCTATGTGGCCCTCTGTGGACACAAACTTTTTCTCCGCAATCGTATCGAGGGCTATCGCACCACCAAGGAGTGGGTGGTCGAGTTTCTGCGAGCTAAGGTATGGGGTGGCGAGGCGATCACCAATCTCGTAAAAGAGACTGTCTTTAAAGATAGCTTTTTGATCCAGTCGGAGCCTGCCAGCAAAGCTAGAGATAAGAGTGCCGAGGAGGCCCGTGGCACGCCAGCTCCTGCGCAGCTGGGGCCAGAGTACAAGGGCACCCTCGTTCCCTCTCACGAGATGGGACTGAGTCTCGCTCACAAAAAGGATGAGACCATGGAACTCGGAGCTTGGTATCGCACTGAGCGTCAGCCGGGAACCTATGTGAGTGTTCTGGAGGCGCGGGCGATAGATCCTTCTATTTTGCGCAGCTATCGCAATTACGTTCGTGATCTGGATGACGTCGAACTCAAGTCGGTGTCGTTTCTCGTTGCTTTCGACCTCAGTCAGTACGATCTCTCTTTTGCTGTCGGCACTGATCACCCAGCCGTGGGCTGGTCCGAACGTGTGTTACCTGATGTGCGTGATCCTCGTATGAAGGGGCCTGATGGCTTCGATACGATCGAACCGCTCACGGGCACAGGCCTCATTCCTCCCTACCTGGTGGAAAAGGTGGCTGGTATATTCACAGGAGGATTCAAGCGCGATCACGGCGCCTTCCGCTGGGGAGATCTGGCGCGCAAAAACTTTGGTTCCCACTATGGGGTCGTGGAGCAGGGCGTTGTCCTGAGCACGCCTCAACCGGGATTAGCGAGTCTGATCGTCTATCGCACGGGTCAGGTTGAGATGAAAACTTGGGATGATGAAGATTTGGCCAAGCTTGCTTCGATGCGCTTTGTTCGTCAGAATGGAATGCCTATCATCGAGAATTTGGGTGGTCGTCGTCCGCCCGCTCCGGGTGAGTTTGTGAGCAACTGGACCCTTGGCAATTGGTCGGGCTCCCAGGACAAGAAGTTTCGCTCGCTGCGGGCTGGTGTGTGTCTCAGCAATCAAGAGGGACGAAGTTTTCTCATCTATGCTTATTTCTCGAGCATTACACCCTCAGGGATGGCCAGAATATTCCAGGCCTATGGCTGTGATTATGCCATGCACCTCGATATGAATGCCTTGGAACACACTTACATGAGCCTCTATGCTCAGCAAAAGAATGTCGACCTTTCCCCTCAGCATCTGGTAAGAGGGATGAAGGTTCTTGATGAGCGTTTCAAGGGTAACGTGCCGCGATACATTGGCTATCCTGACAACCGCGACTTTTTCTTTCTCACTCAGAAAAAAGGTGCCGACTAGATGGTCAAAGAAGAGCTGAGTGCAAAAGAAGGCAAATCTGAGCCGGGCCATGGGCCTCTCTGTGTCGATCTCGATGGCACTCTCCTGCGGTCCGATTCTCTCTACGAAGCTCTCTTTGATCTGGTGCGAAGAAAGTTATATCTGATCTTTTTTCTGCCTTTTTGGTTGCGTTTGGGGAAAGCCTATTTCAAACGTAGGGTCTACGAACTGAGCGACCTCGATGTCAGCCGACTCCCTTACCGCGAAGAGCTGCTGACCGCGCTCAAAGCGGAAAAAGCGCGGGGCCGGCGCCTGATCCTGGTCACCGGATGTCATCACGTGCTAGCGCGCAAAATAGCCGAACACTTAGGTTTTTTTGATGAGACCTTTGCCACGGCAGGCACTCTCAATCTCGTGGGCGAGGCCAAGGCTGATTTTCTCGTTCAGCGTTTTGGTGTGCGTGGCTTCGATTACGTCGGCAACAGTCGGGCTGATCTGGAAGTATGGAAGCAGGCTGCAAGCGCATGGGTGGTCAGTCCTAAACGGAGTCTTTTAGCAGCAGCAGAACGCTGCGCACCTATCGCCAAGAGCTTTCAGGAGCATCCCGCCTGGCTACCTGTCCTCGCCAAGGCCC
>CANGNB010000050.1 GCA_947454545.1 Oligoflexaceae bacterium
AGAGCGAAATTGGGATGTCGCTCGTGTTCATACCGGCGATCCGTTGATCTATGGATCGACAGCCGAGCAGATGCGTTGCCTGCGGGCTTTGGGTATTGAGTACGATGTTGTGCCTGGAGTCTCCTCCTATGCTGCAGCAGCCGCTGCTGTAAAACAAGAGCTGACGCTCCCAGAACTTTCGCAAACAGTGATCATCACGCGCTGTGAAGGTCGCACACCGATGCCCGAAAAAGAAAAACTCGAAGAGCTCGCGGCGCATCAGGCGACTCTCGTACTTTTTTTGAGCATCACGATGATACGGAAAATCGCGCGTCAATTGGCGCCTATTTATGGGGCCGATTGCCCTGTGGTGGTCGTCCATAAGGCCTCGTGTCCGGATCAGATCATCCTCAAAGGAACCCTATCCGATATCACTCAAAAGGTGACAGAGGCTCGTATCACCAGCCAGTCGATTATTTTTGTCGGCCATGTTTTAGGCGCTGAAGATTTTGCTGTCTCTCGACTCTATGCCGCCGACTTTAGTCACGGTTTTCGCAAGGCAGAACCGACGACGACAGGAGAGCATGGATGAGGCGCCAGGGGTGTGTGTATCTTGTCGGAGCAGGGCCGGGGCCTTTGGACCTCTTGACCGTTCGCGCCCGCAGGGTCATTCGTAAGGCAGATGTCTTAGCGTTTGATGAACTGGTACACCCCGCGCTTTTGCAGCTCGCTCCCGCTCATTGTGAAATTTTGGCGATAGGCTATCGCGCTGGTCAGACCAAGGACAGACCTCCGCCCCTGCACCCTTTAGTCTTGCAAAAGGCTCAGGAAGGCAAGCGAGTGGTGCGTTTGAAAGCTGGCGACCCTATGATCTTTGCGCGTGGGGGCGAAGAGGCGATGGCGCTTGCTGCTGCAGGCATTCCCTATCACTTCGTTCCGGGTATTACAGCAGCCCTTGCGGCCGCTTCTTCGTGCCATCTGCCCTTGACGTGGCGGGGTCAGAGTGCCGAGCTGCGGCTGACGACAACATCCCAGCCTGCTCCTCGCAAGACTGATTGTGCCGCTACGATTGCCCTTTATATGCCACGGCATGGGATTAGCGCTTATGTCGAGGATCTTATCCAGAAGGGTTGGTCGCCTCATACACCCGCTGCCTTCGTCATGGCCGCTGCACAAAAACGTGAGATCTGCGTTCGCAGCACGCTCCAGTCCTTAGCAGATGAGGTGGCCATGCATCCCAGCGATCGCCCTGGTCTGGTTTTGATCGGTGACTCCCTGCGCATGCCGCACATGGCAAAAGCTAAGCCTCTCGCTCTGGTCGGATTACACGTACTGCTGGCGCGAGCCCATTCGGATCCTTCAAAGATTGCGCGAGCTTTAAGTGCTCTGGGTGCGGATGTATGGGAGAGTCCTTGGATCGGTGTGCAGGCCCTAGGTCGCAGCTCTGCCTGTTTGCGCCAAACCTTAGCTCAGCATAAGGTGCTGCTGATTCCCTCAGCCGCTCTTTGGAAGGCTTTTTTACAGCAGTTGAAAGCTTACGCCCTCGACCTTCGCAGTCTTGTTCCCCTGCGCCTTGTGGCCGCAGGGGAAGCGACGGCAGCCGCGATGCGAGCGACTCACGTTCATCCCGATCTCACGCTGCCGAGCCTCACTTTGTGGCAGCAGCACAGACAGACTTTAGCTGATGAACAGGGCCTTGCTCCTCAACCTGCGCTGCAGCTTTGCTATGCAGGTGAGCTTAACGTGCACAGGGCAGAGCATCCAAGTCCGCATGTGCTCTGGGCTTGTGCGGAAACCACCGTACAATACCCACGCTTACCGGCTGCAAGGCCAGACCTGCTTATCGTGCCTCATCACAAAGCGCTCGATCGTTTGCTGGAAGGACCCGCGCAGTGTGAAAGTCTGCGCGCGCTCCCCGTGATCTGCTTTGGGGAAAGTCTAAGAGAACGCCTCGTCACAGAACAATGGGATCCCTCGCATATTCGTGTCGTACGAAATCTTGATCAGCTTCTTAAACTTTTAAAAGAACCGCAGTCTGAACCTGACGAGGAAACAACCTATGAACCAGAACGGACTTTTGATCCTCTACACGGGGCATGGCAAGGGTAAAACGACAGCAGCTTTTGGTATGGCCTATCGTGCTATGGGACGATCATGGCCTGTCGCTGTCGTGCAGTTTATTAAAGGCAAATGGATGACCGGCGAACGCCTTTTTTCCAAGGAAATGCCTCTGCTTGATCTTTATGTGATGGGTGAGGGCTTCACCTGGGAAAGCGAGGATCTCTCGCGTGACCAAAAAGCTGCGGAAAAAGCCTGGGAAATCTGCGAAAAATTGATGGAAGAAGGCCGGCATAAGCTCCTCATCTTCGATGAGATCACCTATGCGATGCATTATGGTTGGATCGATGTAGAACGCGTTCGTGCCTCCCTTCGGAAGCGCTCTTCGGAGCAAACCGTCGTCATTACCGGCCGCTATGCCCCCGAAGCTCTCATCGCTGATGCCGACCTGGTCACAGAAATGAAGCCCGTGAAGCATCCCTTTGAACATGGCTATAAAGCCCAGCCTGGAGTGGATTATTAAATGCGGGAGTTATCTCTGGCACGACTTGTCATTTCGGGAGCTTCGAGTGGCGTGGGAAAGACCAGCTTTATGCTGGGTCTCGTGCGAGCTCTAGTTCGCCGTGGTCTTAAGGTCCAGACCTTTAAGTGTGGGCCTGATTATCTTGATCCAAGCTATCATCGACTCGCGAGTGGTCGTGTCTGTCATAACCTTGATAGCTGGATGATGGGTTCCGATGCCGTACGAGCTTCCTTTGCACGCAGCGCTGCCGATGCAGATATAGCTCTCATCGAGGGCGTTATGGGTCTCTTCGATGGGGCGTCGCCAACCCGCGATGAAGGATCAACCGCAGAAATTGCCAAGATCTTAGCCGCACCCTGCCTCGTTTTATTGGATGCAGGAGGCATGGCAAGGACTCTTGCCGCCTTATACCAAGGACTCAAGGGCTTTGATCCCGAGCTTAGCTTAGGGGGATGTATCGCCAATCAAGTGGGTTCCACAGGTCATGCGGAGCTCTTGGCAAAGGCTCTGGGTCCCGATTATGTCGGGGCTGTGCTGCGCAAACCCGAGCTTGCCATACCCGAGCGCCACTTAGGGCTCGTCTGGGCGCGATCCGATGCTGCGACCGAAGCTCATATCGAGGCTTGGGCCGATCATATCGAAGCTTCTGTCGATCTTGATAAGGTTCTGACCCTGGCCCGTTCAGCAGCACCTTTAGAAGTACCTCCCAGTACGTCTCACTCGGGTGAGGGGCTCCCCAGTGCGAGGACCATAGCGATTGCACAGGATGAGGCCTTTTCTTTTTACTACGAGGAAAATCTTCATCAGCTTAGAGCTGCCGGGGCGCGCTTAGAGTTTTTCTCACCTTTGCATGATGTGGCTCTTCCTCAGGGAATAGATGCCGTCTATATCGGGGGTGGTTATCCCGAACTCTATGCCGAAGTTTTGGCAAGCAATCAGGCGATGAAGGCCTCCTTGCGCGCGTTTGCGGCTGAGGGCGGCCCTATCTATGCCGAGTGCGGAGGGCTGATGTATCTGTGCCGTACTTTAGTGACACTTGATGGTCAGCGCTGGCCGATGCTGGATCTGCTGCCAGCTCAGGTTCAGATGTACGCCAAGCTCCAGGCCTTGGGCTATGTCGAGACGGAGCTCACAGAGACGAGTATTCTCGGACCAGCAGGGCTCAGATTTCGAGGACATCAGTTTCGCTATTCTGAGCTTGAAGAGCTTGAACCCATCGAAAAAATCTATCGCGTGCGGAGAAAGCGCAAGGGTGATGTGATTGCTGAAGGCTTTCGATCAGGGACGGTTCTCGGCAGTTATGTGCATGCTCATTGGGCTTCTAATAACAGTATTCCAAGGTTTTTGGTGACAGCAACGAGTCATCATACGTCACCAACTTTTCGTCCGCTCTCGTTTGAAGGGAAAGAATAGTAGCCAGTTACTTCGCAAAGCTCAGAAATTAGCAATGGCTTTCCCCATCCCGTCACGCTAAGCCTAAAAGAGGTCCTCGTATCTTCATCTGGAGTGTGCTCATGAAATCTTTGAGTGAACATCTGTCCCAGTATGCCGCCTATCATAGAGATCGGCGCAATATAGCGACTCATTTTATAGGCATACCGACCATCGTCCTTTCCGTGATCTTTTTGCTCTGGCATCCACTCTGGAGTGTGGGGAGTCCTGTCCCTGTAAACCCTGCACTTTTGGCTGTGATTGGGGCAAGTCTCTTTTATCTTAGACTCGATCTGCGCTTTGGTCTGCTCATGCTCATCCTCCTCTTGGTAGGTTTTTTTGGCGTTCGGCATCTTGTCGATGGGGAACCGCGCTCCTTTGCGTGGATCTGGGGCGGAGTCTTGTTTGCTGTAGGTTGGGCTGTGCAGTTCTTGGGTCACATCTGGGAGGGACGCAAGCCAGCCTTTGTCGATGATCTCGTGGGTCTCTTGGTTGGCCCCCTGTTTGTGGTGAGCGAACTCGTTTTTTTTGGCGGATTTCGTAGAGAATTGGCGGACTTTATTGAAAAGCAGGCAGGTCCCACGCGCAGTGGACGAAAGCTTCCTTCCTCATAAACTTCTCACCCGAGCTATGCTAACCTGAAGATCACTCATGGTCTGCCCTCGAAGAGGATCTTCTCTATGTTAGCATGGTTGAGTTTTGTACTCTTGAGCCTTAGTTCTCTTGGCCTTGCCGGTGAAGGGGAATCCTCCCATCGTGTCCGTTACGAGCTTGTGGCTACACAGGCACCGGTGAATCTCAGTGGTAAAAAGACGGTCGACTTTGCTCTCCTGCTCAACGGTTCCATTCCCGCGCCGACACTCACATTCACTGAAGGGGATGAGGCTGAGATTCTCGTCCGCAATCAGATCCCTGGCCAAGAGCTGTCGATTCACTGGCACGGTTTGCTCTTACCGAATCTCATGGATGGTGTGGCTTATGTCACAACACCTCCGATCCCGAGTGGGGGTTCGTTTACCTTTCGCTTTCCCCTGCGACAGTCAGGTACCTATTGGTATCACTCGCACACAGGCCTGCAGGAGCAAAAAGGTGTGTTTGGAGCCCTCGTCGTTCAGCCTAAAAAACCGCGCCTCGCTGTCGATAAAGAGGCTGTTTTGGTTCTGAGCGATTGGTCGGATGAAAATCCAGATCAGATCTTGGCGAACCTACGCAAAGACGGAGACTACTATCTCTACAAAAAGGGGACGATACGCTCTTTTAAAGGAGCTTTCGAAGCTGGGAAGCTCAACTCCTATCTCCACGATTCTTGGATTCGGATGGGAGGGATGGATTATTCGGATGTGGGCTACGATGCGTTCTTGATCAATGGCAAGCGCGATGAGCAACTGCTCATGGCCCATCCTGGGGAAAAGATACGTCTCCGAATTATCAATGCAGCCGCTTCCACCTATTTTCATCTTGCTCTCGGCCAAGGGCCTCTGCAGATCGTCGCAGTCGATGGTGTCGATGTGCAGCCCTTTTTAGCCAAAGAGATACTGATCGGTATGGCCGAAACCTATGATGTCCTCTTTACCGTGCCCGAACACAAAAACTTTGAGTTTAAAGCGACAGCACAAGATGGTTCGGGATCCGCTTCAGCTTGGATAGGTATGGGGGAAAAAGTCTTCGCTCCGGTGCGTCCTCAACCCGATCTTTATGGGGGCATGGACCACTCGGAACATGCAGGGCATAGCGGTGGCGAGCACTCAAACCATGCCGAACACCAGGAGCACGCGGCTCATCAAGAGCATGCCGAACACCAAGGTCTCGCGACTCATCAAGAGCATGCCGAACACCAAGGTCACGCGACTCATCAAGAGCATGCCGAACACCAAGGTCACGCGGCCCATCCGGGGCACGGCGACCATAGCTCTGCACCTGCTGAAGTTCCCGCTGGACCTGTCATCCCCCTTGCGACCGTCGACGAACTCAAAGCCCTCGAACCCACAGCCTTTCCCAAGGATAGTCCCGTCCACGATGTGACTCTTGTCCTCGATGGGGATATGGAGCGTTATGTCTGGTACATCAACGGAAAAGCGATACACGAAGAGCGCAATATTGAAATTCGCGAGGGCGAAATTGTGCGCTTCACCCTTGTGAATCAAACCATGATGCATCATCCGATGCACTTGCATGGTCATTTTTTTCGAGTTCTTACCCGCAGTGGTGCCCTCTCGCCTTGGAAGCACTCGGTCGATGTTCCGCCCCATAGCACGCGCGTCATCGAATTCAAAGCAGATGAACCAGGTGAATGGATGCTGCACTGTCATAACCTCTATCATATGAAAACGGGGATGGCTCGTGTCGTGCGTTACTCTGATTTTAAGCCTGCTGCCGAAGTCCTCGAACATCGGCAGCACGATCCGCATAGTCACGAACACATCTATGCCAAAGGAATTGTCGATCTGGCGAGCCATCATGCACAGGGTCTTTTCTCCCTGTCGCGAACTTGGGATCAGTTGGATCTACGTCTTGAGACCCGAGCGCCTCACTGGGGAGAGGCAGAAGGAGATCTGCTTTATCGAAGATGGCAAAGCAACTTTTTAAACCTGACGGCAGGTCTGAGTGCTTACGATCAAAAGCTCTATGGTGTGATTGGGGCCGCATATCTTCTTCCTTTCATGATTGAATCGCAGGTCCTCTTCAATCACAAAGGTGAGCTTCGTCTCGACCTTGATAAAAAGCTGCAATGGACCTCTCTGCTATTCAGTCAACTCGATGTGAGCTTTCGTCAGCATGAAAAGACAGAATGGGAAGCTTCGCTCATGTACGCAGACGACTGGTCTTGGGCTGCAGGCCTAAAGCTGACCGAACAGGGGCCGGGCGTTGGGGTGGTATTCTCTTTTTAATGGGGTAAAAGCCTATACAATTAGAATAGTTAGGTTTTTGGTCAAAGAGATATATCAAGTCCTTTAATTTGCGGTCGAAAAGCTGGGGTTCCATGTGGAGTGCCAGACTATGGGTCGCCTTTTCCCTGTCCTCATGCTCTCAGAGATCCTGACTGTTATCTTTGGTCTGGGTGCGAAACTTTACGGCCAAGAGCGCCTACTCACTCTCACGGGGGCGACGCAGCATATCGATCTGGCGACGGTGATGCAGTTTTGGGAAGATCCAACTTTAACTCGCAGCCTTGATACTCTGAGACCTGAACTGAGTCTGCATTCAGGACTCCAGCCTTCCGCCAAAGTCTTCAACCCGGGCTTTTCCCACTCTCTGTGGTGGGGCGGGGTGCGCATTCTCAATTCTGATGCTCAGGCCCTCGAGCTTGATCTCGTCAGTACGTATGCAAATCTTGATGAAATCGACATCTTTTTGCTCGATGCCTCGGGCCGGATTATGCAGCATGTGGAGATGGGGGATCGTGTGCTTCCCGTCGCAACAGATGTACGTTTCAGATTGCCTCATGTAGCCTTGCGCTTTCCATCAGGAGCAAGTGAGCTGTGGGTACGAACAAAAACGAGCGGTCCCATGCTCTTCTCCTTTCAATTGCTGGATCATGAGGTCTTTCTTGCTGCGACTCTCCGTGATTATACCTTCATTGTCGGAATGCTAATTGTTCTCAGTGGAGTTATGCTGAGTGCAGGGATAGCTTTTTACTTCATGCGGCAGCCGATACTTTTGAATTTTGCTTTCTTTATTGCTTCGCTCATAGCGCAGGCACTCGCTTACAGCGGGCTCTTTCAGCATCTCATGGCTGACACCCGTTGGCTGATGAATGAGGGTTATGTCCTTGCGGGGGGCTTGTCAGGACTGAGTAGCTTTCTCTTTAATCAGCGCTTTCTGCGCCTTCGTGAGCAGTCACCTCGTCTGAACCTTCTCCATAAGATAGCAATGGCAGGGGCATGTTTTTGTATGATTGCGACGTTTGTTTCGTTTTCCGATGCGACACGGTTCGCGATAGCCCTGGCAATACTTACTAGTTTAGTGGCGCTTGGGACTGGCATTCGTTTATGTTTCAAAGCTCAGCACGAAGCCTACTACTTTCTTTTCGGCTGGAGTTTCGTATCTATCTTGAATTTGCTCCGCATGCAGATGCTTGCGGGGCGGATTGATCCGAGTTTTCTTGTCGAATGGGGTACTTTGTTGGGAGCAGGGTTCCTTTCCTTAATTTTAGCTATAGGTCTTATCGATCAACTCGTGCAGCAGCATCGACAGATGCAGCAGGCTCAGAATCTAGCAGAAACAGCAAAAATCATCGAAGGTCATGCAAGCTCAAGGCTTTCAGCTCGAGCCGCTCATCATCTCAATAATCCCATGAATGTCTTGCATCTCGCTAGTGGTGAGCTCCGAAGTGAAGGATCTCAATTAAAGCATTTGGTCGATCGTATCTTTTTGGAAGCAGCTGCAGAAGATCCTGAAGCTAAATGGGTACACCAAGAATTTGGGGCACATCTTCAGCGTCTCGAGACAAATTCGGACCTGGTCGCTTCTGCTATCCAAAGAGCATCGGAAATGGTTACCGAAATCAGAACTCTTTCCGGAATAGACGGGGGATCGTGCGCTGAGATCGATTGGGGAACCGTACAGCAGCGTCTCCGAAATGCTCTCGAAGAGACCAAACTCTTTCATCCAAGCAATTCCTGTGAATTCAAGATGGCAACCTTCGCAGACCTTTCACCTGTAGTTGGCAATACTCTCATTATGAGTCATGTTCTAGAGAGTCTTATTCTCGAAATAAAAGATTGGGCGCAAGGTCCTCTACATATCCAAGCTCACGAAAACGTACAAGGGAATGACGAGCGAATTGCTATCGTGTTTAGCTTTACCGAGCTTGCCCAAGTTCCTGAAGTGACACGAGAAGCATTGCAAATTCGATTTGCTGCTCTTCTCGCACCTTCTGTTGCCTTTGTTACGATGGAAAGTCGGGATCAAACTCTCGAACTTCATATCGATTTGCTACGTCCAAAAGCGGCTCGCCAGGTACCAATAATGGCTCAATCCGCCTGACAGCTTCCCATTCCCTCCGTCCGAACCATCTTCTCTAGGAGTGTGGTGAGCGCATCTAAGTGCCCCCCCTTACGCGTAAGAAAAGGAGCTAGATGGGCTTGACCCGTTGGTCCTGGATCGCGCAGCGGTGAGATCAGATAGAATGCATCAATATTGGCAATGTGAAGCTCTTCGGTCTGGTGAGCTTTGAGAAGCTGCGTAGCCAGAGCAGCGATTTGGTGACTGTTCTGCGCATGGAGCATGAGATCGTTGAGAACTAAAAAAAGGCCATTGGGCGTGGTTTGAGTACTGTGACAACCCTGACAGGTTTTGGTGGCGAAGTGTGAGTGGAGGCGTGCATCGCGCACAATGTCTCCATCAACACCTCCGAGGCTATAAAAACGCCAGGGATCAAAGGGATTGGCTGCAGCAATCTCAGCATGGTGTAGCGAAGCATCTTGGTTCAGAAGTTGTGAGATCTGGATGCGATCACTCAGGACTTCATCAGCGTGTTCCTGAATAAAATCCTGCAAGGCCAATGTGTTGTTATGCGCAAGTGAAGGTGTGTCGTGCAGCTTGTTGGGTAGCAGACCTTCTGCCTGGAGAGTGAATTCACGCATTTCCCAGAGACCAAGTTGAGCTGCGACAGCTGCAAGAGCATTATTCGCAGTATTGATGAGAGCTGTGGGTAAAGGGAGGGGAACTGGGGAGTTCGTCGCAAGCTGGAGAGCCCCCAAAGCTTTGTTAAAGGCAAAGCTAGCCGCTTGAATGGGCCCAAAAGGAAAAGAAGTGTGACGTAGCTGCTGCCGGCATTGGCCAAGACTTGACGAAAAGTGTTCGGGATCTGCAGTAAGAAAGCCATAGCACTGGGTCAGCACATCTCCGAACTGACGGAGAACAGCGGTGAGAGCCGGGTTAAAGGCGCGATCTCCGACAACCTCATTGCTTCGCAATTGGCCCAGTGCAGAGCCAGCTGGGAGATCGGGATTGTAGCGAGTGATGGAGGTGCTGAGGGCTTTGAGCTCCTGCTGATAAGCAGGGCAAAAATCTTTGCAAAGCTCAGTGCGATTCAAGGTCATAATCTGTTTCGCCCAGCCATGGGTATCCCGCTCGAGAGGAGCTGCTTTCTGTAGTGCATACTCGAGTATGACGGTCATCTCAGTGCCTGCGACACTATAGGGAGGACGACTCTGCAAAGGCTCTTGCGTGAGGGCAAAGGTAAAACGAAATTCACCTTCTGCGCCTTGGCACGTATCCTCAGCAAGGTCAGGTCGATAGCTGATCGCTAGAAGTTTAAACGGTGCAGCTTCGGGGGTGAGCGCGACGCTATCACAGCCGCTGTCACCGCGTGGCTTTTGAGCCCACGCGCAGGTGACCCAATCTTGAATGCCAGGGCGAGTCGCCACAAAATTTGCCAACCATCGGCGCATAAACTGGTCATATTCTTCTGGGCTGACGGCTTCTTTCTGATAGTGGGCTTTGGCAAGTTCGCGAGTAAGTCCTCCAAAACTCCAAGCACCCGTACCCTGAGTTTCAGAGCTTTGTAAGATAGGAGCTGCTGTTATCATAAGAGCGTGCTCGGCAGTGTTTGCAAAACTGTGTCTAGCCCAGGTCAGGGCGGTGAAAAGTAGAAGCAGAAAGCGCATAGATATTCCCTCGCAGCGTTGTGTCGAACCACTCGTCAGACAGGACAAGTGTGTAGACGGGTGTTCGGAAAATTGGGCTGGGGATTTTGTAAGAATTTTTAATTATAAATAAAATCAGTACCTTACTCCTGAATTATGACTCCGAGGTAACTTTTGAAAACTGGTTCCCTTAACTGTTGGCTCTTCATTTAGGCTTCTCCCGAGACATGAGATGTCGCTGGCAATAATTTTAAATTTAAACACAATATCTTTAACTTCACAGGGAGGGGGGTATGGTCTGTCCTTGTTGTAAAAGCCCAGAAAATGCGGCAAAAAATGGAACTTACATAAGATATTCAGATGGAAAGAAGTGTCAGAGGTATCGGTGTAAAGCTTGTAAGAAGACATTTTCAGAAACCCATTTTGGAATCGATTATCGACTTCGAAAAAGATATTTGAACCAAAATGTCTTTCGCTGCTTGTGTTCTGGAGTTTCTCAGAGGCGTTTGGCAATTATTTTTGGGGTGCAAAGAGCGGCTATTGCAAGGCGACTTATTCGCTTCGGAGAGTGCGCACAGCATAATCTTGAGGTCTATCGAAGACAGCGAGAAAAAGTCTCAAGATTGACCTTTGATGAGCTCGAAACATTCGAACACACCAAATGCAAGCCAATAACGGCAGCCATTGCGGTCGAAGATAAGACAAGGAAAGTTCTTTCCATTGCCGTTGGAAAAATACCTGCGAAAGGTCCTTTAGCTAAATTAGCGCGCAAAAAATATGGTCCCAGGCCCTGCGAGCGAAGCGCATGTCTCAAAGCACTATTCCAGGATTTGCAAGATTGTGTAGGTTCCTATGGACTTGTAAAGACAGATCAGAGCAAAGCATATCCTCCGTTTATTCGATCTTATCTACCGCATTGGAGTCACGAAGCAACACCTGGGCGACGAGGCTGTGTCGTAGGTCAGGGCGAACTTAAAGAAGGATTTTGGGATCCTTTATTCAGCCTCAATCACACCTACGCTATGTTTCGCGATGGTTTGAAGCGGCTCGCTCGTCGCACATGGTGTACGACTAAAAAAATAGGGAATTTAACCTTGGCTCTCTACATGTATGCCTGGTTTCACAATCTTTATCTGGACTCTAAGCGAAAGTCTCATTTAAAAATTGTCTGGAACCATTGAGACTCAAGTGCTTTGCGAGTCTCCAACAGTTAAGGGAACCAGTTTTGATCGCGTAAGTTTAGAACGCTGCCATCCCTACGTATGCGCCCCAACTCCTCAAGATCAAGTGTCGCAACGCACAGCCCTTCCTGATTGAGCTGACCTTCAGCCAGGATACCTCGTTCGGGAAAGCTTCCATCGCATGGCGTAAGGATAGCTGCTTGGCCATAGTGAACATCCATTTCCGGAAAGCGGGCGTCTCCCTCGACGACCGATGCGAGGGCAACGAAACATTGGTTTTCAACTGTCCGAGCATGGGCACAGTGGCGAACTCGCCAGTAGCCGTGATAGTGATCGGTGCAGCTTGGGACCAGTAGGAGCTCGACGCCGGCTCCAGCCGCCATCGCTGTGACTCGTGGGAACTCGACATCATAGCAGATAGCGACGGCGCAGCGCACACCATCGAGTTCGAAGATAGTCAAGAGGGGCTCTTGGGGGCTCTGAATGTGCCACTCTTCAGCCTCAAAGCGAGTCATATTCAGCTTGTCTTGGATGAGCGAAGTGCCATCAGCCTTGGCGATCAGACAACGGTTGACAACATGAGCGTCCGCGAGGCGGACCGGATAGGTTCCCCCGACGATGTGGATCGCATAGCGTTTGGCCAGTTCGAGTATCTTGCGTTCAAACTCTTTATAGGTGCTATTTGCATAGGCATCTAAGCGTTCGCGAAAAGGAATGGATGCCTCATGACCATGGACAATCAGACTGAGTGTTATGTACTCAGGCAAGAGGAGTACTCGGGCCCCTTGCTGCTTACTTTTTACAACAAGAGTTTCGACCCTTTGCCAAAACACTTCGGGAGAGCTCAGGGGCGCCAGTGAAATTTGGGTGCTCGCTAGGCGTAAGCTCCGGCCCATACTTTATCCTTTCACCTGTCGGATCCAATCCGGTAGGTTGTAAAAGTTGCTCACGCGCGTAATCAAGCCATGCTTAAGTTCAAAAAACGCACCGACAGGCAAGCGATAGGTCTGGCGCTTAGCCTCGGGTAAGCCTGCTTGGGTTTTGAGGTAGGTGCCATGGCAGATAAATTCGGCAGCTGCACGAAGACCATCGGGATGGGTCATCACGCAGATATCGGTGAGACGTTCCTGATAGTGCATGGCCATCTCATGAAGGAAGCTACGAAAGGCAGCTTTCCCCTGAGTACGTGAGCCCTGGTTGGCGTCATGCACTACATCCTCGCTCAAAAGAGCAAGCATGCCTTCCCAGTGACCGCTATTAAAGTGCTTGTAGTAGGACTGAATGATTTCATCAGCTTTCATGGTGTTCCTTTCAAAGCTTGAGGTAACTCGCGAATCCAAAACTCCATGAGTTTTTCGCTTTCGCTGCTTTCGTCTAAGTCTTTCCAGTGAAAATGTGCCGTAAGATTTGGCACTTTTGCATAGCCACGTTTTTCCCAGAACAGATCGTTCGATCGATAATCATGGGGGCGTCTGGGATGCAGGTGGTCCCGAGCTACAGCACAAAAACTGGTGAAGCGAATCTGAGGCAGAGAGGCCGCAAACGCCTCACGTTCATCAAAAAAACTGTGGCCTAAGCCGCGGCCGCGATAGGTTTTTTCCAAGACCGATTCGCCGAAGTAAAAGACGGATTCTTTTGGATAGGGCGAACGGTCGAAGGCACTTTGCCATTCGGTCTCGGCTGCCGTGAGGGGGAGTCCCGTCGAGGCTCCGACAACTCGTGCATCGTCTAGAGCGAGGACGACGACGCTATCGGGACAGGCAAAGTAAGAGGCTAAGTATTTTTCCTCATACTGCATGTCACCGTCATAAAGATAGGGGAATTCGCGAAAGACCTGGATCCGCAGGCGGCCGATCTCTCCGATATAATCGAGGGCTGCCGCTCCACGGAGGCGAATAATTTTGAGCATGAGATCCTCCTGTCGCTCAAACTCTAAGGGAGAGTGAGCGAAGGAGCAAGTACGGAAAGTGAAGGGGCTCCTAGCTGTGCTGAGAAGCTTCGGTCTAGCCTTTGGGTTGGGGGCGTTGCATCGGGCGCTCTTTGCTTGCGAGCGCTGTGGTCGCTTCGAGTTGGCTTAAGGCTTCAGCGGGCCAGCTTCCTTTGATGAGCATAGGAATTCCTGCCGACACTAAGAGGACCGATGGCGAAAGGGCTGCGACTTGGCAGTTGATTCGGCTGACCGTCTGTCGAAAGACCCGGGCGACAGCCTTAGGGGGAGCAATCCCTGCTCCAACCTCGCTGGAAACCATGACGATGCGACAGCCTGAAGGCAAAGACTCGATGGCTTGATAGAGGCTCTTGGCTTCCAGTTCGAGGTGTTGGGTGAGCTGCTCGATCGAGTATTTTTGGACGTTTTGAATCATTCGGTTGGCGACCCACTGATTGAGCGAATCTAGCAGAATTTGGGGATAAACTTTGGCCAACGAACTTAATTGGGCCCCGAGATCAGCGCCTGCTTCCACATGATCCCAGTGGGCGGGACGAAGTTTGCGAAGCTCTTCCACACGGCTTCTGAGCAGGCCTTCCCGAAGATCCGCTGTACCGATCACAACGGTCTTAGCCTGGGGTTCCAAGGTATTTTGAGCGATTTCGGATTTGCCCGTATAAGCGGCCCCCAATATCAGGACGGGACCATCGAGGTGAGGAAAGGTGGAGCGGTCGGGAGTCAGTCGAGCTGTCATAAATGACCTCATGAGCTTCGATGGACTATGTAAAAACAGTATACCATAGAAGGAGCTGAGGCCTGCGTGCGGACAAAAAAAGGCCCCCAAAACGGGGGCCTAGATCTTTGTTAAGATCGATTTAAATCTTAGAGGTGGACATTGACGCGCGTGTAAACGCTTGGCAAGACATAGAAGCCACCAACGCCGCGTGAGATCACATCGCTATTGTCGAAGGGATAACCTTGGTTGAAGATGTTCAACCCACCCACTTCGAAATCGAAATTCTCATTCACGTTGTAAGCATAGTTGAGATCCCAACTATTGTAGGAGCCAATGTAGCCAAAGGTTTTGTTGGCTTTTTGGTAGCGACCGTTGCTGCTGTTGGTGAGAGTGACGTCGTGGTTACCGATGCCGTAGCCAAAGGTATTAGTCCAGCGCCAGCGTGGAGTTCCCGCTTCTTCGAGATACTGCTCAAACTTGCCACCAGGAAGCTTTTGACGCGTGTAGGTGAGGTAGTACGAGTAGTCCGTCTTAAGGGTGAAACGACCCGAATTGGTGTTGAAGGTTGTGTAAGCTTTGGTGTTGAGACCTGAAGCTCTGGTTGTCGAAAGATTGACTGTCGGACTGACAATTTCAGATACTTCACCGCTCACAGGGTCTCTGCGGATGGCTGTTCCTGCAGGGAGTTCACGGCCATCTGCCTCCAGCTGCATCAACTGATCGGGACTGACACTTGTGATCACATCTTTGATCTGCTGATTGTAATACTCTACATTCAATCCAGAACCGATCACAGGCTCATAGCCAAAGAACACGACAAGACTTTGCGATCTTTGGGGATCGAGCTCTGTATTGCCACCGCTGACAGTCTGAGCATTCTGTTGGTTTTCACAGTGCTTTTGAATGTCCGCAGCATTGTTGGCAGCTTGAGCTTCGTTACAGAGTTTGTAATCGGTGAAGCTTGTGTAATAACGTGCCGTTTGATCGTGGAGTTCGCGTAGAGTCGGAGCTTTAAAGCCTGTACCGACGTTTACGCGGGTGAAAAAGCTTTTATCGAAGCGATACTGAAAGCCGACCATCGGGTTAACGACACTGCCGAAGTCTGAGTAGTCGTCGAAGCGTGCGGCAAGGCTCGTATCGAGACTGCCGACGATCGGAACGTTGACTTCAGCATAGGCTGCATTAGCGCGACGCTGACCTTCACCGCCTCCACCGCCAAGGTCCTTAACCTGACTGTTGAGTTTGTTAGCAGGAGCTCGGTTGTCGTAGGACTCTCTTATGTGGGAGAGGCCAACGGAGTAGGCAACTTTTCTAGAACCCCATTCGATGGCGTTATTATAGGCCAGTTCGAAAGCTCTCGATGCACCGCTCGAAGTGTCGGGAACGTCGAGCTGGAAGTCAGAGATTGTGCCTGTGGGCTTCGCCGCGAGCACATCGTAGGTGCCATCGAACACAGCCTTGCGGAATTTCCCATCATCGAGCATGTTTTGCCAGACATGAGTGCGATAGATACGACTATCCGAAACGTTGAACTCGATCTCACCTTCATCACTGAAAGTGTGCGAAAGACCAGCAGTTGTTGAGAGAGTCACCTGCTGTGTACGGGTCTGCGAGTAGGCATCCAACAGACGGCCTTGTACGACAACACCCTTAGCATTCTCAAAATTGCTATCGGGAGTGAAAACTGGGGCAGCAGCTCCGGCTTTGAGTTCAGGATGCAGGCTATCAACAGCAGCTTCTGATACAGTGTAAGCATCGCTAGCAGGATCGATCGTGTTGGGAACGCCTGCGGAGGTCTTTGCAGATTTTCCAGTCACGAAGAAGCGAAGGTTCAGCTTGGTATTGTCGCCGACATTGTAAGAGAACTCATCGAGGACCGAAAGTTTTTGCCAAGAGCCTTGCTCCTGACGTTTAGGCCAGTAGTTGAAGCTACAAAAGGTACCGTCGCTTGTGGTCTTGGTTCCGTCACATGCAGCTGCAGGAGTGAAGCCATCAGCAGCTTGGTAAGAGAAAGGAGCACCATAGAAGGAGCGATAGTCCGTGTTGTTCCAGTAGCGATCCTTGCTCAGAGCTGAGAGAGTCTCATCCCATTGCATGGTTATAATATTCGATGTCTTGGGACCCTGGGTACCCGCGATCGCGTAGCTTTGGAAGTGTTCGCCACCTTTCGAGCGAGGTTTGGTGATCGAACCGCCGAAAGAGAAGCCTTCGTAGTTCTTACGAGTGATAATGTTCACCACGCCTGAAAGGG
>CANGNB010000051.1 GCA_947454545.1 Oligoflexaceae bacterium
AAGAGCGTCACCGTCCAAGATGTCTTCGAAGCTGTGGGCGCTCATGCTGCTGGCAAACTGGGTGATGATGAGCTTTTAAGTCTAGAAAATCGTGCCTGTCCTGGGGCTGGAGCTTGTGGTGGCCAATTTACAGCCAACACCATGGCGATGGCCTTTACCGTGATGGGCCTCTCTCCTATCGGCCTCAGTGAAATCCCTGCGCTTGATCCTCGCAAGGACTATGCAGCTCACAAAGCGGGTGAGCTGGTGATGCAGTGTCTGGAAAAGGGAGTTACAGCCCGCTCCTTTATGACTCCTGAGGCCTTTCGCAATGCGATCGTTTCCGTCTGTGCAACCGGTGGATCGACCAATGCTGTCTTGCACCTGCTTGCTCTCGCTAAAGAAGCAGGCGTCGCACTTCCCATGGAACTCTTCGATCAGATCTCCTCGGAAGTGCCTTTGATCGCTGACCTAAAACCTTTTGGACGTTTTGTTGCTACTGAATTGGAGCGTGAGGGTGGAGTGGCCCTTGTGTGTAAAAAACTCTTTGCAGCCAAGCTTTTAGTCGATGCCCCTCACGTTACCGGACGCAGCCTCCTTGAAGAAGCTCAGGATGTTCGGGAACGCGTAGGACAGCAGGTTGTTCTCGATGTGCAAAAGCCGCTGAAAAGTGGCGGTGCCTTTGCAGTGCTGCGCGGCAATCTCGCCGAAGAGGGCTGCGTGCTTAAGCTCTCGGGTAAAGAGCTGGCGCTCTTCGAGGGTCCGGCTCGCGTCTTTGATTCGGAGGCTGCTGCGTTTGCAGCAGCTCAAGAAGGCCACATCCAAGCCGGCGATGTCGTCATTATTCGCTACATGGGGCCCAAAGGGGCGCCGGGTATGCCCGAGATGTTGGCGGTTACGGCGGCTCTGGTGGGAGCAGGCTTGGGCGATAAAGTCGCTCTGATCACCGATGGTCGCTTCAGTGGGGCGACGCACGGCATCTGTATCGGCCATGTCGCGCCGGAAGCCTTTGCCGGAGGAAATATTGCCCTCGTAAAGGATGGCGATCGGGTGACGATCGATGTGACCCGGCGCACCTTAGAAGTGACAGCCGATCTGAACGAAAGGCGCTCACGCTGGACAGCGCCGAAGCCGCATTTCACCGAGGGTGTCTTTGGTAAATATATTAAGCAGGTGGGTTCGGCTTCACAGGGTGCCTGCACCTGATATTTTTTTACATCATGTTTTCGAGGCAATTTCGGCCTTTTTCTCTAGGAGAAACACACTATGAGCGCAGCATTTTTCGCCGACAGCAACATGTCCACCGAGCTCTTGGATAGCCTTACGATCGCTGTCCTGGGCTACGGAAGTCAGGGGCGAGCCCATGCCCTCAACCTTCGTGACAGCGGGGCAAAGGTCGTTGTGGGCGTCCGCGAAGGTGGGGCTTCCTATGAGCAAGCCCTCGTCGATGGCTGGCAGGTCCGCAGTGTTTCGGCTGCGGTTCGTGAGGCTGATCTCGTGGTTTTCTTGGTGCCTGATATGCACCAGAAGGCTTTGTTTGCTGAGGAGGTTCAGCCCTTTCTAAAGCCAGACGCTACACTGCTTTTCGCCCATGGCTTTGCAGTAAACTATGATCTGGTTGTGCCCGCTGACAGCCATGATGTGATTCTTGTGGCTCCCAAAGGTCCTGGTTTTTTGGTCCGTCGTCAGTTTGAAGAGGGGAAGGGCGTTCCCTGTCTCTTCGCTGTCCACAAAAATGTTTCGGGTCAGGCTCGTGACAAAGCTCTGCAGTATGCCCATAAGATCGGGGGAACGCGCGCCGGAGTCTTGGAGACAACATTCAAAGAAGAAACCGAAACCGATCTCTTTGGTGAGCAGGCCGTTCTCTGCGGGGGTGCCACCGAATTGGTCAAAGTCGGCTTTGAAACTTTGGTCGAAGCTGGTTATCAGCCTGAACTCGCTTATTTTGAATGCCTGCACGAACTCAAGCTCATCGTCGATCTGCTCTACGAGGGTGGTTTAGCTAAGATGCATCAGTTTATCAGCGATACCGCCAAGTACGGAACGCTGGTCAGTGGTCCACGCGTTATCGATGGTCATGCGCGCGAGCAGATGCGCGGGATACTCAAAGATATTCAAAATGGTAATTTCGCAGCCCAGTGGAAAGCCGAGTATGAGGCTGGTCTGCCACATTACAAAAAGCAGTTGCAGAGTGAACTCTCCCATCCCATCGAAGCGACAGGCAAAGAACTGCGTTCTCATATGAGTTGGATCCAGCAAGCAGGAGAAAAATCCCATGATCGGAGCCGACGCAATAGTTAAGGCCCTCGAAGACGAAGGCGTCGACCTGGTCTTTGGCTATCCGGGTGGGGCGATCATGCCGTTGTTTGATCGTCTGCTCGAAGCTAAATTTCAGACTATACTGCCGCGTCATGAGCAGGGAGGGGCCCTCGCTGCCGATGGGTATGCGCGGGCTACCGGCAAAGTCGGGGTGTGTATCGCGACCTCCGGTCCCGGTGCGACCAACCTTGTCACTGGTATCGCCAATGCTTTTTTGGATTCGGTGCCTATGGTCTGCATTACGGGCCAGGTGGCATCACCCTTCATCGGGATGGATGCTTTTCAAGAGGTCGACATCTTTGGGGTCTGTTTGGGTGTGGTCAAGCACAGCATGATCGCGCGACGAGCTGATGATCTCTATCATATGGTGCGCGAAGCCTTCGATATTGCGCGGAGCGGTCGCCCCGGTCCAGTTCTCATCGATCTGCCTAAAGATGTTTCTATCCAGGCGGTTCAGGCCCTCAAGCCCTGGGAAGAGGATCCGAGTCTTCCGGAGCCTGTTTCCCCAATAGCCGTGCAAAAAGCTCTCCGCCTCATGCACGAAGCGGAGCGGCCGGTGATCTATGTCGGGGGTGGAGTTGCCATCGGCCAAGAGGTAGAGGCCTTCCGCGACTTTGTCGAAGAAGTGCAGATGCCGGTCGTGGCGACACTCAAAGGTCTTGGGAGCCTTGCGACGGATCATGAGCTGTTCTTGGGAATGCTCGGTATGCACGGGATGAAGGCAGCGAATTACGCTGTTCAGCACAGTGATCTATTGATCGTGGTCGGAGCTCGTTTTGATGATAGGGCGACAGGCAAGCTCGCTGCATTTGCTCCAAACGCCAAGGTCATTCATCTCGATATCGATCCTGCTGAGTTGGGCAAGCTGCGCCGCCCTGAAGTCAGTTTTTGCGGTGCGCTTGGGCCGGTGCTGAAAGCTCTGGCGCAACCTTTTGAAAAAACGGCTTGGCTCGCCCAGTGTCAAGAATGGAAAGCGAGCTTTGCTTGGAACTACGATGCACCGGGCGAGGGCATCTATGCCCCTCGACTCCTGCAGATGCTATCGCGTGCTGCGCCTCAGCGCACGATTGTAACGGCTGATGTAGGGCAGCACCAGATGTGGGTCGCTCAGCATATGCAGCTTCATCATCCTTGCGATCACCTCAGCAGTGGGGGGCTCGGCACGATGGGCTATGGTTTGCCTGCGGCTATCGGTGCCCAAATGGGTAATCCCAAAGATCGCGTGATCTGTGTGAGTGGTGATGGCTCGATTATGATGAACATACAAGAGTTCGCTACACTCAAACGCTATCAACTTCCGGTGAAGATACTGCTGTTCGATAATCAAAGGCTAGGAATGGTTCGTCAGTGGCAGGAGCTCTTCTTTAACGAACGCTACAGTGCTACAGATTTGTCGGATAATCCTGACTTTGTTCTTGTTGCTCGATCCTTTGGATTGGATGCGCTGCGAATTGAGCGTAAAGATGAAGAGTCGCTGGGTGTAAACTTTCTCTTAAATAATCCCGGACCCTGTCTTCTTCATGTTCGCATCGATCCTCAGGAAAACGTGTGGCCTCTGGTGCCCCCAGGCGCTTCGAATCTTGATATGATGGAGGGATGAGGATGAGGTTTCACGCAGAGATTGTCGCACGCAACGAGGACGGTGTTCTGGAACGCATACTGCGCGTATGTCGCCACCGTGGGTTCGGACCAAGCAGCTTTTATGCTGTGGCTTCCCCTCTGGAAAACACGGTGCATATCGAGATTCATGGGTCTTCGCAAAGGCCTCATACTCTGCTGGTGAAGCAGCTCGAAAAGCTCTACGAGGTTCTGACTGTCGTCGTCAACACACGAGAGACCCAGGGTGTGGGTCCCTCGTTGGAGTCGCGGGCTCGACCCGCTCAAGTGAGGAGAACTGTTTATGCAAGTTCCGGCCACGGTTGATCGCGTTCAGATTTTTGACACGACCCTACGCGATGGCGAACAGTCGCCAGGGGCTAGCATGAACCTCGAAGAAAAACTGCAGATGGCCGAAGTGCTCTGTCAGCTGAAAGTCGATGTGATCGAGTGCGGTTTTCCGGCCTCGTCCGAGGGCGATTTTCAAGCGGTGCGAGCCATCGCCGAGGCCATCAGCGGGCCGACCTTAGCGGGGCTCTCTCGATGTCGAAGTGATGATATCGTGCGGACCCATCAAGCTCTGAAAGCTGCCCCTCGCCACCGTGCCCATCTTTTTTTGGCAACAAGCCCCATCCATCGCGAATACAAGCTTAAAATGAATCGAGAGGAAGTGCTGAACTGTCTCCGTGAGGGGATCAGTCTCGCTCGCGATCTCTTCGATGAAGTGGAATTTTCGGCCGAGGATGCCTCGCGCACAGAGGTCGACTTTTTGTGCGAAGCGATCAGTGAGGCTATCCATGCCGGAGCAACGATCATTAATATTCCCGATACAGTCGGTTATGCTGTGCCGCAGCAGTTTGGGAATCTGATACGCACCATCAAAGAAAAAGTTCCCAATATAGACAAAGCCCTCCTCAGTGTGCATTGCCACAACGATTTGGGACTTGCTGTTGCGAATAGTCTGGCGGCCCTGGAAGCAGGCGCTCGTCAGGTCGAATGCACCGTCAATGGCATCGGAGAACGAGCCGGCAACTGTGCTCTTGAAGAGATCGTGATGGCCCTGAGGACACGGCGTGACTACTTCGGCCTCGATACCGGAGTGGAAGCTTCGGGACTCTACTATGCTAGCCAGATGCTTTCGCGCATCATCGGTTCGCCGGTGCAGCGCAACAAAGCCGTCGTGGGAGCCAATGCTTTTGCCCATGAAGCAGGCATTCACCAACATGGTGTTCTCATGAACCCTCTGACCTACGAAGTCATGCGTCCCGAGGATGTCGGTAGGAGTGGGAGCAGCATGATCCTCGGTAAGCACTCGGGCCGCCATGCCTTTCACTACTGGCTTGAAGAACGTGGCATCCATTGCACCGAGATGCAGTTTGAAGAGGCCTTTAATGCCTTCAAGCGGCTCTGCGATCACAAAAAACATGCGGAAGAGGACGAGCTCCTCGCCATCGTTCGCGATTTGGTTCAGGTCGCACCAGCGTCGCACCTTCGTGAGTCGCATCAACTGGCTCGCTGATAAGAGATAAAAGCAAAGGAAGAGACTATGAAGGCTCAAACGCTGTTTGAAAAAATTTGGCAGCGGCACCTCGTTGTTCCCGAAACTTCTGAGCATCCGGCGATTTTATATATCGACTGCCACCTCGTCCATGAAGTGACCTCGCCTCAAGCATTTACCGAACTGCGGACGCGAGGACTCAAAGTACGTCGGACGGATCGAACCTTTGCGACTCTCGATCATTCGATCCCTACGGACTCTGAGCGATCCGCCTATCTCAATGCAGCAACCAGGCATCAGGTGCAGACTCTGCGCGAGAATTGCCAAGAGTTTGCTGTGCCTCTCTTTGATCTCGATAGCGGCGATCAGGGTATCGTCCATGTGATGGGGCCTGAGTTAGGCCTTACTTTGCCGGGATCGACGATAGTCTGTGGCGATAGTCATACAGCGACTCACGGTGCTTTCGGAGCTCTTGCTTTTGGGATCGGTACCAGTGAAGTCGGCCATGTTTTGGCCACGCAATGCCTCTTGCAAAGTCAGCCTAAGACCATGGCTGTTTATGTGAAGGGATCGTTGGGTCCAGGGGTCAGTGCCAAAGACCTCATTCTTGAGATTATACGAACGCTAGGGTTTGCTGGTGGTACAGGGTATGTGCTCGAATACAAAGGCGAAGCGATCTCCGCGATGAGTATGGAGGAGCGTATGACGCTCTGCAATATGACCATCGAAGCTGGGGCACGGGCTGGCCTAATTGCTCCTGATGCTACGACTTTCGCTTATCTCAAGGGTCGACGCTTCGCTCCCAAAGACGCTGCTTGGGATGCGGCTCTCTCGGATTGGATTCAACTTTCTAGTGACCCCCAGGCGGTATACGATGCTGAGATCACGATCGATGCTGCAGCCCTCACCCCCATGGTCACCTATGGAACGTCCCCCGATCAGGCTGTTGGAATCCAAGCGAGGATTCCTGCCGCGCGCTCTCCGAGTGAGACGAAGGCTCTGGCCTACATGCAGCTTGAGAGCGAGCAGAGAATGGAAGGCATTCCCGTCGATGTCGTTTTTATCGGCAGCTGTACCAATGGTCGTTTGAGCGATCTGCGAGCTGCGGCTCAGGTTTTTTCAGGACGGCAGAAGGCTCCCCAAGTGCGTGTCCTCGTCGTTCCAGGTTCACAGGCTGTGAAAAAAGCTGCTGAGGAGGAAGGCCTAGATGTGATTTTTCGTGATGCTGGGGCCGAGTGGCGGGAACCAGGCTGTTCGCTCTGCATTGCGATGAATGGCGATCAGTTAGAGCCGGGACAGTGCGCCGTGAGCACAAGCAATCGGAATTTTGCAGGCAGGCAGGGCAAAGGTGCTCGGACGATCCTTGCCAGTCCTGTGACGGCAGCTGCCGCTGCGATAGCCGGCTGTGTGACAGACCCGCGTCCCTATCTTTTCTAATACGTTTGGAACGCTGCACGAGGAGTGAGACATGCAAGCCCTTCATACTCTCGAATCAAAATTTCTTCTCCTCGACCAGGAGAACATTGATACCGATCAGATTATTCCCGCTCGATTTTTGACTAAGACCGATAAAAATGGCTTTGGTCAAGAGCTCTTCTATGATTGGCGCTATACCGCTGATGGACATAAACGCGAGGATGTGGAGCTGAATCGTCGGCAGGCCGAGGGCCTACAGATCCTCGTAGCGGGGACTAATTTTGGCTGCGGATCTTCCCGAGAACATGCGGTCTGGGCGCTTCGTGACTATGGTTTTCGCGTGGTGATAGCGCCTTCAATCGGTGATATCTTTAAGAGCAATGCTCTTAAAAACGGAGTTTTGC
This sequence comes from Oligoflexaceae bacterium, assembly GCA_947454545.1. GTDB lineage: Bacteria > Bdellovibrionota_B > Oligoflexia > Oligoflexales > Oligoflexaceae > Oligoflexus. Next base: position 7,213 of record CANGNB010000051.1, read on the forward strand.
CTATAGAAATCGCCTCAGATGTCTTAGCTGTCTTGCGTCAGCAGCGAGACAGCGTGCTGAGTATCGATGTGCTCCAGCAAATCTTTGGTGTCCTTGGCCGTGAGACGTACTCCTTTACTCTCGATGCTTTCGCAAAAACCTGTCTCTTGCAGGGAGTTGACGCTCTCGGCTATCTTATGCAAAAAGAAGCTCAGATTTACGCCTTCGAAGCACGGAGACCTTTATGCTAAAAGCTGCAAAAATCGTAGTCCTTCCTGGAGATGGTATCGGTCCTGAAGTTGCGGCAGCAGCGGTCAGAGTCCTGAAAGCTGTCACAGGTTCGTCTGGTCTTCAGCTCGAGCTCGCAGAGGGATGGATAGGGGGATCCGCTCTGGATCGCTGTGGCGAGCCCTTGGATCCCAAGAGTCTGGATCTCTGTCGCGAGGCCGATGCCATCTTTTTAGGAGCTGTTGGTGGGCCTCAGTGGGAGCATCTCCCTGGGCCGAAGCGGCCTGAAGCAGGCCTCTTGCGCCTGCGTAAAGAACTCGGCGTTTTCGCTAATCTGAGGCCTTTCCGCTCGCGGCCAAGTCTTTACGCTCGGACTCCCTATCGCGACGAAGTCTTAGCTGGTGTCGATACGATACTGGTACGTGAACTCACAGGTGGTATCTACTTTGGAGCCAAGGGGAGTGACGGGGAGAAAGCGTTCGATGAATGTGTCTATACCCGTACCGAAATCGAACGTATCACCCGCGTGGCGGGACAGCTCGCACGAGCGCGTGGGAAGAAGCTCTGTTCTATCGATAAAGCGAATGTGATGGAGACCTCGAGGCTCTGGCGAAAAACCGTCACAGAGCTCATGGCGAGCGAATTTCCTGATGTCGCTGTCCAGCACATACTCGTCGATGCAGCGGCCATGTATCTTGCGCAGAAACCAGCACGTTTTGATGTCATTTTGACTGAAAATATGTTTGGCGATATCCTCTCCGATCAGGCGTCTACTCTCGCTGGTTCCTTGGGGCTCTTGCCTTCAGCTTCTTTGAGCGCTGAGGGGCCAGGTCTCTATGAGCCGGTGCATGGCTCGGCTCCCGATATTGCCGGTACAGGGCGAGCGAACCCTGTGGGCGCCATCTTAAGTATGGCTCTCTTGCTAAGGCATTCCCTCAAGGCGGAGGTTTTAGCTCAGCAGCTCGAGGCCGCTGTGGAGCGGGTCCTCGCGGATGGACCGTGGACCGCTGAGATCGCGCCTCATGCCTTTGCCTCGACTCATGAGGTGACAGAAGCCATCCTTGGGGCGCTGAAGGTTTGAGTTCTCTCGTCCCTCTCGCTGCCTAGGCGGCATATTTTGCCTCTCACTCGTATCTAAGCCTTGCCGATACTCCCTTCATCAGAGAAGGGAACTTTTCCTCTTCTCCTTTGCCCCGAAGGAGATCCTCATGCAAGCCAGACTTCCCCAAGCTCCACCCATTCGTCTCGATCGCCCAGGGGCAGGCTTGCCCTTCTGGCAAGCTTTGATCGCTCGGTACTGGATTGTGCCACGCTATGCAAAACAGATGAGTTGGGAGGCTGTCGATCGCTTCTTTACCACGGAGACGAACAAGATACTCGCAGCCTATGGCACTCTTAGTCCTGAGCAGCGAACAGTGCCGGTCTTGGTTCCACGCCTGCAAGGGCTTGAGGATAGCTCGCGCTTTTGGTCTCCAGCGATGGTCCTCGAACATCTGGTGATCGTGGGATCAGGTATGCAGAACATTATCATCGAATTGAGTCATGGGCGAGCGCCTGAGGGCAAAGCGGATACAGCTGCTGTTAAGCCCCTGGGAGGTGTTGCTGAGCAGGAGATGCAGCAGAAATTTCAGGATTTTTGTGGCTCTGTTCTAAAGATCCTAAAGGAAAAGGTCGCTGATCAAGAAGCTGCAAGCACTTTCCCTCATCCATGGTTTGGGCCACTCACAGCAAGAAAATGGCATTGGCTTCTCGCCAGTCACATGCGCATTCATCGAAAACAGCTGGAAGAAATTTGCCGACAAACCCAAGCCTAGGGCTGATGGGTCGGAAGAAGGTTCTGTGCTACACTCAGAAGGTGTTTGAGCTCTATGCTCGCCCAAAGCGATAGATGCTCCAATCTGTGAAGGATGGTACGAGGCGTGGAAAATCCAGGATTCACCGTTGTTCATGTGGGTCGAGATCAAAGCTTGCAGGTGGTTTTTACCGAAGTGTGCAAGCCTTTTGAATTTGCGTTCCAGCACTTTGAGACTCTGGGTGCTTTCCAACATTTTCTTGTCGATTATTCCCAAAGCGTGGTGCTCGTGTTTTTCGATCACGACTTGCCTCACAGCGACGCCTTTGAAGCACGCGAAAAACTCATGGAAGACTATAGCGACATTCCCCTGATTGTTAAAATGAACGAATTAGCGAAGTTTGAAGATATGGAAAAAATCATCGAGCTTCGCATCAAAGGTCTCATTTCGCAGTACAGTCGTGACGAACTCACGGAGACCATCAAAAAATACAATCGCAAAGATGAGCTCGAGATGGAAGAGGCCATCCGTAAGACCTTCGTTCTTGAAGCCAATGAGCTCTTGGAAGTCGCAGAATCTGCCATCCTTGAACTGGAACAACATCCCTCCAACGTCGAAGCCTTGAACCAGCTATTTCGAAATATTCACACCATAAAAGGCTCTTGCCGAATTATGCGCTGGAAGGAATTCGAGGCCTATACTCACGAATACGAAGCTTTGCTCGCGCAGGTTGATAAAGGGCGATTGGCAGTCACCCCTCAGGTCGCAGGCATATTGCTGAAAGGCTTTGACCACATGGTCGAACTTGTCGAGGCCATTTCAAAAGAAGAACGTATCCTCTTTGATTTGAAAGCTTGGCTCACAGAACTCAATAGCTACAAAAATCTCCCAGAAGAAGCCGTACAGCTCGGTGATGCTGGAGAGGCACCCGAGCTGACGCGTTCAACCAAAGTCCAAGGGGCGCGTACTATCAAAGTCCCCGTGGATGCTTTGAGTCAGCTGACCTATTACGTGACGATCATGTCGGAACTCCAAGAGCAGCTCCACAATCAAGTCCGTGATTTAAAGCAGAACGTAACACCCAAGAAGATCGAAGATATCGATGCCATCGTAAGCGAAATTGAAACAATCGAAAAAGATATGATGGACAAGCTCGAAGAGGTCCGTTGTGTGGCCGTCAAATCGATCTTTAGGCCCTATCCACGGATCATCCGCGATCTGAGCCGTACCCTGCACAAACAGGTTGATCTCGTCATCGAGGGCGAAGAGCTTCGCATTGACAACACGATTGCCTCGGTACTCGGTAACTCACTTATACACCTTATTCGCAATAGTATCGATCATGGTATCGAAACGCCTGAGGTTCGTAAAAGCCGGGGCAAATCTGAGACCGGAACGATACGTATCGTCGCGAGTAAAGACTCGGAAGAATTGCTGCTGTCGATTGAAGATGATGGTAACGGGATCGATGTTGCAAAAGTTGGTAAGATCGCAGTTGAAAAAGGTCTTTATCCCCAGGGCGAAATCGTCCGGATGACCGATGAAGAGATCATGAATATCATCTTTCTTCCTGGATTCAGCACCTCCGATGCTCTCAGCACGATATCAGGGCGTGGCGTTGGGATGGATATGGTGAAAAGCTCAGTCGAATCTGTAGGCGGGACGCTCAAAGTGGAAAGTCAAAAGGGTCTTGGCTCTCGCTTTCGACTCCGTTTTTCCACGAAAAACAGCGTGATCTATTTTTAGACCTCCGTTCACAGACCATAAGCGAACGAGCGCATCGAGAGCGATCCATGTTCAAAGCCTTCATAAACAAACTTTACCGACTCAGAGTCCTGGCGGGCTCCCAAGATATAAAGCAGGGGCACGTAGTGTTCGCGGCGTGGGTGGGCCCGCTTCCAGTGAGCTTCGTCACGAAAAGAAGTCAGCAAGCTTTCATTGCCGATCTCAAGTGCCTCTTTGACCAAAGTATCAAATTCTTTGGCCCACGCAAATGGCGCCGCTGCAGGATCATCCCAAGCCAGATCACCCAGATTGTGGGTGACATTGCCGCTTCCTAAAATCATATAGCCCTGCGCTCTCAAACGAGCAAAAGCCTTTGCCATGCTCAGATGATCGCTGAGCGTAAAGCGCTTACTGAGACTCACGGGTATCACGGGGACATCAGCTTTTGGAAAGAGCCAGCGCAAGACCGCCCAGACGCCATGATCAAAGCCCCAGTTTTGCGTGCTTTTAAGAGCGCAATCCGAAAGCAAAGCGAGAATCTCATCGACGAGCTTTGGGGATCCGGGAGCAGGATAATTCAGCTCATAAAGGGCGGGAGGGAATCCTCCAAAATCATAGATAGTCTTCGGACTCTCGAGGGCTAAGAGCTCAGTATGAGCGGTTTCCCAGTGAGCCGAAAAAGCGATGATAGCTTTGGGCTTAGGAAGTCTCTCAGAGAGTGCGCTGAGAGATCGCGTATAAGCATTATCAAGGATAATGTTCATAGGTGAACCATGGCCAATAAAGAGAGCTGGCATCACGGGGGCAAGGGACATAGCGCCCTCCTCAGGGAAGTCGAGAGTCTTACGGCTTTGCCTAAGGGTAACATCTTTTTTACTTGGAGGTAAGATTTCACCTGTCTAGATTTCTAACGGAAGAGTTAGCGTGACAGACACTCTGGTTTTTTCCTTGTCTAACTGCACGAAATGCCTGTCCCCCATGATTGACATGCTTTTTGCATCTATCTGCGTACACACAGTCGGTGGGGGCAGTTATGGCTATGCAAACCTTGAGTCTCATTCTTTACGCGGCGTATATGTCGCTGCAGCCTTGCGAGGCTGTGTTCGAAGATACGGCAAAGGCAGCAAACCCCAAAGTCAAATGGGAACAAGAAGGCCAGGCACTCTCTGAGTTCGCAAAAGCAGCTTGTCAAACCAGCAATCCCGACGTTCTATGGCTGATTGCTCAGCAGGAAAGTAACTTTCGCTTTTCAGTCATCCGCATCAATGGACCCGAACCCAAAATCCTGTCCGGTGATGAAGCCAAGGACTTTTTGAGCGAACTCAAGGACAAGCCCGAAAATCTCAAAACCAACGTGGATATCGGAGCCCTTCAGATCAATTGGGTCTGGCATCATAAGGGCTTCAACTCTGACCCACTCCAGGCCCTATCGCCAGCCAAGCAAGTCGATTACTTTCTCAAAGAGTTCGGCGAAGAGATCTATCGCCGTTGTGACGACCGATGGGTTGGCTGCTATCACAATCAAACCAGCAGCGAGCGTTCCCAGCGTTATCAGGAAGCAGTTCTGAAAAAAGGTAAAGTCCTCGCCGTGCGCTCCCTCTATTACATGCGCGATCATCGTCGCGCACTCAGCAACGAAGAACGCATGCTGCTACCTCTCGTCAAGAGGGAAGAATTTTACCGAGCCTTCGATACCGTTGGCGGCTTTCCTCTGCCGCGCAAACAGATCCTCCATTTTGTGGACGATCGCGCAACGCCAGCCCAAGTTCCTGAGCTTGATTCGCGCTACCAGGGCTGAGACTCTCACAAAGAAGAAGACTTCCACATTTCTTCCACAATTGTCCTTTAGCTTGCAGGGAACCCTCATGACGTAAGTCATGTGGGCACACAAACGGCTCCCTGCTCGTGGAAAGGACAGATCTATGCCCTCAATGCGTCTTAAAGTTTCTGCATTCTTTGCGTTTGGAGGGCTGCTCGCCTGCTCCAAAAGTCATGAATCTCGCGTCGAGACTCCCATTCCCCCTCAAGTGAATCTCACCGCTACCACCATAAGCTACTATCGTGACATCAAACCCATCATGGATCGGAGCTGCATCAACTGTCACGAGGCGGGCGGCATCGCAGGTTTTGATCTGAGTGATCCGAAGCGCATCCAAAGCTTGCGTCGGGTCGTTGCAGATGCTGTAGGCGCCTCACGCATGCCGCCTTGGACCGCTGGCCCTGATTGCCGCTCCTATCAGTTCGATCGCAGTCTCAATGCCGAAGAAAAAGCCCTCTTCCAGCATTGGGCCGACGAGGGTGGGCCCCTTGGTAATCCCAGTGAGAGCCACGAAGTGGCGCCCGTTTCCGCCAAGCTTTCGCGCGTCGATCTCGAACTTAAAGCACCCTCAGCCTATACACCCAAAGATCAAACCAATGACTATCGCTGTTTTGTCATTGATTGGCCAAGGGATAAAGCCAGCTACATCACCGGCTTTGGTATCCGCCCCGACAAGGCATCCATCGTTCACCATGTGATTGCTTATCAGGCGGCTCCTGAACAGGTAGCTCTTGTGCAAGGTCTCGATGCGGCATCGCCTGAACCTGGCTATGAGTGCTACGGTGGGCCCTTACCTAACAACGGGCGCCTCGCGCAGCTCGCCGCTTGGGCGCCGGGGGGAGAAGGGCGTGATCTTCCTGAAGGCACAGGTCTGAAGATTATTCCCGGCTCCAAAATTGTGATCCAGGTGCATTACAATACGACTCAAAATCCTCCTCTTGCAGATCGTTCCAGCGTCCTTTTGAAGCTTGATGAGACCGTAGGTAAAGAAGCCTATGTCATCCCCTTTGCCAATCCCCTTTGGACACAGCAGCACAGCATGCTCATACCCGCAGGTCAGGCGGATGTTGTCCATGGGTTTTCTGCCGATCTCTATCAGATCGCGCAGCGCATAACAGGCGGCAAAATCGTCACCCAAAAGCCTCTCACTGTCTATGACGCCGCCCTGCATATGCACACGCGCGGCAAGTCCGCAAGTCTTGAGCTTAGTCACAGCGATGGAGCAAAAGAATGTCTCTTGACTCAACCCGACTGGGACTTTCACTGGCAAGGAACCTATACCTTTCAGCAGCCGCTTCTCTCCAAACTTGGGGATAAACTTTCTATCGAATGCCATTTTGATAATTCTGGAGCCCGCGGTTACACCAGCTTTGATGGCTTGGCGAGTCAACCCAAAGATCTCAATTGGGGGGAAAGCACTGAAGATGAGATGTGCGTTGGATTTGTATACGTGACTCAGTAAGGGTGAAAGGGCAAGCCATGCAATGGATGAAAATTCTCTGTTTTTCTGTTCTCATGGAGCTCGCTCTGACAGCTGCTGATCAGAGGCAACTTGCGGCCGACTCCCTTTGGACCGATGACAGGGGAGCGAGCATTCCGATGGATGCCCTGTTTTCGGGCACTGATCTGGTGATAGTCGATTTTATGTTTACGAGTTGCCAGCACTCCTGCCCCCTAGCAACAGCGCACTTGCGACGGCTGTATCAAGCTCTGGGGCCAAGAGTGGGCTCAGAGGTCAAGTTCGTGTCGCTTTCTATCGATCCCGAAAAGGATACAAGCGAAGCCCTGCGGGCCTATAAGGCGCGTTTTCATCTCGGTGCTGACTGGGGTTTTTATCGAGGTGATCTCGCTGCTGTGATGAAGCTTCAGGAAGAACTCCTGACCAAAGCCAGAGAAAAGGATCCTCAACTCCGCTGGCAGCACGGAAAAAGCTTTCTCATCGGCCAACCCAAAACGCAAACGTGGATTGTGCAAAACCTAGAGGAAGCTCCGGCTCGTCTTCTAGCAGCGATGGATGCCATGCAATACGTCCGCACACCGGCAAAAAGCTCCAGCCACTCATCGCTTTGAGGGGGACGCTAGCGCTTGCTTCCAAGGGATTCAGCCTTCTTACCGATAAGTAAGAAGGTCGGGGGACAAGGCGCTCAGTTTACTCAGGGTTTTAGGCGATAGACTCTAGTGAGTCGAAAATTTGGGAGTAGCGCCCTTGGCAAAGATTTACCATCTGCTCTATACGAGTCGCATGAATGAGGTTATGACACCCCATCAGCTTTCGACTTTGGTTAAAAGCTCTGCAATCAGGAATGAGAAAAGTCATCTCACAGGCTTTCTCATGGAACGAGAAGGCTATTTCATGCAGCTTTTAGAGGGTGAGGAAGACACAGTTCTGACCACGTTCACTCGCATTGAAGTCGACCCTCGTCATGATGATGTCCTCATTTTAGCTGATGCTCATTCGGACGCGCGCCTTCTTCCGGATTGGCACATGGCGGAGATTGAGTGGACGGAAGGTATGCTCCACAGTGAAGAGCTCCTCGCTCTTTTCGAGCGGAGCCGAGAAGCCCTACCTTTTAACCAGCCTGGGGAAATTCTCCGATTGATAGAACGATTCTGTGCCGCTGCGCACAAAAAATAAGCAAGTTTTCTAAAATCGAAAGTTCAAACGAAGAAAAGTTCCTAGCGAACTTATTCCAAGTCCTGTACCGTCAAAAGTCCATTCCCCAACTTGGTCAAAGGACAGCGGATCATGGGTCAGATCCTTTTGGTTTTTCTGGTTCTCCTTACGGGCTGTGGCTCACGTGAGCTGAGTCCGCGAACGACAGCAGATAGAGCATTCCCAGCTGATTTTAGCCATATTCGGGAGCGGATTCTCATTCCCAAGTGCGCTCCATGTCATGAAAATTTTACATCCTACAAGGTGCTCTTAGATTCTATGGTAGTGCCTGGAAACCCAGCAGGCAGTGAACTCTACTCGATCATTGAATCCGATACGATGCCTCCCTATAGCGATCATCTGATCTTCGAGGAGAAAGCAGCGATCAAAACCTGGATTGAAAAAGGAGCTCCCTACCCATGATGCAGCTCATCGTCCTCCTTAGCTTCTTTTTGGGGATCTTCAAAACTATGCCCCTCTGGGCCTTTCCTGAAAACGTGCGCCACGGTTACAGCAACTGTGGTTCGTGTCATGTGAATCCAACAGGCGGGGGTGTGCTGAGTGAGTATGGGCGTCGTTCCAGCGAAGATTTTATGTTTGCTCATTCTGAGCCCAATGAAGCTGATTTCGCGAACGGCCTTATCAAAGTTCCACAACCCTTGCTGATTGGAGGAGACGTCCGTTTTCTCTCCCTCTATCGAGATAATGGAGTGACGCGAAGCAAGCTTGGCTTTCCGATGCAGGCTGATGTAGAAGTAGCAGCAAAAATTACTGAAGCTTTGACCCTCGACGCCAGTCTTGGGATTTATGATAGTGAGGGAGGCGCTCGACGCTTTTATGCGCTTTTTCAGCCGAATGAAGCCTTTTATACGAAGGTCGGTAAATTCTTTCCCGCATATGGTATTTTGATGCCTGATCATGCCATTGGAGTGCGAAAGGAATTAAAGTTTA
>CANGNB010000052.1 GCA_947454545.1 Oligoflexaceae bacterium
CAAAAGCTAGAGGCTGATATTCCACTACGCTTTGACTGGAGGGAAGAAACTGCAAAAAAGTACCCTGCCCTATAATCATTCCGAGGAGATAGAAAAACAAATAGGCCGAATAATACAAATAGTCTCTATTGCGAAGTCGAAGATAGAGAAAAAGTATGTAGGTAAGCATAGCAAAACTTGCCCCTATTAGGAGCGAACGAGTCATCACATCGCGGGTTTGTAACCAGCGACTTGTCGCTCTGTCACTGAGGTGGGCATAAAGCTCGTGCCTGGGTATCGACTTGATGCAACGGACCCAAATACGACGAGTCTCACCTGCAGGCAATAGAAAATCCACATTCGGATAGCCAAAGTATCGGGACTGACCAAGTTCCTGCCATTGCTCCTCAAGTTGCCCAGGGGAGTGTATATAAATAGCTAATGGGGCATAGGCAGCGTTCAGGGAAAAGCTCAATTCTCGTAGTTTTTCTGAGTCATTGACGATATCTAACTGCAGCCAAGTTACTCCCTTATCCATAGCACTAAGATTTTCAGGACTAAAGGGTTTCAGAAGCTCGACTGGAGGAGATACAGGTAAGTCTTGGAATTTTTCATCGAAGTGTGTGATCACAGAAAAGAAACTATCAATCTTATGGTCTCCAGAAAATTCTGGGCCAATACGGAGTTCACCTGCTTCAGCCAATACAGGCCAAATCCATGCAATTATGAAGAGTTGGAGAAGCCTTGGTAGCACTAAGAGGTCTCACTTCTCTATCAATTCAATCGGTAAGGGGCGACTTCTCCATGATAGATCACATCTTTAAGATCTGTATTGCCTAGTTGCTTGTTCTCTAGGTTCTGAAAGCATCTGGAGACGGGAAGGTACTGTCCATAAAATAGAATAAGTCCTATGGGTGGAAACTCCATTGGACTCAAACATCTCAATGCAATTAAAGAACTTTGGAAGACACCAAAGCCCATGTTTGGGTCCATGCTTGGTGGAACACGACGACTTCGATCTTCACAGGTCCTTCCTCTGAGCTCAAGGCTAGGGTCATACGGTAATTTACACCAGCTACGATCTGACTCTCTGCACTCAAGATCTTTTCAAGTTGAAAGGTCTTATCGCTTCCATCATGATTCAAACTAAACACAGCAAAATGGGCTGCACCTATAACTTCAGGATCGGTGAGATCGATCTGAGAGTATGCTCCGACTATGGGATCATGAGGCGCTGCAAAAAGTGGAGCTTGAGTCAGGCATGCAAGCACAGCAACAGTTGCCAAAAATTTTTTCATACTTGTTCTCCGTTATTTAAGGTACGAGGGTCAATTTCCGTGGTCACACGATCTGAACCATTAGCTACTGCCTTGTCCCCCTGATTGCAAGACAAAGCAGCTAAGAGAAAAGCTGGAGTATGGTCTGTTTGACCCAATGGCCACCGCATCCAACCTAATGGTTGGACTGGCTTTAAGGCCAACAAAGGGCCTGCGTTAGGGTCTTGCTCTCGAGGAGTCACTGACCGGAGATCCAGAAGAACTTTCCCCTGCTCCGTCCAGAAGACTGAAGCTTGCATGCACCCGCCCCCATCCAACAGCGTGTCCGAACACAATCACCGAAGCAGCGGACAGAAGGGCTAAAGGATCGTGGAACCAAAGACCAAAGGCACCAAGAAAGACCCCAAGCAATTGCAGAATGAAATTACTGGGCTCTAGATGCAAAAGCGTCAATTTTCCCCACAGTGTATGACTTATGGCTTCCGTGTTTGCATGGAGAGTCGAAAGTGTTGATAGAATACGTGACAAAACTAAGACCAGAACCGTCATCATTCCATCTTGTGTCCACAGAAAATAAAACGCCCACATGGTCCCAATCAGATTGAAAATGATAGATACGGGATGGGCTCGTCGTAGGGCGAGCCGCTCGAGCAAACTTAAAGTAGCATGGGTAGATTCCACCGCATGCGGGGCATTTAAAAGCAGTTGAGCAGCCATGATCAGTCTCCTTTCTTTCTTGGTCTCACACCTTGGAAGATGCAAGAGATCGGCCAGATTAAAGCATGATCCGAAACCGCTGACGGGGAGTAGGTTTCTGACTTTTCCAAAAGGTGATAAGTGGGATGTGGCACAGGCATTGTGGGGAGAAGCTCAAATCAGAGGACTATGCGGAGAAAGGCTCGGCGACCCTTTGAGGCCGCCGGACAGGAGCTTAAAAAAGAACCGTCGCACCTGTTGTCATGTAAAATCGCGATTGATCGGTAAGATCGTTCACTTTTTTATCTGTCTCTATAACATAGTTGGCACTGGCCGAAAGCGCCTCGTAGGAGGCCGCCGCGGTCAGAGTCACATGGCGAAAACCATCCACGTCACGGGGTCTGTCTATATAGCCAAGGGCTGCGCCCACACTTGAGGCAAAGCCGCCTTTGGCATAAATTTCTTGGCGAGAAGAAATTTCGTAGTAGCTGTAATCCTTCGGTGCTCCCTCAACTCCGCGCGAGATTGTCAAGCGTGGATTGAAAGGGACTTTGAACGAGCCCTTCAGGGTGACTTCCTGGTCTTGGGGCCAGTCGGTTCCCGGGTAGTCTGCACGTAGCGTTGATAAGGTGAGAGCAAAAATATCCCAAGCATGGGTATAATCAGCGATCAGATCGATCTCCTGATCCTGTTCGCCTTCCTTGAGTGCGAGTGGTTGATTCGCCGTAACTCCGGCGCTGAACCCACCCATGATGGCCTTGAGAGTGGGCTGTAGGACCGGGCCTTTGTTGATCGTGCGCCCACGCGAAACGCCCGAACTCATCAGTGTGATATCGGCATAACCCTGAACAGGACTTCGATTGGCAGAAAGCGTGCTATCAGCACCAAAAGCTTGGCCAGCCAGTGGAACGGAGAAAAGCATAAACGCAAGGCGATACGACTTCATGGCTTTATCCTCTGAAACTCTCTATGTCTCTCTAATTTTGGCTTAGAGCAAACCGTCTGGGAAAACGCCAGCATAGCCAGAGCTTAGAGGAAGGTCAATGATTAGGCTAGGACTTGTTTTTCTCTAAATACAAACCAAGTTTTGCCCCGCAACAAAGGCTGCGAGCCATTAACGCCATAACGACCCGGAATGGTCTGACTCAGAGTCAGCTCAAGACTTGCTCTGCCCTATCCCATCTACTGACTGCAACGATTCTTCGCTAGAAATCAAAAGCTCTTCCCTATAGTCTCTCGGCAAAGACTCATGCTCTTTTCCAAGAGCTCGAGAGATGTTCTGTAAAAAAGGAATACGATTTCATGACAGACGTTCACGTCAGCAACCTTGAAAAGCTTTATCCAGATCTTCTTTACGTGGATGCGTGGCTCACTCAAACTTTAGAAGAAGTTGAGGGTGATGGCGATAAGGGAGACATCTTTTTCTTCGCCATGGCTTATTTCAATGCTTTCTCCGAGGAATGCGCGTGTTTCGAAACACGTGAAGAAGCGATTGCCGATGCAAAAGACCAGGGAGTTCTAGTCCTCGATAGACCCGACGAAGTTGCCATTCCATTTCCTGTCTATGCTCGCATCCGCAAAGGTCGCATCAAAAGCACTGGCATGCTCTCTCTCGAGGAGACCTTGGACTGGCTCAATCAATCCCTCGAAGAAAAAAGTAAAACCATGGTGCTGAGATTTGCGGATCAGCATTGCAAAGACCTTGCCTGGTACTCGACCGAGGGGAATTGGGAGCATGATGAGCCCAAAGACACAGACTTGGCTCCCTGGTTCCAAGGAATTATGGATGCCCTCAGCTTCGACTCGCAGAAAAAGTAAGGTCCTGGCGATCGTTCTGCCGCATGCAGACGAGACGCTATTGACTAAGGAGCTCGGGTCTTTTTCAAATCAGGGAAGACTCGCCCTACTTTTGTGAGCAGATAATCACCGTAAGTTCCGGTAAAACTATGCACATCGGCTTCATCCCAACGTTGGTAGCGTTCGGTCTGAAGGCCTTCAAGCTGTGGTATTGCCCGCATCGGCACAGAAAATCCGGGATCAAAAAAGAGTGGAAATGAGTAGCGTTCCCGGCCTGAGCGATTGCGGACCCGATGGGGTGTCGAACGATAGAGGCCACCTGTCATCCGCTCTAGCATGTCCCCTATGTTACAAACAAAGGCCTGGGGTATAGGAGGCGCTTCGATCCAGCGATCCTTTGACTTCACTTCCAATCCCCCACAATCATCCTGCTTGAGTATCGTCAGCAGCCCGTAATCGGTATGTTCGCCAACACCCCAAGTCTCGCTGTGCTCAGGATCAGGGTCTGGGGGATAGTGAAAGATACGAAAGAGGATCAGAGGATCCTTTGTGAAGTGTTCGTAGAAATAATCAGGTGGGAGTGCCAAACTCATACTTACGAGTTCCATGACGCGATGTCCTAGAGCCGTTACCACATGTATATATTCCAAAACTGTATCCCGAAAGTCTGGGATATCTGGAAAAAGGTTGGGGCCATGCATAGGCCATCCTGCCTGAACTCGGGGATCACGAGCATCGAGCTCTGTTCCCAGGTAGAGTCCCTCTTTAGCATCAGCTTTTCCCGAAGTAAGCTCTCCTCCTAATGGAAAGTAGCCCCTCCATGCAGGCCCGCCCAGTTCCATTTTCAGCTGCATCTTACGGTGTTCATCCCAAGCGAAAAATTCGTGACTGACACGTTCTAAACGAGCTTGTAGATCCTCGGATATCCCATGTCCGACAAGGTAAAAGAAGCCACTTTCGCAGCAGGCTTGGAAGAGTTCGCGCGCTAAAGCTGGTAGTTGCTTGGGATCTGTTTTCGCTTTAGCCAGATCTATAATTGGGATGGCATGAAAGTCAATATGTTCTTGCCGGGTCATTACACTGCAAGCCTTTCCCTGGTTTCTGCTGGAACAGCTGGTATATCGATTGCAAAATAGAACGTCATAAATTCACCGACTTGCTTGAGCTTAACGATATGAATTTCTGATCCAGCTTCACGAAGGAATGTACGCACCGCGTCCATTCCAACCCCTCGACCTGAAATCTGATCAACTTGATCTTTAGTACTCAAGCCTGTCTTAAAAATAAGTTCAGCGAGTTCTGCTTCACTGCTAAACTCGATGTTTGATTCTTTGGCTTTCTGTTCTAAGCGTTTGAGCGACAAGCCTCTGCCATCATCTCCCATTGCAAATCGTCCCCGTTCATCGATCCAGAAGCGAATGACGCCTGCATCGGGTTTACCAGCCTCCCTGCGTTCCTGGGGACTTTCAATTCCATGATCGAGACTATTGCGCACCAGGTGAATAAGACAGGATGTCATAGCTTGATAAAAACTTGGTGTTACCTTCCGGTCGCTGTCAAACTCGATCACAACGCGACAGTTATCTTTACCTATAATCTGAGCCATTTCATGTATCATACCCTGCGCCTCGTGAGTCAAGGCCATCAGGCTTGGCCCCATCTCGGCGAGCTTTTGTTGCGCTAAGAGCTCAGCATGGATTCGTAGCAACGGCTTCACAGCCTTAGCATAGCGCTGCTGAGAGGCTTCGATTTGCTCGATAGCTTCTGAGAGACAGACAAAGGGATTCTTTTTGGGCGATAGCTGACCTGAGGTAATTTCCTCAGCCTCGTGAATACGATTCGTTATTTCTGAAAGACGCAGCATACGCGAAGTCCCCTTTATCGTATGCAATCCCAGATAGATCTGCCTCATATCCTCTTGGCTCAAAGTCCGTGATGCTGCGTTCCGCGTGAGAATTATCCTGATTTTATCCCATGTTTCATTCGCCAACTCTTGAAAGCGCTCAAAGCGAAGGGGGCCGAGATTGATAACTTCCGCCATATAGCGCAAATCTCTTTGCTGTTCTTCAGACTGCTTACGCAACTTCAGGGTTTCCGTCACATCACGAAGACCCACCAGAACTTTCTCGACAGTCCCATCCTTCTTTAAGACAGGAGACCAATCAAGGTCGATGAATTTTTGCCGAGATTCACTCAGTACAAGACTCCCTTCGCGAGGAAGATTACTGAGATTGGCTTCAAAAAACATTTCCTCTTCGCCGATGGAATATTCTATCGCGCTCAGAATTTTGCTTTTTTCATCTGGGCCAAAATTGAGTTTTTGCACCAAGAGTTCCGCAAAAGATTTGCCGGCAATATCTGATGTCTCCAGAATAACCTCTAAGAAACGGGCATAGTCTTTGTGAATAGCAAGATTTTGATTGACAGAAAATAATCCTACCTTGGTGTTCTCTAGCATTGATTTGATATCACGTGTCTGTTCTTCAACTCTTTGTTCCAGCGAGGCATTGAGTTTAAGGATTTCATCCCTGTGCTTCGCATCCGCTTCTTTCTGTTCCTTTTCAAGACGCCTAGATTTAGCTTCCAGGAGCTGCATTTTATCACCCAGGGCAAGAGCCATCAGCGTGACCTGCAGCACCGAAGTCACAGGAATGCTGAACTGAATGAGAAGACTCGGAGAGATGAGGCCGGCCTGCTTGGCCATAAAGAGCATCACGCCTAACATGAACACACTAAAAGCCAAGACGAAGAAGCGAGCTTCCTTTTTACCGCTCTTGAGAGCCAAAATTCCGATAGTGAGGAGGGCCAAGGGGTGAATGATCTGGGTTGCTGTCGCGATTTTAAGATAGCTATAAAAGCTAAGAAACATCCAAATGAGATAGCAAGCGACAATATAGATCTGTAAAAATCGCAGGATTATGTATGTCTTGCGCTTTGAGTTTCGAATATCCAGAAAGTCGATGGTAAATTCATAAAGCGCGATAAAAGCGAAGCCTGCCCAAAGCACATGGGTATTTGAAAAATCGGCTTTTTCCCCGAGCATACTGCTCATGTAGTGCCCACTAATACCCATCTGCGCCAACACAGTAAAGGCGAGATAGACCGAGTAGTAGGCATAAAGTGCCTGGCGCATCGAGATCCAGATAAAAAGATGGAACGCCGCCATGATCGCAATCATGCCGTAGATAGACCACAACAGCGCATTTTCATAGGTCTGCTGTTCGATAAAAGCTGCTTCTGTCTGAAGGCTGGCCCCCGCCTGGACAGCTGAGTCCGTCTCAACCCGATAGAGGATCCATTGCTCGCTCTGAGATGGGAGAGTCAGCTTCACATTGGACAGACGAGAGGAAAAACTGCGCTGACCCGCAGGAACCCTATCCCCGAGCTGGGGAAAGCGCTTTAATCCTGAAGCGTCTACCTGATAAACATCGATAAAGTCGAGCCCAGGGTACGGAAAACTGAGTACAAAGGCTGTCTCAGACATGAGGTTTTTCACTTCTGTCAGAAACCATATGGGCTTTTTATTAAACCCAAGATTGGGTCCCCTGGGTGATGGCCCCTGGACCGGACCCAGAGCAAATTTTTGTAATGCTTCTTCAGGAGTCGCCAGAGCCTGGCCTGCCTCTTCCTCGATCCAAATCGTAGAACGACTCAGATCTACCGATGATTCCTCGATAGCTACGGGAGCCGCTATGTTAAGTGCCAGAAGAAGTGCTTGCAGCATCAAAGTCCCTCTCACTGAGCGAAGAAAAGCAGGTTATCGTGGGCCCTAAAGCACCACTAAGCTTTGCATCCTTCTAGTATAAAAGTATGAGGGGACGTGCTTCAAGGGCCGCAATTGCCCAGCACAGCTTATGCACACCTAGGGCACAGGATTCAAGTTGGCCTTCTGCGCAGTCTCGACCGTTCTTTCGATCAGCTCTGGACCCCCAACCACCGCATGCCCAGCAATCACATACTCAGCCTTCAGATCCTCGAGGCGTTTTGCTGAGGCGGGCCAGGCGCTGATATCAGCATCTGCCGTGGGTCCCAAAGAGCTTTTGGGGCGGATCATACAACCGCCGAAAAGAACTTTTCTTGCCGGCAAGTAGACGACGACATTATCGAGAGTGTGAGCAGGCCCTGGGTAGATCACCTCGACCCTTTCGCCGCCCAAATTGAAGGTTTTACCATCCTCTGTCCGAAATTCGTGATTGGCCAAGGCGATCTTGCGTTTGAGGATGCGAGCCTTGAGCTCAGGGCGATCCTCAAAATCTCTGGCTTCGATACTCCGATAAGACTCAGCCTTTTGTTTTTGCAGAGCTAGGGTTTTATCGCCAGCCCAGACCTGCGCGCCTGCTGCAAGATAGGACGGATTACCGGCGGTCCCATCCGAGTGAAAATGGGGGTTGATTGCGACTAGGGCTTTGGGATGAAAGCTGTCTTGGATCCAGGATATGAGCAAGTCTGCGCCTTGTGTTTCAAAGGGTGAAGAAGCAATCAGCACAGTATCATCAGGCATGCGAGCCACAAGGATATTGGAATCGTGATAGAACCGATCCCTCACCACGTAGGTGTCCCGGGTGATTTCCTGAACACCAAACTGATCGCTAAAGCTATGAGACGATGGGCGTTCAGTAGCACATCCGAAGACGATTGCCCATACACAGACCAAGAACAATTGCTTCATAAGTCCTGTCCATTGCAAGGAAGGAGTTGCGAGAAAACACATCGGTAGCTTGAGGAATCTCTCGGAAAGTCTCTAAGAAGGAGTGGCGGTGCCAGCAGGAATCGAACCTACATCAGCAGAATCGGAATCTGCCATTCTATCCGTTGAACTATGGCACCACATGCCGGGATGAGGCGACACACTACTTGAAGCCATTCCAGGGAGCAAGCTTTTTCCTCGCCGCACTCCAAATTTTCTCCAACATAACGCCCCTCTGCGAGGAGAATCAAGGGCTTTGTCTCAGATTTCGTAAGAGAGGCACGGCCGCGAGAGCTCATTGCGTCCATGCCGATTCTTCGCTATAAAGCAGGGCCCTTAGGGATCGAAGAATCGTCGAGATCCGCCTTTTTTACCTATGCACCAGATGAGAGCTTACATGAGTCGCTTGCATTTTCGCCTTGAAGCCAAAGCTACTCGCTCGCGAGCGCGCGCGTGTTCCTTTCAGACCCTGCACAGTCACGTACAGACGCCTCTCTTTATGCCCGTTGGCACCCAAGCCGCTGTCAAGGGTGTGAAAGTTGAAGAACTTGCAACGGCCGGTTCGAATATCCTTCTCGCCAACACCTACCACCTTTTGCTGAGACCAGGCCCCGATGTGTTTCGACACATGGGCGGCATCCATAATTTCACTCGCTGGCCTAAGTCTTATCTCACCGACTCTGGCGGCTTTCAGATCTTTTCGCTGTCTAACGATAGACGCATGACCGAAGAAGGTGCCCAGTTCAAAAGCTATGTCGATGGTAAGACGATCAATCTATCGCCTGAACTGAGTATTGAAACTCAAAAGGCGATCGGTAGCGATATCATGATGGTCTTGGACCAATGCGTACCCTCGACCTCGCCTTACGCTGTGGCTGAGGAAGCGATGCATCTCACCCATCGCTGGGCAAAGCGCAGCCTTTTGGCTCGCGGAGACTCGCCACAATCGATGTTTGGCATCGTACAAGGGGCTTGCTTTGAAGATCTGCGTCGTCAAAGCGCCGAAACTTTATGCGCGATGCCGTTTGATGGCTTTGCTATCGGCGGCCTGGCTGTGGGGGAAACCAAAGCAGAGCGCGAAGACTTCTGCGAGCTCACAGCTTCGCTCTTGCCTGAGCATCTCCCTCGCTACCTCATGGGTGTAGGCACTCCCATCGATCTCCTAGAGGCCGTGCACCGGGGCGTCGACATGTTCGACTGCATTATCCCGACGGCCCATGCTCAGCAGAGTGTGGCCTACGTATCACATGGTCAGCTGCGCCTCGAGCGCAGTGCTTATAAGTTTGACGAAAGCGCCCTGGACCCTGAATGTAGCTGCTACACCTGTCGCACCTACTCCAAAGCTTATCTTCACCATCTGTTTAAGGCGGACGAATACCTTGGAGGGGAGCTCCTCTCCATTCATAACATCACCTACTACCATCAGCTGATGGCTAAGATGCGCGCTCATATCTTTGCTGATACCTTCGCTGATTTTTATCGTCAGCAGCGCGAGATCATGCTGCAGCGCGATCGCGTCCGAGAAAACGTTCCATTCCGTGCCCGCAAGATGAAACGCGATCGCCCAAAAGAATTGGGCGTCTATCAGATTCACCACGCGCCCCAAGGCCATGCGAGCATCCGCCACCGCGATAGCGGCGAAATCATGCATTCGGTTTCGCCTCCTCAAGAAGAAGCTCGACGTCTCTATGCAGAGCAATCGGCGTTGATCGAGCGCTTGAAGGAAGAAACCTCTGAGCCCCTCGTCCTTTGGGACGTCGGTCTAGGCGCTGCTCACAATGCTATGGCTGTCCTTGAAGTCTATGAAAAGCTGGCAGCTGAGGGTATCGCTCTCCGACCGCTCGATATGATCAGCTTTGAAAATGACCTTGATTCCCTCCAGCTCGCTCTCTTGCACCTTGATCTTTTTCCCCATCTCAAGCATGCCGGTCCTCAGCTTTTGCCAAAGCAAAAATCCTGGATGCGACGCTGCGGAAAAGTTCAGTGGACGCTAGAACACGGTGATTTTCATGCACTTGCGGCTAAGGTCAAACGTCCTCATATCATCTTCTACGATCCGTTTTCGGCTAAAACCAATTCCGATTTTTGGTCCCTAGAAGCGTTTCAACGACTCTATGATTACTGTCAGGATGAAGAGACAGAAATCTTCACCTATTCCGCTGCAACCAGTGTTCGTGCCGGCCTGCTCGCTGCTGGCTTTGCTGTAGCCAAAGGACTTGGCACGGGTCCAAAGCAAGAGACAACCATCGCCCTCACTCCAAAACTCGCTAAGAAAAACTCTTTTGGTCGTCAATTCTTGGATGGTCAGTGGCTCGATCGCTGGCAGCGCAGCGACAAGCCTTACCCCTTCGATGTGCGCGAAGACCAGGATCTCTTGATTCGCCAAAAAATTCAGTCTCACCCTCAATTCTATTCTTAAGCAATGATGACTTCGGGGGCGAGTAACGCCCCCCGAAGTCCGACTTTCCTCACGCCTTCAATCCCTGTACACTGAAGATTCAAGAAAGCTCCGAGCCTAACGCAGCTATGAGGTGACCTGTGCGCCCCCATTTTTCTGTGAGTCTGAGTTTTTGCCTGAGTCTGCTCGCTTGTAAAACGGCTCATCCATCTGACAGTAGTTTGAATGCAAGCTTGATGGTCTCACCACCATCACCCCAAGAAATTTATGATCATCCCGCATGGATGCGCTATGTGGACGAGACTTCAAGCAAGCAAGAACTCCAGCCAGCCTGCCAGCCGGCATCCTTTCGCCACCAGGACACCTTGAAAGGCATGGTCATACTCTTTCACGGCTTTACCGCTTGCCCCCAGCAGTACTTTGATGTCGCCGATGAACTGAGCCGTCAGGGCTGGGACGTCTATCTACCAACCAATCCTGGACATGGATTACGACGAGACGGCCAAGTAGCTGAAGATCAGCTTCTCCCTACAAGAGATGATTATGCGTCTCAGTTCGGAGCCTTTATCAAGACCATCAATGAAGTCGCACGCACCTCTGAAGCTCCCGTAAAAGTCGTGGGGGGATTGTCTTTAGGGGGAGCCCTAGCAACGGCAGCTTTTGCCGAAGCTCCTGAGCTTTATCAGCGTGCCCTTATCATGACGCCTTTTTATGCGATGCGAAAGCCCATGTCTTATTTCTTGGGTGGCCTGAAAAATGTTGATGCTATCAGTGAGCGTCTCGCCCCCGAAGCTCTGAGCCAACTTGCTCAATCGGGTTCGGACCGTCTCCTTGAGAAAGAGGTGGGCTGGGGACCTCCCTGCGAAGAGGAAGCCAACCTCGGACGCCAGGGCATCTGCAAATTTCGCGTTACCCACCTCGTGGGAAGTCAGCAGTTTGGATACGAATTCTCACAAAAGGAAGAAATCAAAGGACGTCTTCAATTTGTGGGTGTCGCGAATGACCCAGCCATCGATAATGACCGGCTCAAGTGGTATGTTGAGAAGCGTGTGAAGCGCCCTGATTCACAGGCAGAGCTCTGCTTTTACCCGAATGGAGCCAATCATTCTCTGATCTCAACCTACGATGCCCCATCGCAAAACAAGTTCTGGCTTTCGAGCTTTAAGCAGGCTTTTTACGCCTTCGTGACCAAAGGAACTTTCTTTCCAACTAAGAAGCAAAAGGTGGAAGGCTACCCTCAATGTGAAGGCCCGGACAAACCCGAGGCCTGAATTTTTGCGCCTTAGAGGTAAGCAGCCAGAAGTTTTTCGGTCTCGAGCCAAAGACGCTTTTGCACCTGGCTATCCTGTGCCTGACGGGACACCTCTTTTTCACGACAGTTCGAAAAATAGCGTCCGGTAACTTTAGCGACTTCTGGAGCCGTTGCGAGGTAGACCGACGTTTCGGCACCTTTTTCGGGACTGATAGCAAAGATCGTCTGCCCCACTTTGATCAAGGGATTCAACCAGCCCTTGTTATTATGTCCAAACTTGCTCGCGACAAAGCCTGGATGCAAGCAGTTAGCACTGACACCGCTACCCTTGAGGCGCTCCGAAAGCTCGCGCGTAAAAAGGATATTGCAGAGCTTCGAGCGTTGATAGGCTCTCCAGCCTTTGAAGCTCTTTTCGCCTTGGAGATCATCGAGATCCAGCTCACACCCATAATGAGCATCGCTCGACACGCTCACGATGCGAGCTCCAGCAGCCTTTTTTAAGTGCGGCAAGAGGTGATGCGTAAGCAGAAAATAGTTCACATGATTCAGTCCAAAGGTCATCTCAAGGCCAGCAGCGTTGACCTCACGCTCGGCAAAATAAGCTCCGGCATTGTTGATCAGCACGTGGATATGAGGCAAGGCTTGCATCACTTCCCCTGCGACACGCCGAATCTCAGAAGGTAGGGAAAGATCAGCGACAAAGGTTCGGGGGGCAGGCTTCTGGGTGGCTAGAGCCAGCTCCTCAGCTACTTTTTTTAACTTTTCGGGATTGCGACTGATGATCGTAAGGTCTGCACCTCGGCTAAGCAGCTGCCGCGCCGTTACTTTTCCAATTCCATCGGTGGCACCTGTGATGACTACATGTTTTCCCTGCATAAGATCCTCTTGCTGCAAAAGCGGCTTCGACGTAACCCCATCACTTTACCTGGTCTTGATCCAAGAATAAAGCCTGTCTTACGCCACTGCTCGCTTTGCTAGCGCACGAGGATCTCTGAGAGAATAAAGGTCTTTGCCTCAGAAAGTTTGTCGGTCCCTGGGCTTGCGATGTGAACACCCAGAGCGATCTGATCGAGCTCTGCCTTAAGGTCTCCCGAGGGGGCCCCTTTAAGTATCAGGTAAGAATCATAGGTCGGATCTTTGCTCGCCTCAACACTGACCCCTGTCTTGGGATCTGCTGAAGAATTCACCAACCAGCTGAGCTCGCCACCAGTCTTCTGCTGGGAAAAGCGCTGCTCATCCTGAAAGACACGCAGCCCAAAGACGAGATAGTCCTGCCCCTCGTCGAGGAGCTGCGCGGTGAGAAAGACCCCCGACACGGGCACAGGTGCACTGACTCCGTCCGTTGGTTCTTCCGCTCCTGTGTAGCTTGCGTTTTCTGATTCGGTGGCTTTCTTGGATTCCTCTAAGGGCTGAGCATCAGATGTTTCCGCTCGGCTGTGCGGATCATCATAGTGCGAAGTTTCAGCCTTGTCTGGGGCTTGGCAAGCCGTCAAGGCCAGCCAAAGCCATAAGCTCTGTGTGTTATATTGATTCACCTCTATCCCCTCCCTCATACTCAGGGGGTATCGGAGGTCGGCTTTCGCATTCTGAAGTTTTTGGAAGAATATTTTTTTATCCTAAGATTTCTGGGCCTTGTAAAGATTTCAGCAGAGTCTATTTAAAGTTCCCAAAAGGGATCCCTTTAAGCGGACAGGATTTTAGCTCGTAAGAATCGCCTAAAGTCTGGGGGCTGACTGATCAAAAAGCTCTGTAAATTTGCAGAGATACTCGGGCGCTGGATGCTGCGAAAAACGCTGATTCAGACGCTGCGCTAGATCGGTAAGCGAAGCCGATTGGCGAATAGTTCCCGAGAGGGCTTGCCAAAAGCTCTGTTCATCGCCGAGATCGGCTTCGTAGAGATAGTCGAGACTATCTGCTCGCAGTACAAGCTTCCAGGTGCGAGGGACCGCATAATCCATTCGCTCGATAACCGCACGCAATGCCGCTTTGAGAGGATATTGCTCACCAGGCAGAATCGCTGCAAAGGCTCCCGCTGCAGCGCGGCTTGGCGGCATTTTAGGTGTTAGATCGCCTCCTTGCTCGATGCGATGGTAGCGATCACCGACCAAGCTTTCCGCCTGCTCATAAAAATCTGCATTGCCTATCCGTGGCTGACCTGAGGTGTAGATGCCTTGAACCTCTATCCCCATCTGAGCGAGCTGCATCGCTTGGAGAAGTGCTAGGACTCCTCCCAGGCTATGCCCTACCAAAAAAAGGGGTTTGGGATCGAATGTGATCCGGCGGAGCAATTCAGGCAAGGCGAGGGCTGAAACCTTTTCAAAATGCTTTTTCATACCGAGGTGCCCCTGCCCGGCAAAGCCCAGATCAGCATAAGACACCTGGGCAAAGAGCGCGTCTTTTACGCCTTCCTCTAGGCTATTCGTACCTCGAAAGGCCAGCAGGCGAAAATCAGGAGCATCCACGAGATAGGCATAAGCACCTTCTTTGGGATGACCGAAGAGTTCAATTTTTTGAAAGCCCCAAGCTTCGAGCTGGGCACGCATGAGGCGTGCATCATGCATCTCGGCAACAACATTCGCCATGAGCCCCATAAAAGCATTGTTTTTCGAGTAATTGGCTTCTGGCTCAAAAACGATAGCGGGCAATCGCTCTTTACAGGCCAAGGGAGCGATAAAAGGTTGGGGAGACCAAGCTGAGGCTGATGTGCTGATCAGCCACAAGAATCCTAAGATATGCCCCGTTCCTATCCTCATTCTAGCTCCTCG
Source organism: Oligoflexaceae bacterium (assembly GCA_947454545.1). Classification (GTDB taxonomy): domain Bacteria; phylum Bdellovibrionota_B; class Oligoflexia; order Oligoflexales; family Oligoflexaceae; genus Oligoflexus. The sequence continues at coordinate 14,852 of CANGNB010000052.1, forward strand.
CCCCACGACAGCATGGACCATAAAGGACCTGGTGACGTAAAGAGTCGTTTTTGATGCACGAAGGTTTAGAGCTATTCTCTATGATTTGAGGCGCTTGTTCCAGCAAAACTCGCAGACCGGAGGGCTAAGGTTCAGGACCTCAGCTTTTCCAACGGTTATGCAACCAGAAATACTGCTCCGGGCACTGAGTAATCAGCTCTTCCAGAACCTGATTGAACTGCTGGGAGTGAGTGAGGATATCGGCATCGAGATTTTCAGATACGGTGAGTTTGACCTCAGGAAAAAATTTGAGCGTATGCACCCCAAAACTTTCTCGCTGAATATAAGCAGGAATGATGGGCGCTGGATAGCGTCGCCAAATCGCCGCGAGACTGGTATTAGTCTTAGCAGGATGACCGAAAAAAGGCAGTCTGGGTTCACCCGGCCGAGTCTGATCAAAGGCAAAGCCCACGGCTTCACCTCGACTCAAGACCTCGCGAATGCCGCGAAAGCCATCGCCCTTTTTCTCACGCTTGATCCAGCGAAAATCGTTTCGCTGACGGGTTTCTTCAACCCAGCGCTGAACTCCTGGGGAGCCAATTTTTTTGACGAGCACGTAGGAGGGCACGATACTTTGAGTCATCTTTGCCGCCATGGCTTCCCAATTACCCATATGAAAACAGAGGATATAAGCCCCTTTGCCTTGAGCAAGGGCCTCGCGTAGATGACGTTCCCCTTCGACACTCACATCGGCCGCTATGGGTTTGCGCACCGATACGAGCGTTTCCAACATGGTGAGCGCAAAGTGATAGACACTTGCCCGCCCGAGTCGCACCCGGTCTTCGGCTGAATACTTTTCACCAAAGGCTATTTTGATATTTTTAAGAATGAGAGCTCTGCGGAAGCGTAGAATATCGAAGATGAAGGCACTGAGGATGCGAGCCACACCATCGAGCGCAACCTTGGGCAGACAGGACAGACTGTAGGAAAGGGTCGAGAGTGCCACATACATCGTGAGTTGCTCCTCCGAGAGCGAGTGTTCGCTGATTGTCTTATCTTCCTGCTAACATGCCTACGCTGTCCCGACAAGCCTTCATAAGCACGAAGCCGACTTTGTCCGTCTTCCATACCAAGATCGCAGCTCCCAAGGCATTTTGCATCTTGCTACCCGAGAATTTCAAAGCCTTGAGTCGAGCTTCTTACAATATTTTGGATCCGGACATTTAGAGCTCGCAAAGTCCGTCACAATTTGTATAGTACGACCTTTCAGTCGCATGGAGGTTCCCCTCATGAAAAGTTTCGCATGGCTCTCGCTTCTCTTTGGATTGAGTCTAAGCCTCCTTGGCTGTGGTCGGGCCCAGGATGACCAGGCCTCAAGCGCTCTGGCCCAGGCTGTTTTTGATCCCAATTACGCATTTGTGAGTTACTTTAACGCAAGCCCTCAGTTTGCTCGCGCCGGTGATCCGGTGATGCTGAGCTGGTCAGCCCCTGGCGCTTCCTATGTTGAGATCATCGGC
>CANGNB010000053.1 GCA_947454545.1 Oligoflexaceae bacterium
CTTGATGGTGGAATCCAGATCGATGTTGAGGTCAAGTGTGATCGTATCCTGAATATGGATGACTTCATCGATGCTCACATCAATTTGATCTAAGAGAAGATTGCTCTGATCGAGAGTGAAATCGAGGGGAATATCGAGAGTGGTGTGAATCACCGTATCGATCATCACCTCAGCTTTGACGGGAACTGTCAGCTGCGCTTTGATAGGAACACGCACATCCTGCTTGATAGCGACACGAAACTGCTCGGCCAGGCGGGCCACGAGGACCCAGCTATCGGCTTTTTCTTGGACGCTTTCGATCGCTTTCTTAAAGCTTTCCAGAGGACGAAACATAAAGTCTCCACGTGTCGACTCATAGAGTTCTCTCAGTTCCCTAGGAGTAGCTAGGGTAACAGAGAAAGGTGCACCACCGTCTCCACATGATAGGAGTGGGGAAAGAAATCGAGCCCCAAGCCATCTTTAAGTGTATAGCCAGCCTCCAGTATGGTCCGGAGATCGCGGGCGAGAGTGTTGGGATCGCAGCTGACATAGATCAGATGGGGAGCTTTGAGACTCAAGACCGATTCCAAAGCTTCGGCCATACCTTTGCGGGGAGGATCGACCAGAACCAGATCGATGCTCTGCCCTTTGAGGTCGGGATAGATGGCATGCAGATGATGGGCAAGGCCACAGGCATACTGTGCTGTATCAAGTTCATTGACAGACACGTTCTGAGCTGCAGCTGCAATCGCTGCTTCGCCGACCTCTAGGCCCCAGACCTGAGATCCTGCCTGAGCGAGACCTAAGGAGAGATTGCCGCTACCACAGAAAAGATCGACGATGCGTTCGGCCCCGAGGGCCAGCGCTTTGCGTTCGATCCATGCCCGCAGGTAGTGATTCGCTTCGCGATTGACCTGCTGAAACTGGCCCGCATGGGTGTGATAGGTGAGATTGCGATCCTCTTCAAAGATGCGAGCCGGATCGTTTGCTTTGCTCCAGATGAGGCGTTTGCCTAAAATGGGATGCTGAGCCGAAGCCTCGCGCAATCGATCGATGAAGCTATCGGGGGCCGGGGGTAAAAAAGCAGCCGTCACCTGGTCGTCGGTTCCAGGGAGATGCTGGAGTTCGAGCTCGTAGAGGGCGCCCTGCTGAGGAGCTTTGCAATTCAGCTCAGAAAAAGCCTGAAGCACCTTGTTGATCGGATCAGCTGCAATCCAGCAGTGCTTGATGGGGACGAGCGTATGACTTCCTTTCGCATAATAGCCCCAGCGAAAGGACCCCGAGGGGAGATGCTGCAGTTTGATTTTGATGCGATTGCGATAGCCAGCGGTCTGGGGTGCTGCGACGATAGGCCAAGAGCTGGGCCACTCGACCTTGGCAAATTTTTGAAAAGCAGCAGCGATAAAGCTTTTTTTCCAGGCTAGCTGACGCTCATAAGGAACGTGGAGCCACTGACAGCCGCCGCAAAGTTCTGCATAGGGGCATGGGTTTTCCTGACTGTAGGGAGCCGGCTGGAGTGTTCGGAGACGGCGGCCATGGGCAAAGCGTCCGTGGTCTTTGAGTATTTCGATCTCGAGTGATTCTTCAGGGATCGCATCAGGGACAAAGATCACCTTTCCATCATGCCGAGCCAGACCATCACCTCCAAAAGCGACAGCTTCAATGGTGACGGACAACTTGGGACCGGACCGTTCGTCTTGGTCCTGGGCAAAGGGAATACCTGGATTTTTAGCCATGGTAGTTTTGGAAGAGGGACGTGGAAAACGCTTTGATTTTGGTTTCATAGCCTAACGATTCTATGGCGAGGCGTGAACGGGAAAGGGGAACAGAGGATCATTCACTCGTCCCCATCGGACTTGCTGGTGCGGCGCGGCTTTGCTTTCGCTTTAGGAGTACTGCTTGTTGTTCCTTCATCATCCTGCGCAATAAGCTCGATGGTGATCTGAAGCTTTTTGGTGCGCATGAGCTGGGTAAGGGGCTCTTCGAGCACTGACGCTGTGGCTTGGCCAATTTCTTTGCATATCATATGCAAGAGCTCATCGCGCCCTTTTCCAGCCCAGCTCGCAAGAGCTCCCAAAAATTCCTTAGGCCCGGCGAGACCCCCATCAGGATCGCGGGTGAGGATCTTACCAAAGTGGCGAAGCCATTTTTCAGCATTTTTGGAGTCGGTCATAACAGCAGTATCCTGGCAAAGTCCGGACTCAAGATCTCAGCTCTGGAGACTTTCGTCGAGTGATTTTAGTAATTCGGCTTTCTCTGGAATGGGAAGTGCCGAAAACAGGTCAGCCGCAAAGCGCAGACGCTTGGCATTGAGGCTATCATCCATGACCCGGTGAATACGGCTCGTATCATGAGAAACCACGAGAGATGACAGGGCCAAAGGCACGGCTTCCCCCGTTTTGAGACCATGGACCGAAGACCATTCGATCAGATTTTTGTCAGCGATCAGCTGCCAGGCCGAAAGTTCGTTCTCTTCGGTCTGCCAGATGTGAAGGTCAGCATCCTCGCCGTGATACCAAAGCAGACCTTCCTTGGGATCTTTCATAAAAGTCGGCTCGACAGGGGACAGGGAGGCTGCAAGTTGCATGGGGCGGAGCAGGCGCTGGAAGAACACCAAGATTTCGACCCGAGGTTTATACAGTTCAAAACCTACGGATTTACCGCGCTTCCAAGCGACTTTGACTTGTATATCCTGAACCTCGCCGTAGTAGCGAATGCGAGCTTCGTAGATATCGCCCAAGTTGAAACGATCGAAGGCTCGCGACGAGACCTCACTCGAAAAGCCTTTGGCCCCGATATCTTTGAGGCCAAGAATATCCTGTTCATTCATGACAGTGAGGTGCTGCTGATCAACCTGGTAACGCTCATGAACGCGGCGTTCGCGCCCCTCTTTGGAGCTATCGGTTTTGTTCGTCTCTTTGGTCTTTTTGCCAGAGAAGAGTTTTTTCTTAAGAAATATTCGAAACAAGACCTTCGCCTCCTGTCCTGTGAGGACGGCCGAGAGCCGCTCCCTACCATTATCGCATAGTATGGGCGTTTGGCTCCATCCCAAGCCCAGATCTCGGAATGAATCCGCGGCCCTGCTTATTCTAAATCCGCTGCAACCGATAAGCGAGAAGGGATCTTCGGTCCCAGCATTGAGGGAGCAAACGAGACGTGGCAAGGTTTTGGAAAGAGCTCATCTACCTGCTGCTCATGCAGAGTTTTCTGCTTCCTTTAGCTTTTGCCAAAAAGGGCAGTGAACCTCTTTATACCGAGCCCTTCGACCTGGCAGCAGGGGGCACCTGTTTGACACGTGCAAGTCAGGAAGGAATACTCTTTGCCAACCCGGCTCTCCTGCCTTTGGGTGGGGCCTGGATTCGTTGGTTTGGTATCGAGATGGGGACTATTTCGGACAAGGATTCGGCAAGCCAAGGCCGTAAGGGACTGTCCGGTTTGGATTCCACGCAGATCATCAATCAGCTGTTTTCAAGGTCATTGCATCTCGGGCAAACTTTTAGTCTGAGCTTTCTCAATAAAAACGTTGGAATCAGTGCTTTCGATCGTATCGAGCTCGATCTCGAAGGCTCGCGTTATGATGCCTCAGGATTGCCGGCGATCAATCTGGGGGTGGAAGCCTATGCGGGTGGGGTCTTGAGCGCTGCGCTGCAGCCGGTCCCTTGGTTGTCTCTTGGCCTCACCGGCAAGTACATAGGACTCGCTGAACCTGACATCAGCCTACCGATTGCTGATCCTGCAGCAGTGCAAGCAAATATTGCGGATCCGAATGCTCTGCGTCAGCAAGTGAAGTATGGGCTTGGGACGGGGGCCGACTTCGGGGCCTTGTTTTTTGCCCAAGGCCACACCTTAGATCTGAGTCTCGCGCTCAAACTGGATGATGTGGGGGGGACGCATCTCACGGGAGGAGCCGATAAAATTCCTCAGAGTGCTCATGTCGGTTTAGGATTAGCATTGCATGGGAACACCTCCGTTCTGCATCTGAGCCTCGAACATCGCGACGTTCTCGGCGTCTATGAGCGTGAACCGCGTTTTAAAAAAATCTACCTTGGATCTCGTCTCATGTTTCGTAAGCTTTTTGGAGTTGCTGCGGGGCTTTACCAGGGGGTGCCCACGTTTGGGATACGCTCGGATCTTTGGTTTTGGAAGATTGGACTCACCTACTACGGTCGGGAAATGGGTGACTATCCGGGAGACAAACAGCGCAATCTGATCATGAGCTATACAACTCTTGGATTTTAGGGAGAGGTGATTATGCTAAGGGCTGCCTTACGAACGGTTCTCTTCATCTTGCTTAGCCATACTTTGCAGGCCTGTGGGACAGCGAGCAAAGCCACTCCCTATGTCTCGCTGAGCGAGGAACAAGAAGCTCGAAAGGCCTTGGATGCAAAGGATTTCGAGCGAGCCATCGAACTTTACAAGGCGCTCATAGAAGCTGAGCCCGAAACCTATGCTCGCTATCCCTTCTTAGCCACAGCTTATGCAGGCCAAGCCGGGTTTGATATTTTTGAGACACTTGTGGAGTCGGTGGTGACATCACAGGGTTCTCATCTCTCTCCTGTCGATGTGATTAAGAGCGCTTTGCCTGCCGATCCGAATGACCTTCAGCTGCAGGCTATGGCTTCAGCTCGGGACACCATACTCGCTATACCTGCCGATCTGCGCAGTAAGACCAATGCTGAGGCGAGCTACGCGAGCAGCGCAGCCCTTCAGCTCGAATTCTATCAGGCTGCCTATCCTCTGATGTACATGAATCGCTTTGTCGCCAAAACGAGCAGTGGGAGCTTGGATCCGGACCGCTTGGCAAGTATGACGCCTGAAGATGCGGCGGCGATTTTAGATAGCCTTCGTTCGGCAGAGGGTCTCGGCGGTGATCTCGGCACCGCTGTGAGCTCTGTTCTCAGCGAGATCGATGCTCAGCCAGGGGCCGATACGAAAGAAAAGTTGATTCAGTATCTTTCGACCCACAGTTCTTAAATCTGAGCTACCTTTGAAGTCGGCTGCTCTTTGGGCTCTGACCAGGGAGCAAAGAGATGCAAGAGCATCAAGCCAGGGATCGCACTGAGGGTGCAAAAGATAAAGAAGCTCAGCCAGCCCATTTGGGCTGCAAGGTAGCCAGTAAACGAAGACAGAAGAACGCGGGGCACGCCCATCAAGCTGGTAAGGAGTGCATACTGAGTCGCGGTAAAGCGCTTGTTGGCAAGTGTTGCCATAAAAGCGACAAAAGCCGCTGTTCCCATACCGGCAGCGAGATTTTCACAGGTGATGACAGCGGCGAGAGTTGTGGGTTCGTGGCCGCGCAGGGCTAGGATGGCGAACCCTGAGATCGAGATCATCTGCAGGACACCAAAGAGCCAAAGAGCCCGATTGATACCAATTTTGATGATGATCACACCCCCTAAAAAGCCGCCGATCAAGGTAGCCCAAAAACCAAAGAGTTTGACGATAGCCCCGATCTCTGTCTTGCTAAAACCAAGATCGAGATAAAAGGGCGTCGCCAAAGCTCCCGCTAGATTGTCTCCGAGTTTATAAAGCAGAATAAAAGCTAAGATGAGCCAGGCCTGATCACGCGAGAAGTATTCCCGAAAGGGCTCGACGACAGACTCTCGCAAAGTGCGTGGGGGAGCGACGGTGACTTTAGGCTCGGGAGTCCAGAGAGTCATGGCAATACCGGGAAGCAAGCAGGCAGCCATCACAAAGAAGACACGCGACCAGGGCATCTGATCGGCGAGTATCATACCCCCGCCGCTTACCGCCAGCATGCCGATACGATAGCCGTAGATGTAGTAGGAGGATCCGAGTCCGAGCTGCTCATTGTCGAGATCCTCGCGCCGATAGGCATCGATCACTATGTCCTGACTGGCACTAAAGAAGCTGACAAGGAACCCGCAAAACACAAAGATACTGAGCTGCCAGGGAGTGCCTTTGGGATCGCATAGTCCCATCGCCACGATCGCAAGCACCAGCATCATTTGGGATACGAGGATCCATCCGCGGCGCCTTCCGAGCAGAGGCAGAGTAAAACGGTCGAAGATCGGTGCCCATAGAAATTTTAGGGTATAGGGGAGTCCGACCAAAGACATAAGGCCGATATGCTCGAGACTGACTGCAGCATCTTTCGCCCACGCTTGCATCAAAGTCAGCGTGATCAGCAAGGGCAAGCCTGATGCTGTTCCCATCACAAATGCAGTCAGAAGAGGGCGACTCAAGAGTTGCTGAAACTTAAACATCGTTGGGTGCTCTCAAAGAGGGTTTCGCTTCACTTTAGCAGAAAGCAGATGCAGCATCCATGTTTGAGTGCGACATCGGCTGAGGTTGGCCCCCTTTCTGTTATCGTGCTTTGACGCTGCCTCGAATCTCTGCTAGAGCTGAGAGTTCGAAGTTATAGGAGGAAGCGGATGAGCAAAGCAGGAGCCATTACAGGACCACGCAAACAGGTGCTGGGTTCGGTATTCTTGACGGTCTTTTTGGATCTGGTCGGGTTCGGCATGTTTATTCCGGTGATACCGCTGGTGGCGCGGACCTTCGGAGCCACGGATGCCGAGGCTGTGTCGGTGGCGAGTCTGTATTCGATCGGTACGCTCATGGCTGTCGCTCTCTTGGGCCGTCTTTCCGACAAGATAGGGCGTCGTAAAATTATCGTAGCCACAGTGGCCATTTCGACTGTTGCTCAGATCTGTACGGGTCTGGCTCAATCCTACGTCGTGCTCTTGGCGGCTCGTTTTCTGGCTGGTTGGGCTTCGGGCAATATCGCAGTCGCTCAGGCCTGCATCTCTGATGTTACCAGTCCTCAGGAGCGCGGTCGCAGTATGGCCCTGATCGGCATCGCTTTTGGCTTGGGCTTTTCTCTCGGGCCAGCGCTTGGGGCTTTGGTCTCCCTCTTGGTACCAGCATCCTCAGCCCTGATGGGTATAGCTGTTGCCGCTGCGACTTTAAATCTTTTCAATCTCCTGGTTGTGGCGCGCCGTCTGCCCGAGACTCATCCCAAGTTCGTCCAGTCTCCTCTCGCAGAGATTTTGCGGGACCTCAAGGGTCCATCGGAAGCTGCTGCCGAAACAGGCAAGCGCTCGTGGTGGCAGGATTTTCAAAAGCTGTTGAGTGACAAGGCTTTTCGTGTCGTTTTACTTTTGGGCTTTTTACAGGTCTTTGGCTTTATTGGGGTCGAGGCCATCTTATCCCTTATGCTGCAGGATGCCTTTCACATCACCGAACCGCGTTGGCAGTATATGGCCTTTATGTTTATCGGGATCGTACTGGTCTTAGTGAATGGGGGTGTGTCGCGTCCCCTCCTTGGCAAGATTGGAGAGGTCCGAACACTCAATATGGGTCAGCTTTTGTTAAGTTTGAGTATGATAGGACTGCCACTTGTCGCTCCGAGCCACACGATGCTCTATGTTCTCTTAGCGATTTTGGCGACAGGTTCCGCTCTGTCAAATCCCTCGATCGCTTCGCTCACAAGTCGCTTGGCACCGAGTTCGATGCAAGGATTTGCTTTAGGTACGGCGCAAACTTTGGGTTCTCTTGCCCGTATTGTGGGACCAGCCGTCTTTGGCGGATTGTATCAGGCCTTACACGGACCTCGTTCGCTCTATATTTCAGCTGTGCTGATGCTCTTGGGATGGCTGGTCGCATTTTTTGGTCTTCGCAAGACGCAGGCGACGTTTTCTGCTGAAAACCAAGCAGCCTCTCACTGAAGTCTAGAAGCTATTAGGGTTGTGGTGTGAGCGCAGCCGAGTAGCTCTGTCCAGTCGCCCGCATATACTCTCCAAAAGCGGGCTCAAGGGGATGGCCTTTGGCATCCATAATGCGCTTCATCTCGTAATCTTCAGCCGATAGTCCAAACACCTTTGAGTGGGCTACCCAATGGCCAGCCTCTGCTTCAGTGGCTGTGAAATGGGTGAATACGTGAGGCCATGCCGCAATTCTTTGATTGGATCCCATGAAACTCTTTATCTGAAGCTCGTGTCCATCTTGAGAGAGAGTCAGCTTGAGCCCGGCATTGTTCGGGAGCTGTTTACGATAGACGGGCCCCTCATGGCGATTGCTGAGGAGGGCATAGGTTCCAGCATCAGAACTTTTCCAGATGAAGTTACGCTCCAAACTTGTTTTTTGGGCCGCTTGAAACGAAAGCAGCAGCTGCTCGTCAGTTCCTTCACGGGCAAACCACCAAACGCCTTGGAGGGATGCAGGCAGTCCATTGCTGCTTTCAGTACGTGTCAGTTCGTGAGGAACATGGGAAGCATCCACAGCTTCGTAAGGATTGAGGGCTGTTTGAGTCGCACACGCGGGCAGCTGGAGGAAAAGGCTCAAAGCGAAAAGAGATCGTCGCAAGACGTGTCTAGGACCCATCGTGTTTCCTCCTCATTGCTACTTGTGTACGAAGACCTACTTCTCTTTTGCAAGGATATGGCCAAGGACACTGGGACGTCAATTTAGGGAGTTAGCGTCTGGAGGACCTGCCTCGCGCGCGAAATCCCTCACGGGTCGATTGGGTTATGAGTGGAATCCTGTATTGTTTTCCGATAGATAGCTCGCGTGTAGGGAGAGCGCTTGCGCCGAGTGGGGGAACGCGGCACGAAAAAGTCATCTATCTACATGATTTTATTGGAATATATGAGAAAGGCGAGATAGGTGGAAGGATGCGGATGAGCTCAGCTCATCCTGCATCATTGTAAGAGTGTTTTTCAAAGTTTGGGTGTTGCCGTACCCTGAAAGTAAGCCTGATACTTCGGCCAGCTCCAGACAGCAATCTCACGACCGACTCTTAAACCGACATTGTTATCGATAGGAATATGGTAGCCACCCAGGGCTCGCGAGAGGGCGGCTGTCTCAGCTGTTTTGCTCCAGGTTGGAAGATCCAAAGTGATCATCTCACCAGGATTATTCTCAGTGAGCTCGCAGTGGCGCCGCTGTTCAGCGAAGCCATAGGTATCCGATCCGGTGAAGAGTTCGATGATCTTTGAGGCTGCACCGCTTACTGTTGCATGGCCGCTGGTATAGCCAGGAAAGGGAGGTGTAACAAAGTTTTCGGGAGAATACGGGTGCCACTCTTCACCGAGCATCTCTTTCGTTCCACCCTCAGGGCCAGCCCATCCAGTAATCTTCTTGCCTTTATAGTAGTGATGGATGAGGGTCCAGGGACGAGAGGTATCGTAGTAGCGTTTGGTTTCCCAGCAAGAAATAAACGCATCGAAGGCGACATTAGCTACAGCAAAATAGAGTCTGACGTCCTGATCAAGACTTTGCTTGTCGCGACGGGAAACGTCCTGAGCAAAACGCAGCCAATGGCCCGATTGGCCTGTAGAGCGGGGACCATCGCGCATAAATTCGACAACAGCTTTTTCTTCTTTGCTGAGCTTGGCATTGTAATGGAGAACTTCGTCGGTTTCCTTGCGGAGCAAGGCATCCTGAGTGAGAGTGGTGGGAGGCGGCTCGGGACGAAACTGGGAGCTGTTTTCCAGGAGAAAGGGTTTGACTCGATACCAGTGCGGAGTCAGGAAATTAGGGGTGATCTTTTTACCATCTGCTAAGGTGAACGTGATCGGCTGCCAGCGATCAGGATCGATGATCTTGTCAGGCGGATTCACTGGCTTATAGTAGGTGTAGTCTGAATAGGGTTGACCGTTGCTGCCGATTTCATCGCCCATCTGGTTGGCGCCATCATGCTTTCGATACTCGATGAGAGCGTCGACGACCAGGTTGGCAATACCTTCGGGTTTTTTGGGGTCGCGCGAGTCAAGCTTGGGATCATAGCCCATCGCTTTCATCTGTTCGGTGAGCCAATCCGCAGATTCAGGATAGACAAAAACGAGCGCTTTGTACGAGGCATAGCTGATGGCTTTTTTCTTATTGGCGAGAGTGTGCTCCGCTTTGGGACGGCGCAGTTTGCCCCCCAAGCGAGTGCCAACAGCTTTGTCGTCATAATTGGCCCACGCGTCGTAAACAGCTGTCGCCCAGATGGCTAGGCTCCGGGATAGGATAGTCGGTCGTGCTCCGAAGCGATCGACATACCGTGCTGTTGCTTCCTCAGCAATATCAAGCCACAGATAGGCGAGCGAGACCTGATCATGGTCTTCGATCGCCAGAAATTTATGCAAAGGCTTGGGTGCTTCAGCCCCAAGAGCTGGACGTGTCGAAGGGAGGAGGCCAAAAACCAGTAAGGCTGTGCTTGTCAGGAGGCGATGGCGCATAGGTAAGACTTTCCTATCGAAAAAACCAAGAGGGGACGACTGTCTCATCCAGAATACGTTGAGCCTAAAGGATTGGCCAGATCTTGGCAGTTCTTGCCGAGGAGCTGCTGCTCCTCAGGATAAAGTGTGCTAGGATGCCGAAATATGCAAACTTCCCTAGCGAAGAGGTCCCCATGTCAGATCCATCCCAGCCAGCAACCCGCAAAATGAAAGACCCTTGGGTGAGCCAGCTTGAGATTTTGATTCGTGGGCGCGAAGCGAAAGATGAGTGGGTGGATGATTCTGTAACAGCAGGGACGACAGTTGAGGTTGTTCATATCCCCGTTGTTCAAGGCTTGATTACCTTTAAGGTTCGGGCAGACACCACCTGTAGGGCGGTTCATCGGCTGCTACAAGCCGCCCAAGATCCCAGCAATAAGCTTGAGGTCGTGGCTGGGCCACGAGGCGGGCTGCGCTTGGGAGTGAATGGTAAGTTCGATCCGCAACTCAATATCATGGTGAAGAAATAGTTCGTTCAGGCAGCAGGCATCGTAATGCGAAAGCGGGCCCCTCCCAGTTCGGGACTGGTATCAACCTCAAGTTCGCCTTGCTGATGCTTTAAAATCGTTCTCACTACCGCTAAGCCCAGGCCAGTGCCTTGGCCCGAAGGTTTTGTGGTATAGAACGGTTCGAAGATCATCGCTTTAATCTTTTCGGGTATACCAGGACCACTATCTTCTACGCTGAGAAGAACTTTGCCATCAGACAGGCTCACCCTGATGGTCAGGCACTTTCTATCCTGCAGAGCTAAGGCATCGGCAGCATTCGATACGAGATTCATAATCAATTGAATAATTTCGCTACGCTTGCCCATCACGCTCAGAGAGCGATCGAGATCTCTTTGAACTTCTAAATGCTTTAGCTTGTGATTCAAAAGCACCAGAATATCATCGATAACATCGGCCAGGACAACGAGATCACGGGTGTTAGCATCTGTCCGCACCGCTACGCGAATCGCAGTGGTCAGATCGCTGGAGGTTTTTGCAGCTTTGTCCGCCAGCTCTGTTGAACTCACGATGCCTTGGACATGAGGGCGCAAGGGTTCAGGAAGCAGCGGCGATTGGTCGAGCGATTGCGAGTGTTCGCGTATCCAGCCGAGTGTGGTTCTGATGTGATGCAATGGATTACCCAGATCATGGGCGATACCTGCCGTTGCTGCTCCAATGCTGGAAAGGCGTTCGGCATGAAGAAACTGCTCTTCGGTTTGTGCGAGCTGATGACGCAAGGCGGCGCCCTCTTCTCGAGCCTTCTGAGAACTCCACATGGCTTCTCGAAGGCGAGCTTGATGGCGAATCCTTGCCTCTACTTCAGAACCCACAAAAGGCTTGAGAATATAGTCAGAAGCTCCCAGTTCAAAGCCTTGTACAATGTCTTTTTCTAAGGCTTTTGCTGTCAAAAGCAGGACGGGTAACTCGGCTTCGTTATAGGATTTTCTTAGCTCCGAAAGCACTTCGAGCCCGCTCATTCCAGGCATCATCACATCGAGCAAGACCAAATCAGGCAGGGAATTACGTTCAATAAAGAGGAGGGCATCGCGACCGTTGGCAACAAGAATGGGCTGATGGCCAGACAGACTCAAGAGTTCCTCTAAAACTTGACGATTGAGGGGCTCATCGTCGGCAACCAGAATACTGAGGCTTCGCTCATTCTTCGCTAGGGGAACAGGGCTCGACGACGGCATGCTCTGTTCCTCAGTTTGACCTGCTGAAGCAGCTACAATTTGCGTCTGAAGGCTGACGACACGTTCCGAAAGCAGATGATGTGCTGCTGACTGTAAGGGGGACTGATCCGATGTACTGATAGGCAAAGAGAACCAAAAAGTCGAACCAAACCCTGGGACGGATTTAAGACCCATCTGTCCACCATGGGCTTCCACAAGCTGCTTGGTAATGGCAAGGCCTAGACCGGTTCCTCCAAAGCGGCGCGCAATACCGCCATCAGCCTGGGCAAAGGCTTCAAAGATGCGGGTCTGAGCCTCGGGGGGGATGCCTGGGCCGGTATCTTCTACACTGATGATCACAAAGTTCTCATCATGTTTGGCTCGCACGATGACGTGACCCTTTTCGGTAAATTTAAGTGCGTTCCCGAGCAAATTGAAGAGAATCTGCTGGACTCGATTCACATCGGCCTCTATGGGAGGTAGATCCGGCGGAATTTTGAATTCAAGTTTGATGGGGCGAAGCTCAAGTGTGACAGCGAGAAGGTCACAGACTGTTTCGACCTGAGGTGCGAGATCGATACGACCGCGATAGAGGGGCATATGACCCCTTTGTCCTCGAGAAAAGTCTAAGAGATCGCCGATCAAGGCAGCTAAGCGCTTGCTGCTTTGGACAACACCCTGAAGGCTTTTTTGCGAGGCGGGCGAGAGCTTGTCGCCATCTCGATTCTGTACAGCTTGAATAAGACCCATCATCCCATTCAGAGGTGTGCGGAGTTCATGGCTAGTATTGGCCACCAGCTGATCCCGCTGTTCGTTGAGGGTTCGTTCTTCGGCTAGAGCTTTAGTATCGGCTTCACGTGCTCTTTTTTCAGCATCAAGCGCATTCTCTTTTTCGGTTTCAACACGTTTTTGCAGGGTTTTGATCCTTTGAGCCAGGGCAAACGAGAGCAGAATAAATTCGACGGCTGATCCGATCTGCTGAGCATTACTGGTAAAGTTATTGACAGGTAGAAAACCCAAGGCAGAAAGAGGCACGAATAGAGTTCCGATAATAAAAGTCATCCAGGCAAGAGCATACCAAGCAGCGACTTCCTCTTTGCGCCGCCAAGCGATAAAGCCAAAGATAGAAAGGGCACTCAAACAAGGAAAAGCACAGAAAATGATCGCGACACGAATCGATAGCCCATATCCTGAGAATAGATAGCTAAGGACAACGAGCCCTGCGCTTGCGATGAAGTAAAAAACAGAAGTTTTGACAAGGCGCTCTTTGAAGGAAAATCCCAGCAGCATGACGGCAAAAAGGTTCGCGAAGACTCCAAAGCCAGCGACGCCTGAGACCACACCAATATCATTTAAGTAGGGGAAATCACGCCATAGTACAGCGTAGCCGACACCAGAAAATGAAGTTTGGAAAATAGCATTCGAGATCAAAAAGCATACATAGGCGAGGTAAACACGTAGACCTGTTCCAAAGAAAACGAGGAAGTTATAGATTGTCATTGCAATCAAAGCACCATAGTAAAGAGCCTGAAAAACTTCCCTTTGAGTCTTTTCCTTGGAGTATTCATGAACATCCCAAAGGGTCAAAGGAAGCTGCTGCGAAGATTCTCCACTGATCTTAAAATATAGAGTTTGCTCACTTTGAGCGGGCAAAGCAAAGGAAGGAAACCTGGTATCCATATTCCATAGGCGACGTTCTCGATGATCCCCTGAGCCTTGCTTTGAGATGGTGCCACCAGGTGTAAGTATAAAAAGGTCAACATAGTCAGCTTGGGGATAAGTAAACTCCAGGATGAGCGTATCCAATCTGTTTCGCTTATCCTTAATCGCCCATCTGGCCCAAAGGGCTCCTTTGCGATACCCAAATGTGGGTACATCCTTGGACGAGCTTTGCCAAAGGTCTGCAACGGCAGGCGAACGGACATCATCTAAGGTTTGGTTGCCTGATTCGTCATAGAAAAACTCGAGATGCCGGCCCATGGTCAACTTATCAAAGCTAGGGTCAATCTCAACTTCTGGAACAGCAAAGGCAGTGGGAATGCTCCCTATCAGTATGCAGAGAAGGCCTAAGATCTTGAGACAATGCATACGGGGGTCCTCTCGGTTAAGTAGGGGATTGGGGGGACCAGAGCACGCTTAAGTTTTCTCTTTGAGATGAATAGTGCCATCGAACGAAGACTTATCTTGCAAGAGATATTTGGCTCTTTGCATGAGAAAATCAGCGGCTTTATCCTTTGGATTTTCATCAAGTACAGTTTGAAAATGCATCATGGCAGCAGGAAAGTCACCGGCCTCAAAGCGTGCTACGCCTGTCTCGAATTCTTCAGCATGAGACTTCTTCAAAGGTGCGTCTAGAGCAACGTCTAAGATTTCAAAAAGCTCGATGGCGGACGTTCTCCCCTTGAGCCGATAGAGCCCAAGGCGTCTCCAGTGATAAGCTTCAGGATCTTGCATATGGTGGCGGACTTCTCCCGTTACCACGATATTGCATCCTAAAATTTTGCTTGCGCCTTCGACTCGAGACGCTATGTTTACGGCATCGGATAAGACCGTCGCTTCGAAGCGCTCCGGCTCACCCAGAGTCCCCAGCATGGTTTGGCCGAAATGAATGCCCGTTCCAAGATGAAAGTCAGACACCTCTTTGAGTCCGCGGTGCATGGCAACAGCTGCCGCAACAGCATCGTCTGGAGAGCGGGGGAATAGTGCCATCACCGCATCCCCGATATACTTGTCGACAAAACCACCCGATTTTCGAATTTCGGGACCCAAGATGCGATAGCATCTATTCAGCCATTCGAACACTTCGTTCGTTTGCATCCTTTCGAGGGCGCTCGTAAAATCCTTGATATCGGCAAAGACAATACTCATATTCTGAACGACCGAATCGCCTAGCTCAACTTCTGAAAGGCGTTCGTAGCCTAAGAGGCGAATAAAGTCTTGGGGTACGAATCGTCGCATGGAGCGAGCAGATCGGGCCAGTTGCAAATGAGTATCAAGCCGAACGAGCAACTCACCCTTATCAAAGGGCTTGTGCACATAATCGTTAGCTCCTGCGGAAAAGCCTTCGATGAGATCATGGATCTGCTGCTTGGCTGTGAGCATGAGGACCGGAAGTTCTTGAGCGGGAAAACTCTGCCGAAGCGTGCGGCAAACTTCATAGCCGGTCATGCCAGGCATCATCACATCCAGGAGAACGGCATCGAAAGGGGCATGCTGTGCCATGGCTTCGAGGGCACTTGCTCCCGAATTGGCTTCGTAAATATCATAGCTGGTATCACGCAGATGACTTCGAATGACTTTGCGATTGAGGTCATCATCATCGACGACCAAGATCTTAGCATCCTGCCCCCTTTTTTCAGGACGGGTGGGTGTGCCTATCCCCTGGGGAGAGACGGAGATAGCAAGAGTTCCAGAAACCCTGGAAACGCTTAAGGGTTTTGGTGCTTGCTGAGTAAGAATAGATTCTTGTGAAACTGATGTCGCGTTAGAAAAGGGCAAAATCTTCGCAGTTTCTGGTATCGCCTCTTGCTCCGCAGGAACGTGCTCACTTTTCGGAAAGCGAAGAACAACCGTTGTGCCTACTCCTGGAGAGGAGTGGACCTCTAGATTCCCACCGAGAGCTTGCATGAGTCGATAGGCCAAAGCTAAACCTAGACCCGTTCCACCCTGTTTTCGGCCGGCACTGCCATCGCCTTGTTCAAAGCCTTCAGCAAGATTCTTAAGACGATCAGCTTCGATGCCTTGGCCTGTATCACTGATCGCGAGTTCTATCATCGGGTCAAGCTCTCGCGCTCGCAGTGTGATCGCACCCTGTACACTGAATTTATAAGCATTGGACAGGATAGCATCCAAAACCTGAAGCGTACGGGCCCTATCGCTCTGAATGCCCCACGGTTCATCTCCAAGAAAATTTTCGATTTCAAGCTTGCTCTGCGCGAATTGAAGCTTTTGATGTTCGAGGCTGGCTTTCACCAAAGCAGCGAGGGAGAGACTCTCTGCGTTGACCTGCATAGAGCCCTGTTGGGTCGAGCTAAAGTCGAGGATTTCGTTTACGATTTTGGAAAGTCGGCGCGAGGCTCCCAAGATTTCTTGAACGTTTCGACTGTCTTCTGCGCTGAGTTTTGCATGATTGAGCACATGTTCGCTCATGCCGATCATGCCATTGAGAGGAGTACGGAGTTCATGGGACGTATTGGCGAGAAACTGATCTTTAAGGGCTGCTAAGCGCTTTTGCTCGGCGAGCGCTACTTCGCTTGCTTGTAGGGCTCGATGATCAGCTTCCCTTGCAGCTTGCTCTGCCTTGAGAGCATTTTCTTGTTCGGCTTGAATTTTGTCTTGAAGGATTTTAATCCTATCAGCCATGGCAAAGGAA
>CANGNB010000054.1 GCA_947454545.1 Oligoflexaceae bacterium
AGCATAGCTACGAATCTCTTGCTCATACGCGACGCTATCCACTTCGGAGGTATCGCTGTAATGAGTATCCTCAAGCAAGAGCTCATCCTGCGACCAAGGCAGGGCATACATAAAACGAAAGCCATCGTTTTGCGGAAGACACGCATCCATGATAGTCGGATAGCTCAGCCCATGCGGCTCACGGGTGCGGATCTGGAGACCTAAGAATTTTTGATAACCGCAGGGTCTCTGCGTGTGGCTTGCGGTCCAGCCTCGGCTATCGATGACACACGGAGCACGGTAGATCTGTCTATCGGCTGTTTCCACTTCTTCGTGGTCCCAGCGCACGACATGTTCCCCAAGGCGCCACGCACCTGGGAGCTGCTGGCGGAGAAAGTCATAAAAATGGGCAGCGCGGATACTAAAATAGGGATGTTCAATCACACGGCGGAGCTTTGGAAAGCGCACCTCGTAGCGATCCCAAGCCCCACCCAAAAGCGGTGCAATCCAAGTCTCACGTGGTGCTGAAAAAGCTTTCGAAGGCGTTGGATCTACCGCATAGGGAAGACTTTGGAACGACCAGGTTTGATCATCAGCAAAGGCCGAGCGGGCTTCTAAGAGGAGACAACGAAGTTCTGGCTTGTCTAGGAGCAGCTTATAGGCTGCAAGTCCTGCAGCAAAGCCACCCCCAATAAAAATGACATCCCACGTCTGTCCCCTCACTGCAACGCCTCCCCTTCTCTTGGAATCCCGTATATATATACTCTGAACGGTCTGCTGTCTTCACCAAACAGGCTCCGATTGGCGACAAGTTCGTATACAAGATTAAGTTTTTTGCCAACAAGTTCGGATTATTAGCTCAAGTTTGAGGAAGCGAACCTAGACAGACCCACTTTTCCCGCCTATAATGCGCCAGCTTTGTGGAGGTCATTGTGGAATTTTACGATCAGCTCAAAGAACGTCTCAATACTCACCACACCTGGCCAGGCTCGTACCTGTTCAAGTTTGTCGTTCCTGAAATGAAACGAGAGGAGCTCTTGGGGCTTATCCCTACGGGACTAAGGCAAGAACGTTGGTCCAAAAATGGCCGCTACGTCGCCTTAAGTATAAAGACGCATATGCCGGATGCAGATGCAGTCATAGCCGTCTATCAGCGCGTTACAGTGGTCGAGGGCCTGGTATCCCTCTAGAATTCCCACAATGATAGCGGACCCTTATCCTAAATTGAGCCCGGGTTGCATATTGCAAGCCCTCTTAAAGATTGTGCTTTCCTGATTTTTTTAGACTCTCCCTCAAGTTTTCTTGGCTTTGACCGATAAATTAATTGTCCAGTCAGTCAACGAATTTCTAGAGGGGTTTTCTATGTTAGAACTCAGCATCGCCGGCCTCAGCATAGTCGTCTCGAAGATCGCAACGATCGCCGTGACCTTGCTTAAACCAGCAGCGGTCGTCGCCCTGTGCTGTCTCTTTCTCCCCTTTGGGATAGCCGTCGCAGCACTTTGGAGTCTGCCACGCTTGCAGGCAGCTCTGGCCAGTTCTCAGCCAGCGGCGAGCGCTTCGGTATAAACGAGACTTCTTAGAGATTTAAAAGCAATCAGTCCTCACCCTCTCGGTGAGGACTGATTTTTTTCTACGAAATGTCCACGTGTTCGAGTGTCGATTCATTCCCTTGCAAGATTCTGTTGGGATCCATTCTGCGCAGCCTGCTGAGCAGCGGCTTTTTTCTCCTTGGCTACAGTACTCCACCACACAAGGGGAAAGAGAAGACCTGTCATAAAAAAGAAGAAAAACGATTTTTTCGATTCCAGCCGGAGTGCTTTGCGATAGGAGACTCCCTGCGCTCTCAGCAGGTAGTTTTTATTATAATCGCCGTAAAATTCCCGATAAAAGCGCACAGGACGAGCGGGCCAGTAAGAGGCCAGCGCCGAGCGCATCTCCTCATCGAGCTGTCCCGACACTAGCTTAAGTTTGTAGAGCGGCACCGTCGGGAACAGATGGTGCTCGAGATGGGTATCGGCGAACCCTGCGAAGAAAAAATTATTCACCTTCCCAAAGTCTAAGTTCCTGCTTTGGATGACGCCCCGCATAAAGCTGTAGTGTTCGGAATCGTAATAATGGGAATCCCCGTAATTGTGCTGAAAGTAGCCGAGCATGATGAAAAGCATGTGATACAAAAAGTAGGGAACAACGAAGCCAAAGATCAAAAGAGGCCCTGAGGTTAAAGTAAAAACAGCTCCCACGAACATCGCTAAAAACACAAGATTCATAAGGCTTCGCCAAGGTCGCTCTGTACTCCAATAGAGTGTTGGATACTTGCGCAGTGGCAGACCAAGAAAATGCACTGCGATAAGTCCGAGCTGAAGACTCGCCATAAAAGTGTAGAACCAAAAATAGAGAAAATAGAGGGGTTCATTGAAGCGCATCTGGATACGCTTAATCTGATCATCGGTCATGTGATATTTGTTGGGATCGTCTTCAATGTGATTGGTGCGACCATGATGGGCCTTATGATCATCACTCCAGGCGATGTAGGACACAAGCAGAGGCAGTCCTGTGAGGGTGCCGGCGATATCATTCGCCATTTTGCTTTTGAAGAAGGCACTATGGCCACAGTCATGGCTGATAGATTGAAAGCTGACTAAGCTGAGCCCTACCAGATAGGTAAGCACGAGATGGAGAGGCAAGGTCCAAAGGTTCAAGGGCAGAACAGCGATCAGGGCAAGAAAGCCCACATAGAGTCCAAAGGTGCGAGCCAGAAACAAAAGCGAGCGATGAGCTTCGGGCTGGAGCAGTTCGTTGCGCGCGATCGACTTAAAATTCCTTTGGTACATCTCATTCAACCGTCGGTCCTCTTCGCCCTCATCAAGCGGACTCTCAGAATCCAAATTGCGTGCGAAATTAACCATCTGTGCGCCTTTACAGTCTTGATACAAAAACCCCTCAGGCAGTCAGCCTTCAGTGTTCCTATGTTTGTAGACAGCACTTATGGGATCGGTATTTTCGTAAAAAAATGAGACCCAGCGATTTATCGGAGTAGATTCGGAGTCTTAGCTTTGGCATTAACCCGTGTTGATCAGCCACAAAATCCAAAAAAATGCCTTTTTGAGCAGAACCCAAAAAGGCTGTGATACTAGCGAGTGAGAAGAATTAGAGGAGATGACTGACCCAGGCAGGAAGCATCCCCAAAACCACGGTCAGAACCAGGGTGATCGCTACGACCAAACCGGCTCCGAACCAGCGCGGACTCGGCGCTGAAACACCGTCTTGAGGTTGATCCATGTACATCACGACCAGAGGCTTGATGTAGAAAGCTGCGGAGACCACACTCGCGAGAGCGGCAAGGACCGTGAGGGCAATGTGTCCTGAAGAAACGGCACTCAAAAAGAGATAGTACTTCCCGAAAAAGCCTGCTGTTGGTGGAATTCCTGCCATCGACAGCAAGAAAACACTCAAGGCAAACGCAAGAACCGGACGCGAGCGACCGAGGCCCGCAAGATCCTTGAGCATCAGATCATCGTGGCCTTCAGGATTCACCAGAGTGAGAACCGCAAAACAGCCGAGATTCATCACTGCATAGATGACCGAATAGGACGCTATAGCATCAGCCGCTGCAGCTTGACCACCGACGGTGAGAGCCATAAATCCCAAGAGCAGATATCCTGTGTGGGCAATGGTCGAATACGCCAACATCCGTTTGACGTTATTCTGCACAAGCCCAAGAAGAGACCCGACGATCAAAGTCAGAGCTGTGACCACGCTCAGCACTTGCGAGAGGGCACCGTGGCTCTCCAACAATCCCGGCAGGGCGAAGATCTCTGCTCCCAGACGCAGCATAAGGCCAACAGCCGCGAGTTTGACCCCAGAGATCATGAAGCCCGTTACCGGAGTCGAAGCTCCGGTATAGACATCGGGCACCCAGCTATGAAAAGGGAAAGCACCTACTTTGAACAAAAAGCCGACGGCTATGAGGCAAAGACCAAGAGCAAACAGCAAAGGCACCTGACCTTGCCAAAGCCCCTGTGCACTTTGTGCTAGCGCCGAAAGCTCGAGCGTCCCCGTAGTCCCGTAGAGAAGCGTTACTCCAAATAAAAAGACTGAGCTTGCAGCTCCGCCGAGGAGGAAATACTTCAATCCCGCTTCAGCAGCTTCGGCGGAACGTCTCTGCATAGACACCAAAACGTACACCGCAAGAGACATGAGCTCGAGGCTGATAAAGAGCATCATCAGATGACGCGAACTCACCAGACCGATCATACCGACAGCTGAAAAGCCCATGAGCGGATAGAGCTCGGCAACCAGATGCTCGCGCTTATCGAAGCCGACACTCAGCAAGCAGCAGCCTAGAGTGACCGCCAGGATCACAAAGGAAAAGACCTGACTGGAACGATCGAAATAGAGAACGCCGTCCAGAACCGAAACGGGATCTTGGAAAGACATAAAGCTGAGCCCAATCAAGCTCAAGAGGGCACCACCGCTCACACTCGCAAATGCAAAGGCTCGGCCAGCACGAGGGATAGGCGACACTAAAAGCCCGAGGACCGAGGCGGCACCCAAAACGAGCAATGGGAACATGGCCTGCCACTGCAAAACACTCAGGCTATCGACGGGAAAGAGATCTTGAAACGACACCTTAGACTCCTTTGCTCACGACAGCTTGATCCGAATGGGTATTCCATGCAGCACTCGTAGGTTCGGCAAAACGACTCCGAACGGCATGAACAGCTTCCTGCGAGCGCTCCAAAAAGGATTGAGGTGCAACCCCAATACCGATGACAGCCGCTACCAGCAGGGTAAGAAAACTGGCCTCAAGAAAGCTGGCATCCGAGGGTTTGTCTCCTTCCTTCAAAGGGCCAAACATAGTCTTCTGATAGAGCTGGAGCATGTACACTGCCCCCAGAATCACGCCCAGACCAGCGAGCACAGTCGCTCCCACGCTCGCTTTGAAGCTAGCGACGAGGATCATGAATTCACCGACAAATCCGTTCGTACCTGGCAAGGCCACAGCACCCAAGGTGAGAATAAAAAAGCACACAGCTAAAACCGGCGTCGCCTGCGACCAGCCTCCAAAATCCTTGAGTAACAGAGAACCGCGTCTTTGTTCGAGAATACTCGCGACGAAGAACAGACCCGCGATGATGATGCCATGATTAAGCATCTGTATCAAAGCACCGCCCATGCCTCCTTCCGTGAGGGAAAACAGTCCAAGCAAAACATAGCTCACGTGGGAAAGTGATGAGTAAGCAATCAAGGACTTAAGATCCGTCTGAACGATCGCCAAGAGAGCGCCGTAAACGATACCCAAGGCAGCCAGTCCCATCAAGACCGGACTATAGGCTTGCACTGCTTGAGGACAAAGAGGGATCAAGACTTTCAGGATACCGTAGGTTCCCATCTTGGAAAGTATCGCAGCCAAGTACAGGGTCACGATGCCAGGAGCTTGACGGTAAGTTGCCGGCAGCCACGCATGCAAAGGCAAGAGCGGAGCTTTAACGAAAAAGGCAGCTCCGAACGCGAGGAACAAAAGTCCCTGTGCGGAGGCTAAACTCGCAAGCCCCTCGCCGTCAAAAGCGATCTTAAGCTTCTGCAAGGCTACAAACGAAGAGCTGGGTTCCGCACCGGCAGCTGTCTGCAAGTAAAACAGACTGGCAATCCCGACGAGCATGAAGAGTGAGCCCGCGAAGGTATAAAAGAAAAACTGCAGCGTTGCAGCGCGACGTTGCTCGCCCCCGTAGATGCCTATCAAAAGGTAGGCTGGGACGAGTATCAGTTCCCATGACGCATAAAAGAGCACCAGATCTTGGCTGAGAAAGGTACCCAGAGCACCGCTTTCCATGAGAAGCAAAAGCGCCGCCCAGTGTTTTTGTGCCTTAAGATCTTCAGGAAAGTGATTCCAAAAACCCAAAATAGCGAGGGGCGTGAGCAAACCCGTCAGCAGAACGAGAGGCAGGTTCAGCCCATCTGCAGCCAATTCGAAGTTTATTCCAAGAGCAGGAAGCCACGGTGCCTTCACCGCAAATGCGAGCGCATGCTGGGGATCGAAGTGAAGCCAAAGGTAAAGACTCAGCACCCCCACAAGAGCGCTGGCAAACAGTGCCAATGCCTTCGAGATAGAGGTCAGAGCGCTAGGCAAAAGGAGTATCAAAACTGCCGTCGCCAAAGGAAGCAAAGCAATGTACGTCAGAAGTGAATTCATATGTGCGCCCATGTCCAAAGGATACCAAGCACCAGGACCAACCCAGTCACCAAAAGAAGAGTGAACGCCTGCAGATCTCCGTTTTGAATGGCTCGCAAGCGATCACCGGACCACTGCACTCCTGTTCCCATCCAATCGCCGAGGCGAAACATAAAGCCTTGTTCCAAGCCGCGCTCCACCAAGGCACCCAGAGCATGGAGTGGCCTTACCAAAACCGCTTGATAAATCTCGTCGAGATAGTACTTGGCCGCCCAAAGTTTTTCGAGCCCCAAGACCTTGAGATCAGGGTTTTTGCGGAATATCGCATAGCCCAGACCAAGACCGATGACGCTGATCAAAACAGCGAAACCCGACACCAGAGCTTCTGAGAGGGCAGCCTCGTGACCACCCGTCACAGCTACAACCGGACTGAGCCAAAGCGAAAGCTGATGAGCATCATGAGCCCACTCGTGAGGTATTCCTAAAAAACCACCAAAAGTCGCTAGAACAGCCAAGACAAAGAGGGGGCCGGTCATCAGGAGGGGAGACTCGTGGGGATGCCCTTTAAAATGAGACGGTCCCCAAAATGTAAGTGTCAAGAGGCGGATCGCATAAAGAGCTGTCAGGAAAGCAGCCACACAGGCTAAACCGAAGAGCAGAAAGTTCCCACGCCCTTGAGCCAGAGTCATGTAAAGGATTTCGTCTTTGCTGAAAAAACCGCTGAACACAGGCAATCCCGCGATAGCCGCGCTGCCTACGAGCATAAACAGATGCGTCCACGGCAATGCCTTCGCTAGGCCTCCCATTTTGCGCATATCCTGTTCGCCATCACAGGCGTGGATCACCGAGCCTGCCCCCAAGAACAGCAAAGCCTTAAAAAAGGCGTGCGTCATGAGATGGAACATGGCCGTCTGATAGGCACCAACACCCACGGCGATAAACATAAAGCCCAGCTGAGAAACCGTCGAATAAGCCAAGAGCTTTTTGATATCGGTCTGGACAAGAGCTATAGTTCCGCCCAGGAGCGCCGTCACGACTCCAATCCAAGCGACAAAGCTCATCAAAGCTGGCGCCAGTTCAAAGAAGACATGCATGCGAACGAAAAGGTATACACCAGCCGTCACCATGGTTGCGGCGTGAATGAGGGCCGAAACGGGAGTGGGACCAGCCATTGCATCAGGGAGCCAGACATAGAGCGGCAGCTGAGCCGACTTGCCTGTCGCGGCAAAGAAGAGCAAGGCTGCTGCACCAAAGAGCCAAGGAGCAACGGCAGCGCCGCTCACACCGGCGATCAGTTCGGCAAAACTGAGGGTTCCCATTTGGGTATAGATAAGGGCCATCGCCAAAACGAAACCTAAATCCCCGACTCGGTTCGCAAGAAAAGCTTTTCGAGCCGCCTGAACATTCGCCTCGTCGCTATACCAGTAGCTGATCAGGAGGTACGAACACAGACCGACCCCTTCCCAACCAAAAAAGACGCCGAGAAGGCTATCGCTCAAAACCAAAAACAACATCGCAAAACAGAAGAGATTGAGATACGCAAAAAACCGCGAAACCCCCTTCTCATGACTCATGTATGCGATACTGTAGATATGGATCAAACTGCCGATCCCCGTGATGATGAGGGTCATCATCGAGCTTAGGGGGTCGAGGTGCAGGGCGAGACTGAACTTCAACTCGCCAAAGTGAATCCAATCGTAAAGTGGCTGATGGAGCGCATCGGCTCCACCCAAAATTTTTCCATAGCCAAGCAGAGCCAAGACAAAGCTTGCCCCCATGAAGAGAGAGGCCACACTCCCTGCAACACCTGGATGAGTCTTCGAAGTCCCACCCGCCGCGAGCGGATAGGCCAAGGCGTTGAAGAGAAACCCAAAGAGGGGCAAGAGCAAAATCCAAAGCGGCAAAACCGAAAGCGTTGATGTCGTCATGCGCTCTTATCCTCTCAAGCTCGTGGTTCGGTCGGTTTTGATGCTACCGAAGTTGCGGTAAATATTCACCAAAATCGACAAACCAATCGCAGACTCAGCTGCGGCTAAAGTGATGACAAAGAAAACTTGGAGCTGCCCGTTGAGCTGGTTGAGCTCACGTGAAAACGTGACAAAGGACAGATTGACAGCATTGAGCATCAGCTCTATCCCCATCAGCATGATGAGCGTGTTACGACGCAAAAGCAGCGCGAGGAGCCCTAAACAGAAGAGATAAGCCGACAAAAGGTGCAGGACATTTCCCGTTTCCATCAGTCTACCTTCCTTTTCGCCAGGATCAAGGCCGCTACGCTTGCGACGAGGAGAAGCAGCGAAATGATCTCAAATTGAATGTAATCTTTCGAAAAAAGCTGGCCCGAGAGAGCGACGACGTTACCGCCGACCTCACGCACGTGATCGAAAGTCCAGACACCGGAGCTTGGCTTTCGAGTATCGCTCAACCACGCGTTCACGCCGCTTCCGAGAATGAGAAAGACCGCTGCACTGAGCAAAAGCGCAGCATAGGTTCGCCAATGGCCCCAGCTATACTCGCTTTCCTCTTCGTTCAAGTTCATCAGCATGATCGCAAACACAAACAGGACCATGATGGCCCCCGCGTAGACGATCACCTGCAATGCAGCCACAAAGTGGGCACCGATCAGACCATAAATACCGCCGAGGCAAACCATCAGGCCCACCAAAGCGAAAGCACAGGTGAAAGGATTTCGTGCAAAAACCACAAAAAGTCCGAGGAAGGCAGCCAAGGCTGCTAGAACATGAACGACAGCTTCACCCACGACCCTTCACCTCCCTTTTCAAGTGATCCAGATCGTAGAAGGCCTGAGCCCTCGTTTCGACAGCCATCTCATAGTTCCGTGAGAGCTTGATCGCATCTTTGGGACAAGCTTCTTCGCAAAAGCCACAAAAGCAGCAGCGGAGCGCATCGATATCAAAGCGGACCGGGCGCTTTTCTTTGCGAACACCATAGGGGTTCTGATCGTTCGGACGCTCTTCAGCAATGATCGTGATACATTCCGCTGGACATACCGTTTGGCAAAGGTAACACGAGGTGCAGTTTTCAACTTTGTTGGCATCGACCGAGATAAAATGCTCCCCGCGAAAGCGCTGCGAATACTCGCGCTTTTGCTCGGGGTACTGAATCGTCATGGTCCGCCCAAGGAACAAGCTTTCAAAGAACCGACGAAAGGTCACTTTGAGTCCGACCAAAAGCGCCGGAATATAGAGCTTATCTAAAAAACGTTCTTTGCGGGAAACGATGATAGCCATCTTTTCACCCTCCTAGCATCGCGATAAAGATCGCCACGACTAATAGATTGATGAGGGCCAGAGGAAAGAGAATCTTCCACCCAAGGTCCATCAACTGATCGAAACGAAAACGTGGGAAGGTCCACCGTACCCACACAAAAAAGAACATCACGCAGCCGACCTTAAAGATCATCGACAGCACTTGGACGACAGCCCAAAGGTTCTGCGTGCCAACGGAACCAAATCCTAAGGCCGAGGCCAAGACATCAACGCCAGCTTTCATGCCAGGCAGAGGCGCGTAGCCACCAAAAAAGAGCGTGATCAGCAGCGAGGAAGCCATAATCATCGCGATATATTCGGCGAAGAAAAACATCAAGAACTTGGTCGAGCCATATTCCGTGTGATACCCACCAACGAGTTCGGCATCCCCCTCTGGCAAGTCGAAGGGAAGACGGTTGGTTTCAGCAAAAATCGCGACCAAAAAGATAACGAAGGCCACGGGATTAAGGAAGACACCCCAGCTCGGCAGAAAACCCCAGAGAGTTTGCTCCTGGTATTTCACCATGGCGTTGAGATCCAAGGTACCATAGATCATCAGCATGGAAACAAGAGCCAAACCGAGTCCGATCTCGTAGCTCACCATCTGACTGCTACCGCGCAGGGCACCGAAGGTCGAATATTTGTTGTTGGACGCCCAACCGGAGAGCATCACGGGATACACCTCAAGTCCAGCAAAAGCTAAGGCGGCCAAGATCCCCACATCGAGCTGAGCGATCTGCAGCGGCACCTGCCTATCCCCGATGATCAGGTAGCTACCGAAAGGAATGGCTGCAAACGCTGCCAGGGGAGCCACGGCAGCCAAAACAGGTGCGGCGTGGTAGAAAAATTTCGAGGCCTGTTCGGGCACAAAATCTTCTTTGAAGATAAATTTGATCACATCGGCGATTGGCTGCATGAGGCCAAAGGGTCCGACTCGGTTTGGACCGACGCGTCCTTGCATCCACGCAGAGCCTCTGCGTTCAAACCAGACGACAATGGGAACCGTGTTAAGAACGGCGGCCAAGACGAAGACCAACTTCAGGATCAGCGCTATCCATTCAAACAGATCCAAGGGCAACCTCCTCATGAGAAGCTGAGGCTGAAGTACTCAAAACCTTCAGAGCATCCAAGACTTTCTTCACAGGAGCGCAGCCGCCGTGAGACGCTACGGCCGCATCGAAACTTTGAGTCAGGCCATCGCAATTGGTATAACTGCCCGCTTTTTCCAAGACGCCTTGTCCTGGCCAAACGGCTGCAAAGCGCTGTGCTTCCGAGCGATCGAAGACACCCCAGCCAATCTCAACAGAGGCACAGGGAGCCGCAGGAAGTGTCGCGCGCCCACTGCGATAGTAGATCGCCAGATCAAAACCCTGATCCTGTGCGGGATCAAAAGGCTTGAGGCCCAGCATCTCAAGGCCCTTAGTATTCGGAGTTTTATCACGACGTCGCAAAAGCTTATCAAGTCCAGCATCGTCGCTCGAGCGCTGCACGCCCTCGCCCGTTCCGTTCCAAAGACGAATCTGGGTCTCTGCTTGCCAGTAGGATGGCAGAATCTGCATCAAAGTCGCCGCTTCTTCGCTTGTTGCATCAGTTCCGAGCAAGAGCAACACTCGTTTAGCTTTGCGAGCTTCCGCCAAAGACCAGCTCAAAACCGTCTGCCAGCTGCAGGCCACGCCTTCCGCACCCGTTTTTAAGAGGGGCTGGATGACGCGCTCAGGGTTCATATAAGTTTTATAGGACACGCGTCCTTCATCACAGATCCAATGACCGTTCACTTGATCATTGCGTCGTGCCCGATAGCGGTACACAACGTGCTTCTCTTCGTCGGCGAAGATCGAACAGCCCTTGGAACAGCCATCACAGAGGGTTTTACGAGCTTTCAAAAACCATACGCGCTTTTTAAAGCGAAAGTCGTTGAAGGTGATCGCACCCACAGGGCAGATATCAGCGATGTTGCCCTGGTACTCATCGAAGCTCTTTTGGTCAGCAACCGAAACCAGCTCTTTTTTCCAGCCCCGATTTTCCATCAAGAGTTCGTTGGACTTACTGATATCTTCCGTAAAGCGCACACAGCGCTCACAGTGAACACAGCGGTTCATGTTCAGCGTCAGCTTATCGGAAAGCCGCTTGGTCGTCGCTTCGGACCAGATGCGCTTATCGTCACGAAAGCGACTCGTTCCAGGACCGTACTCGTAGTTGTAGTTTTGGAGAGAACACTCGCCAGCCTGATCACACACGGGACAATCGAGCGGGTGGTTCACCAGCAAAAATTCCATCACGCCGGCGCGGCTTTTGCGTACTTTATCGCTTTGGGTATGCACCACCATACCATCAGCGGCAGGTGTTGAGCAGGCGGTCATCAGCTTCGGAGCTTTTTCCACCTCAACCGTACACATACGACAGGTTCCCGCGATCGGTAAGCCTGGATGGTAGCAAAAGCGAGGAATACCCTGGTCGATATGGGCGCGCTCGGCAGCGCGCATAATCGTATCGCCGGGCTCAAATTCAAAGGTCTGACCATCGAAGGTAATTTTAGGTTTTGTCATCGCGTCCTCCGTCAAAGCCTAGCGCTAGCGTGGTGGATTTGGCTGTGAGGATACGCATGTCCCTCGTGTTTGCAAGGACAACGCCCCAGACGGACGTGTTCTTCAAACTCAGAGCGGAACTTGCGAATCGTCGACAGCGCTGGTCCCGTGACCGCATCGGCAAAGGCGCAGATCGTTTGTCCGGCCATATTAGAGCATATTTCAGCGATCATATTCAGATCGTCTTCGGTACCGCCGCCCCGTTCGATACGATCGAACATACGCGCCAACCAGTGGCTGCCTTCGCGGCACTGGCTGCACTGTCCGCAGGACTCGTGCTCGTAAAACTTAAGAAGGCGTGCCGCAACTTCGACGATACAGGCCGTCTCGTCGATGATGATGACACCACCAGAACCCGCCATAGTCCCGGCCTTAGCCAGACTATCGAAGTCCATGGCGACCTCTATTTCATCGGCGCGCAGCATAGGGGCCGAGGCTCCCCCGGGGATGACCGCTTTCAGCTTGCGCCCTCCGAGCACACCACCACAGTGGGCGATGAGTTCGGGCAGAGTGATATTGATAGGAAGTTCGTAAACCCCTGGCTTTTCAATATGACCAGAGACACAGAACAGGCGCGTCCCGCCGGAGCGTTCCGTTCCAAGGCTTGCGAACGCTTCCGCTCCCCCCGCGATGATCGTCGGTACGGAACAAAAGGTTTCCACGTTATTCACACAGGTCGGCATCCCAAAGGCCCCCACCTGAGCTGGAAAAGGTGGCTTCAATCGCGGCTCACCGCGTTTACCTTCAAGGCTGTTGAGGAGAGCTGTCTCCTCCCCACAGATGTAGGCACCAGCTCCGCGATACACGCAGAGATCGAAGCTCCACTCTTTGCCCATGACTTTAGCCCCGAGAAAGCCAGCAGCGCGTGCTTCTTCAATCGCGGCTTCGACCCGACGGGTTTCGTGAACAAATTCTCCACGGATATAGATGTACCCGCGCGTCGCTCCAATCGCATGACCGGCGATGATCATCCCTTCGACTAGCTGGTGGGGATGCTGTGTCATAAGAAGTCGGTCTTTGAAGGTACCGGGTTCGCCCTCATCGGCGTTACAGACCAAAAATTTGGGTTTCGGCTTGCCCTCAGCGTCGACCGGAGCCTTGGGCATGAATGACCATTTCATCCCCGTCGGGAATCCTGCACCCCCGCGCCCCCGCAGGTTGGACTTCTTCACTTCGTCGATGACCGCATCGGGGGTCATCGCCAAAGCCTTCTCCAGGGCCTGATAGCCGTTGACAGACTGATAAAAGGCCAAGGTATGGGAGCCAGGAGTATTGTTATAACGGGTAAGGAGTTTTTTAGTCATTATTGGAACTCCTGATCAAACTTGTCCATGAGCGTCTTCAGAGATTCCTCGGTCAGATTCTCGTGATAATCATCATTGACCTGCATGCAGGGAGCCGTCCCACAGGCTGCTAAGCATTCCACCTCTGAGAGAGTGTAACGCTGATCAGCGGTCGTTTCTCCAGCGTGCACACCCAAGCGCTTTTCCAAAGAGGCAACGAGCTGATCGGCACCGCGCAGAAAACAAGCCACGTTCGTGCAAACCTGGATGTGCTTTTTGCCCACAGGTTTGGTGTTGAACATGGTGTAAAAGGTCACCACTTCCAGGACCTTAGACAGAGGCAAATGCAGATAGCTTGCGGCCTCCTGCATGGCATCTCGGGAGATCCAGCCCGCTTTGCCTTGGATCTCATGCAAGAGCGGAATGAGGAGTGCCTGTTCCGTTGGGAAGTGAGGGCGCATCGCATCGATACGCTGGGTGATAGTGCTATCAAGGACCGTCATATGCTTTTCCTCCGCGCTGCTGGCTCAGCGATCGAGCTCGCCCGCGATGATGTTCAAACTTCCAAGAACCGCGATCGCATCTGGAATCTTCGCTCCCCGTACCGACGTTTCAAAGCTTTGGAAATTGAAAAGCGACGGCGATTTGATCTTGATGCGCCAAGCCTTAGGTCCACCGCGGCTCACGATATAATAAGCCAGCTCCCCATTAGGCGCTTCAATGGCATTGTAAGCTTCTCCAGGAGGCACATCGATACCTTCCATGAAGATCTTGAAGTGATGAATCAAAACTTCCATCTTCTCATAGACGTCCTTTTTCTCAGGGATACGGACGCGACGATCATCGACCCATAAAGGGCCTCCGGGAAGTTTCTTCATACACTGCTTCAGAATTTTAAGGCTCTGGCGCATCTCCTCGAGGCGCACGAGATAGCGGTCGTAGACGTCGCCATGGAGACCGATCGGAATCTCGAAATCTAGCTCGGGATAGCTGTAGTACGGACGATCACGACGGAGATCGTGATCCACTCCCGAAGCACGCAGACAAGGCCCGGTGACACCAAAATCCAGGGCTTGCTCTTTCGTTAAAGTCCCGACATTTTTCGTTCGATCGATCCAGATCCTGTTTGTCGTCAAAAGCTGCTCGACATCATCGATAGCTTTGGGCAAGCCCTTGATAAAGCGAGCCATCATAGCTTCAAACTCAGCAGGCAGATCGTGGCTCATACCACCGATACGGGCGTAGGAGGTTGTGAGGCGCATGCCACACATCGCTTCGATGATCGTATACGCTTCTTCACGCCATTCGTAGAGATACCAAAAGCAGGTCAGCGCTCCCATGTCGAGAGCATTGATAGCAACGCAGATGATATGATCGATGATACGCGCCAACTCCATACAGATTACGCGGATCCACATGCAACGATCGGTAACTTTGATCTTCAGCAGATCTTCGACCGTCATCACATACGCGATATTGTTGGCGAGCGCTGAACAGTAATTCAAGCGATCAGTATAGACGATCCACTGATGATAGGTTCTATTTTCCCCTAGCTTTTCGATAGCTCGGTGGAGATAGCCGATCTCACAGGTGGAGTCTTCAATCGTCTCACCATTGACCCGGCACATCACACGCAGGGTGCCGTGCATAGCTGGATGGGAAGGCCCGAGGTTGATCAAAACCTGTGGGTTGTAAAAGTCTGCGAGATTCTGTCGAGCTTGACCCTGGGGCTTTGGCTCGACGAGCTTTGGAGATTGATCTGTCATGAGTGTTGCCCCTCAGATCTACGTTCGGCAATGCGCACTGGGAGAGAATCAGGAAAGGGTTGGCGATCCTCGAGACCGTACTCTTTACGCAGAGGATGCCCCACAAAACGCTCGTCCATAAGCAGTCGGCGAAGATCGGGGTGACCCGAAAAGCGCACGCCAAACATATCGAAAGCTTCGCGTTCAAGCCAGTTGGCAGCGGACCAAATCCCCGTCACACTGGGCACGTCCTGATCTTCAGCCACCAAAACTTTAAGGCGCAAACGCAGGTGCCGCTTCATCGAGTACAGCTGATAAACAGCCACAAAGCGCTCAGCACCGTCTACGCCATCGACGTTGTCATAAACCGTCAGATCCGAGAGACGATCCATCTGGAGACGCTCGTCGGAACGGATGCATTCGAGAGTCCCCAAAAGATCGGAGCCCTTGAGCCAAAGGATGCTCTCGCCATTCGCATCGCGCTCGAGTCTTTGCCCAGCGAAGGCTCCTTCGAGATAGCTATGCAGCTCATCCTGCTTGGCCAGAACCTCTGGAACTAGCTGACTCATCCCTTGTCCTCCACCTTAGTGCCAACGGCAGTCAGGAGCGAATCGGAATGCTGCGAGCGGAAGCTCAACGCATCGCGGGCTTCATCCCGAGTCAGTTTGTGCATCTTAGGTCGTGGCAGACCCTTTTCGACGACTTCCTGAAGTCGAAGAATAGAGTAGATAAGGCCCTCAGGAATGGGTGGACATCCTGGCACATAGATATCGACGGGCAAGATCTCGTCTATCCCTTGCAGGACCGAATAGGTATTGAAAATACCTCCGGACGACGAGCACGCTCCCATGGCAATCACCCACTTTGGCTCGAGCATCTGATCATAAATCTGACGCAGCACCGGACCCATTTTGGTGGTGATGGTTCCTGCAACCAAGAGTAGATCAGCCTGACGCGGTGAAAAGCGAACAACCTCAGCACCAAAGCGCGCAAGATCGTAAGTTCCCGAGAGAGTCGACATCATCTCGATCCCGCAGCAGGATGTTCCGAACGGCATAGGCCAGAGCGAGTTCTTCTGCGCCCACTTTACTGCAAAGTCAAGGCGTGTGGGGACGAAGCTCGCGCTTCCATCTTTAGACATGCCCT
>CANGNB010000055.1 GCA_947454545.1 Oligoflexaceae bacterium
CTCCCATCGCTGGCGTCGCTGGCGATCAGCAGGCGGCTTTATTCGGTCAACTCTGTGTCGAACAAGGGATGCTCAAAAATACCTATGGCACCGGCTGTTTTCTCATGCTCAATATCGGATCTATCCCCCTGCCATCGCGCAACAAACTGTTGACCACCGTCGCATGGAAACTTGGCGATCGCATGACCTATGCTCTCGAGGGCTCTGTATTTATCGGAGGAGCGGTTGTTCAGTGGCTCCGCGATGGTTTAGGAATCATCGAAAGCTCGAAGGACATCGAAGCCTTGGCCAGTAAGGCGGAAGACAATGGGGGTGTTTATTTCGTTCCTGCATTTACGGGAATGGGAGCCCCCTATTGGGATCCTTACGCAAGAGGAACCATCATAGGTCTGACCAGGGGGACGGGTAAGCAGCATATTGCTCGAGCAGCTATCGAAGCCATAGCCTACCAGACACGCGATGTGGTCGAAGCTATGCGTTCAGATGCAGGCATAGCTCTCAAAGAGCTTCGAGTTGACGGGGGCGCTTCGAGCAACTCGCAGCTCATGCAATTCCAAGCGGATATGCTTGATGCTACGGTGATACGCCCTCGTTGTCTGGAATCAACGGCCATGGGTGCTGCTTATTTTGCAGGTTTGGCTACTGGTTTCTTCGAAAGCGTTGCCGCTCTCACCAAACTTTGGGAAAAGGACGCTCAGTACCAGCCCACGATGCCTAGCGGCGAACGTCAAAGGCTCTACAAAGCTTGGCAGTCCGCAGTTCAGCATGCTGCAGGATGGGCTAAAGATCATTGATCCATCCCGGAGTCTTCATGAAGACTCCTCTCTATGCGCGATCTAACCTGTCTAAGCAAGGGGCATCCCTCACCTCGATGAGGAGCTCTTGCGCTTCACGCAGCAGGTCTCGTGCTTCCCTAGAATCCAAAACGGCAAGATCACAGCGCTGACCCCCATCTGGATAATCAAATCCTAAATTAAGAAGTGCCTGGAGGAGAGACCGAAAGCGAATTTTATATTCAAGATCTTCATGAGTTTCTTGAGCCGATGCAAGAGCAGCTAGAATCTTTTGCATTCGCTTACAGTACAGTCTTCGAGAGCAAACTGAACAGGAATCTTTCCACTGTGTCGGCACTTCAGACAAAGCATCCTGCAAAACCTTCCTAGTCATGAGTTATCTCCCTCAGCTGATTCTAAGATGCTCGCTAGGATGCGAGCCCCTTTTTACCCATACTTCTGAGGAACTCATCGCAAGAACAATGCCAAGTCGATATCTCACCAAGATGACAGACTATAAAGGCCACCCATCAGAGGAAGTCCTCAGTTGAGGTGGCCCAGTTGGCTCAAAAGGGTAAAAAATCACGCAGTGCGGAACACTTCCCTTTCACTCTCAACTCTCTTTAGATCCGAAGCCCACGCGCTCGCTTATAGCGAATTCGAGCCAGACACAAATCGTAGCCCGCACTCGCTAGCTGAGCTCTTGCTCGGGTCAGATCCCGCTCTGCACTGAGAATATCGGTCGTCGTTGCCAACCCATTTTGAAATTTAGCATGAAAGGCGCTAAAGATCTCCTCACTCAACTTAGCAGAAACCTCAGCATTTCTGAGAGTTTGCTGGACTCTCTCGAGCTCAGACTTCACCTGGGCTTCTTCGGTCCTCAACTGAGATTCCAGGGCAGCTTTGGTAAATTGAGCTTTCTGAGTTTCAGCCGTTAGCTCTTTGTCTCGATCGCCACGGACCATACCATCCCAAAGGGTCCAAGCCATCGACAGACCGTAGGAAAATCGGTCTCGGTAATCCTCTTTGGGGTAGATGCCAGCACCTGGGATAGGAATGACGATATCCTTAGCAGCAAAATCGCGCTCGTAACGAGCAAACAAGGAAACATTCGGATAGTAATCCACATGAGCAGCCGATTTCAGTGAACTCAGGGCTTCGACCTTTTGCTGAGCAGCCTTGACTTCAGCTCGTTCTTGCACATCGTCTTCTTTCCCCTCGAAAGCGCGAAGATTCACATCCTCTATGGCAAGGCTATCTTCACCTTTCCGATTCAGCTGCTCCCTGAGCTGAACAAGAGCCGATGCAAGCTGGCTCTCCATATCACTCAGTTGAGTGATAGCATCAGACTCTGCAAATGCAAAACGAGCAAAGTCCAGCTGGGCCAATTTTCCTTGAGCTTTTAATAGCTCAGCATCCCTCTTTTGCTTCTGAATAACATTCAGAGATTGCTTGGCGATATCACGCAGACGTGTCGACTTCAGAACACGCAGAAAGGTTTCAGCAACCCGACCTCGTAAGTCCTGCGCACTAACCTCGCGATCGGCTGCAGCAGCTCTTGCAAAACTCTGTTCAGCATGCTTTTTCTGATCCTGTACAAACCAGCCTGTCACAGGCTGTTGCAAAACCAAACCAAAAGAATTGATTTGGTCAGGATAACGAATTCCATTCGGCAAGGTCTTGCCTGCTAGTTTATTTATGTCGGTATCGATCCACCCCCGCTGGGCTTCCAAGGAAAGTCGTGGCCCCTTAGCATCAGATGCCTGCTGAGCTCGAGCTTCAGCTGCCTCTTGAACAGACGCAACGGCCTTCAAAGCAGAGCTTTCCTGCTCCGCAAGGTTCATCGCTTGTTCAAGGGAAAGGCCTTGCCCTTGTCCAACCAAAGTAACCGCATGCTCGCGTGCGATCGCAATTCCATGTCCCCAAATGATTAAAGCCCCTATCAACCCATATTTTAAATCAGTGAGCATCATGTGAAGGAGCTCCTCCTTGTGAGGGTCGTCTTAAAAAGAAGATAAATAAAATCGTAATCGTGAATACAAATGTGATCATGAAAAAATTATAGCGAAAGGCTTTGATCAAACTTTGTTCGCTTACCGTCAGTTTCAAAAGTTGAAGCACACCCAAATCAACATTTAAGAACTTTTGCCCAATACCACGTTGCATTGCTTCGATCCGTCGAAGGGCAACGTCCGAATAGGGGTTGATATATTCCGAAAGATACGAAAACTCTCTCAGTTGGGATCGGCTCAAGACTGTGCTCATCCAAGCGGTACCAATAGAGCCCCCAAGCTCCCTTGTCAGGTTGAAAAGACCAGCAGCATTACCTCTTTGATGAGCTGGAAGATCTGAAAGAGCAATGAGACTCAGCGGCACAAACACAAAGCCAAGACCCAGGGATCGTATAAAAATCGGAGCAATCATCTGCAACTCATTCGAGTGATTAGAAAGGCGTGTATTCATATACAGACCCCCGATCAGCATAGTCACACCAAAGCCCAGCATTTTACGTGGATCGAGCTTATGACCGAATTTTCCAATCAGAGGCATGATCATAATTTGAATGAAACTCCCTTTGAGAAAAAGGAGCCCAATATCAAAAGCCTTGTAACGCATAATAGCGCCACAGTAGAGGGAGAATAAAAAGGTAGCCGAAAAGAGCGCAATACCAACCATGAAATTGATACCCGTCGCTGCCCTGTAAGATGTATTGGCAAACACTCTCAAGTCTACAATGGGGTCATCGATTTCAAGTTCATGAAAGGCAAACGTCACCAACGAGACTAAAGACAGGGAAGCGAGAAAGACAATCAGCGTGCTTTCAAACCAACCATCTCTATTACCTTCCTCTAAAACATACTGCAGACTAGCCATACCAACAGCTAAAAGCGACAAACCCCAGCGATCTAGAGGCGCACGGTTCGGTTTGAAGCTCGGCTCATCTATATGCTTCCACGACATATAGGCAGCAAAACAGCCTATGGGAACATTGATGTAAAATATCCAGTGCCAACTTGAAACGTCAATCAGGTAGCCACCTAAAGTCGGCCCCAAGAGGGGGCCTGTAATCGCGCCAAGACCAAACAAGGCTCCCGCCATTCCATGCTCGTTGCGGGGATAGCGAGCAAAAAGAATCGATTGAGCCGTTGGGATGATAGCCCCTCCCCCCATACCCTGAAGGATTCGAAAGGCCACGAGGGAAGGTAGATTCCAGGCAAGTCCACAGAGAATTGAGGACAGGATAAAGATGCCTATAGAGACGGTAAAATACCGTTTAAAACCAAAACGACGCTGCATGAACCCGGTAATCGGAATGACGACAACATTGGCCATCATATATCCTGTGGAGACCCAAGCGATCTGGTCGATGGGAGTTCCAAAAGAAGCACGAATATCCGATATTGCAACGTTGACTATAGAAATATCGAGGATGGCCATCAACGCCGCAGCCATGGCAGCGATCGTGATGCCCACCTTAGAACCCGTGATATGTGTTTGCTCCATTCCTGGATGCTCCCTCAAACAAGTCGTTAACGGGTTTTGACTGCGACTGTAGCACTCATTCCAGGCCGCAAAACGATACCCTCACCGTGCTCGCCATTGGTATTCTTGAAGTGGAGCAAGACCGGAACCCGCTGCACAACTTTCACAAAGTTTCCTGAAGCATTATCGGGTGGCAGCAGTGAAAATTTCGAGCCTGTTGCAGCTGCGATAGAAGCAACCTCTGCCTCGAAGGTATGTCCGGGATAGGAGTCGACTTTAATTTTAGCAGTTTGCCCAGCTTTGAGATTGTTGAGCTGGTCTTCTTTGAAATTTGCAACGACCCACACGTCATGAAGATCCACTAGGGCCATGAGACTAGTCATCGGAGCCAAGACCTGACCAACCTCAACATTTTTCCGTGAAACAAGCCCTGATATTGGGGCTGTGATGGTAGCGTAGGAAAGATTAACCTGAGCTAATTGCAAGGCCGCTTCGGCCTGCTGAACTTTAGCGAGAGCTGCTCCAGGAGCCGCACCGGCCAAGTGCTTACCACTGCTTAATCGAGACATCGCCTGGTCATAATTTGCTTTTGCTTGATCGTACTGAACCTGTCGGCTATCAACTTCTGATTGAGACACCACACCATCTTTGGCCAATTTTTTGAGCCTGCCGAGTTCGATATCAGCAAGATGGAGACGAGATGTGGCTGCTGTCAATTCAGACTCACTCGCACTTAAAGAAGCCTGGGCTGCACTGAGATCAGCTTGAGCTGCTGCAAGTC
Source organism: Oligoflexaceae bacterium (assembly GCA_947454545.1). Classification (GTDB taxonomy): domain Bacteria; phylum Bdellovibrionota_B; class Oligoflexia; order Oligoflexales; family Oligoflexaceae; genus Oligoflexus. Next base: position 5,038 of record CANGNB010000055.1, read on the forward strand.
GTGACTCAAGTTCCGTCCTATCAAGTTCGACTAAAGGCTGACCCTGTTTGACATCTTGATTGTCCTCAACATGAAGCTTTTGTACCTGTCCCGAAACACGAGTTGAAATATTGACGATACGCCCTTCGATCTGGGCATCGTCAGTGGCCTCGATTCCGTAGTCTCGAATCGCAATGGTAGACGCTATGATGACAATTGCAGAGACGAGCCCAGCGGCAACCTTTTGAGCTTTTTTCATGCGATTCCTCGAAAGATGGGGGATACTCTTTGGTTGAGTTCAGACTTAGGACAAACACAATCAGGGCTCGAGTTTATCACAGAATGACTTGGGGATGCTTCTCCAAAGCTTTCCATACGGAGCAAAAAATAGAACAACTACCAACTTCGTCTTGCACAAACATCTGGCTCAGGGAAGCTAATTTTTTTTTATCCTGCTGTAATCGAAAAAAGCTAGAAAGAATGAGAGAAGCTGGGAAGGATACGGTGCGGGGCCGCCACGTAAGCGACCCTCTTGGTAAGTGTGGTTAGATTCCGAAGAGCAGACGCGACCCCAAATCTTTTTGATTAGATGAAGACACTGGACCTCTATCGATACCTCTTTCCTGAAAACGACCAATCTCAGTCTTTTGAGGAACAAGCTTTTCCTGCACTTCCCCGATACTGACTGTATCTCCCCAAACCGTTTCAGTCATAAGCAAGCGCACAACTTCCGTTTGCTGCCATACTTTAGAAGAACCTACCACTTTCACAGAACCTGAGCGCGGATCACGTACAGCCAAAGAACCTCCATCCAAAGGATAATACTCCTGCGTTGGATCGAAACTCTGAGCTTGTGTTGCAGCGACCTTGAAGGTGAGCTGCTGCGTCTGCACATGGCAACCATCGAAGGGAATAGTCAGCGGCTTAGTTTCCTGAATTTTTCCGTTTACGTGGAGCTCGACAGCGAACGAACCGGGATGTTCATAAGCACCCGAAAAATTTTGGATATACGAATATTCGAGCCCTTTCTCCGTTTGCATGCGAAGACCGTGCACCGCCATATCATGAGACTGGAGAGTTTCCCGACTGCCATCAGTCCCTATAAGCTCAAGAGTAGCCTCTCGCGCGGCACCCAAAGCGTACTGGACTTCAACACTGATACCGCTATGAGCACTGGCATCGCAGGCAGGCAAGGGCATAGGTAAAGGATAATCTTCAGGAGGAGGAGCAGGACCCTCTTGTACAGGGATGGAAGACGGCTGGCTGATTGTAACGTCACAGCCGGTAAGCAAGACAGCCATCGAAACTATAAGTTGGAAACGCATAAAAGGCCCTCCTCAAAGTGATTCTCTCTTATCGGTAAGTCCATCTGCTTCGGAGAGAGCACAGGCGCTCTTTCCGTATGCTGATGTATCCTCTGCTTTCCTCTTTCATTACACTACCTTGCAACATTTTCCGCAGTCGACAAATACTGAACCTTTGGAAATCGCTCCTGCAAGAATTTGAGACGCCACGTGTCTTCTAAAAGAATGGCCTCGTGATCATGCTGGTCGAGACAGACCACATGAGCCTGAGCTCTCACAAATTCCTCACGCGCCTTCACATCATCACATTGAATCCAACGAGCAGCCGAATAAGGCAGGCGGGTGAAGTTCACCTTCACACCATATTCGTGCTGAATGCGATACTGAACCACATCGAACTGAAGCACACCGACCACACCCAAGATCTGTTCGGTACCATGAATAGGACGGAAGACCTGAACCGCACCCTCTTCCGACAGCTGATCCAAAGCTTTGTTGAGCTGCTTACTCTTCATCGGATCCGCGAGGGATACGCGACAGAAATGTTCCGGAGCAAACACAGGTACGCCGGTATAATTGAGGTTTTCACCTTCTGTGAGAGTGTCACCAATCTTAAATACACCTGGATCGTGAATCCCGACTATATCCCCTGCAAAGGCTTCATCCACCAAGCTTCTGTCTTGTGCCATGAACTGTGTCGGGCGACCAAGGCGCTGCTCTTTGCCAAGACGCACAATATACGCCTTCATACCCCTTTGGAAATAGCCTGAACAGATTCGAACAAAAGCCACACGGTCCCGATGTTGAGGATCCATGTTCGCTTGAATTTTAAAAATAAATCCGCTGAATTTGGGCTCATTTGGTTGCACTAAGCGCTCCTTAGCCTCGCGTGGCGTAGGGGTCGGAGACATATCTATCAGGGCTTGGAGCAATGGCTCGAGACCAAAGTTGTTTAAAGCTGAACCAAAGAATACCGGCGCCAGTTCGCCCTTGAGATAGCGCTGCAAATCAAAGGCATCACCAGCTCCATCCAAAAGTTCGAGCTCCACTTTTAACTGCTCAGCTAATTCTTCACCTAGCTCTTGGATGACCTCTGGAGCATCCAATGTCAAACCCTTGAGGGGCACCGGGCGAGAACGTTCAGCGCCTTTTTCATAAATTAAAAGCTGGTTCTCGAGTCGGTGATAAACCCCACGAAAACGCTGCCCCATCCCGATAGGCCAAGTGATAGGTGAAACTCGAATGCCAAGCGTGCTCTCAATCTCTTCAAGCAGAGCAAAAGGTTCCCGACCTTCCCTATCCATTTTGTTGATGAAAGCAATGACTGGGGTCTTTCGTTGGGCGCAGACTTCAAAGAGTTTTTTGGTCTGAGCCTCGACTCCATTCGCTGCATCCATGAGCATGAGCGCACTATCAACAGCCGTCAAGGTTCGATATGTATCTTCAGAAAAATCCTGGTGACCGGGCGTATCGATCAGATTCATCTCACAGCCCATGTAAGGAAATTTCATCACTGAGCTCGTGACCGAAATACCCCTTTGCTTCTCCAGCTCCATCCAGTCCGAAGTTGCAAACTTTTTGGACCTTTTGGCCTTGACGGAACCCGCCATATTGATCGCACCACCGTACAACAGTAGCTTTTCTGTCATTGTGGTTTTCCCGGCGTCAGGGTGGGAAATAATCGCAAATGTACGGCGCTTAGATATTTCCTGCTCGAGCTGCTTCTGATGCACGGGGATCCTCTTTCCTTCGAAGTCTGTTGCGTCAAACAGCCCTTTTTATAGGAAGCGCCAGGCTTTCGCAAGTCGCCCCCTCAAATTTCCGCCAGCTGCACTCAATTTGGTAAGCTCGCTGGGCGAGCCCTCGAAAAAATAAGGGGTCAGGGACTTGGCGCGTTGGATCTGAAGTGCTATTCTCCCGCCTTATATCGCCCCCCCCTACGGCAAATTGATGAGTTTAAAAGGCCTAAGACTAATATATAGGACAGTACAACAGGATAAGGAAGGTCATTATGACTAATTCAAAGCATCGAGAGTTCCGCATTGGGCTCGCCTACGACGATGTGCTACTTGTTCCCCAGCACTCCGAGATCCTGCCGCACGAAGCCAACCTTGAAACCCAACTCACGCGCCAACTCAAGATTAAGATCCCCCTGGTTTCAGCTGCCATGGATACAGTGACCGAGGCAAAAGCGGCCATCGTCATGGCTCAAGCGGGTGGCATAGGCATTATTCATAAAAACCTGAGTATTGAAGACCAGGCTGATGAAGTTCGCCAGGTAAAAAAGAGTGAATCAGGGATAGTCAAAGACCCCGTTACCGTTCGGCCCGACAACTCACTCGCAGAAGTCATGGATATCATGAAGCGAGTTAATTTTTCAGGCTTTCCCGTCGTTGACGAGGGCCAACTGGTGGGCATCATCACCGGCCGAGATATTCGCTTTGAGAAAGATGTCCGGCGATTGGTTCGCGATGTTATGACCAAAGAAGTCATAACCTGCAGCAAAAATACAAGCCCAGACGAAGCTGTGGAACTTCTTCACAAGCATCGTATCGAGAAATTGCCGGTCTTGGACACCGACGGCCGCACCCTGATCGGTATGTACACCGTCAAAGACATATTCAAGTCAAAGACATTTCCCAATGCTTCCAAAGATAGTTCAGGCCGACTTCTGGTTGGGGCCGCTGTCGGAGCAGGTGGAGACTTTATTGAACGCTCGGAGGCGCTTCTCAAGGCTGGCGTCGATGTGATTATCGTGGATACTGCACACGGACACTCTGAAGGTGTTATCCAAGCCGTCCGCCGTCTCAAAGAAACTCTACGCTCTTATAATTTCCAGCTTATTGCAGGTAATGTAGCTACTGCGAGCGCTGTTCGTGCTCTCGTGGAAGCGGGTGCAGACGCCGTCAAAGTAGGCATAGGCCCTGGAAGTATCTGTACTACCCGAATCGTGGCTGGAATTGGCGTTCCCCAATTCACCGCAGTCCTAGAATGTGCCGAAGAGGGCAGAAAACTCGGGGTTCCGATCATTGCAGACGGTGGCATCAAATTCAGCGGCGATATCGTCAAAGCTCTCGCCGCAGGCGCAGGCACAGTGATGATCGGCTCCCTCTTCGCTGGGACAGATGAGACGCCTGGAGACCTGATCATTTATCAAGGCAAGAGCTATAAACAGTATCGGGGTATGGGAAGTTTAGGCGCTATGCGCAAAGGCAGTCGCGACCGCTACTTCCAAGGTGGCGTTGATGATCCTGGCAAGCTCGTGCCCGAAGGCATTGAGGGTCGCATCCCCTATCGCGGGACTCTCGCTGACACTATCTATCAGCTGGTCGGGGGGATCCGCTCAGCTATGGGATACTGTGGTGCTCCCACCATAGATCATCTCTATCAGCGCGCTGAATTTGTCCAAATAACTTCGGCTGGACTGAAAGAAAGTCACGTTCACGATGTGTATATCACACGTGAAGCCCCTAACTATAAACTCGACTGAGACTTCGAGGAGAGCAGCTCATGACTCAGCAGCATACGATACAGCGTCCTGTCAGCGAAGGCATCGTCATTCTTGATTATGGTTCGCAGTATACCCTTCTCATCGCAAGGCGCTTGCGAGAGCTAGGTGTTTACTCTGAAATCATCGATGGCATGAGCCAGCATCCCCCCAAGGATTTCACAGCCCGAGGCCTCATCCTTTCCGGTGGACCCGATACTGTGACGGATGAAGGGGCACGCACCATGCCTGAGTGGGTGCAGCAAAGTCAGGTTCCCGTTCTAGGTATCTGTTATGGTATGCAGCTCATGGCAGGTGTCTCAGGTGGCAAATTACGCAGTGGTACTCAGCGTGAATATGGGCGCGCTGAGCTGAACCTTCAGCTTGGAAAGGCCCCCGCTTATGCCAAGGCCTTTCAAACTTTATCGTCCAAACAGATTGTATGGATGAGTCATGGCGATGATGTCGAAGATACAAGTGGAGCTTTCGAGGTTCTGGGACGTACCGAGGATGGTGTCACCGCTTTTATAGCTCACAAAGAGCGACCTTGGATTGGGCTTCAGTTTCACCCTGAAGTTCAGCACTCCGTAGAAGGAGCTGAACTACTGCGCTGCTTTGTGAGTGATATCTGCAAAGCACCCCTGAACTGGGATGCAGGCTGCATGCTGAGTTCCTCGGCTGCTAAAATCAAAGAGAATGTCGGTCAAGGCAAAGTCCTCATGGCTGTATCAGGTGGTGTAGACTCTACCGTTGCGGCAGCTCTCCTCACTTATGCTTTAGGTGCAGACCAGGTTCATGCCGTTTTTGTTGACCATGGACTGTTACGGAAAAACGAAGTGGAATGGGTGAGCGAGCAGCTCAAGAGCCTCAAGGTTCAACTCACGACCCTTGACTGTAAAGACGATTTTTATGCTGCTTTAAAGGGAGTTTCCGATCCTGAGCAAAAGCGTAAAATCATCGGCCGTAAGTTTATAGAAGTCTTCGAAGCTTTCGCCAAGTCTCACAGTGGTTTCACTCATTTGGGACAAGGAACTCTGTATCCCGATGTGATCGAATCGGCAGGACATGGCTCAGGTGCCAAGGTCATCAAGAGTCACCATAATGTGGGCGGATTACCTGAGAAGTTGCACCTTCAGCTGGTCGAACCCTTCCGTTATCTCTTCAAAGATGAAGTCCGTAGCATAGGTCGACAGCTCGGCATTGCTCCTCAATTGATCGATCGTCACCCCTTCCCTGGCCCCGGTTTAGCGGTGCGCATCTTAGGGGACATCGATGCAGACAAAGTTAAAATCTTGCAAGAAGCTGACGACATCTTCATTCGAAGACTACGCGAAGCGAACCACTATCATTCTGTCTGGCAAGCTTTTGCAGTCTTGCTGCCGGTTAAATCAGTCGGCGTTATGGGTGATAATCGAACCTATCAGCAAACCTGTGCCCTCCGAGCTGTTACAGCCTCAGATGGTATGACAGCGGGAGTAGGCGATCTACCCATGAGCTTTTTAGTCAGTGTTTCTGATGAAATTGTTCGCAAAGTTCATGGTATCAATCGCGTGGTTTACGACATTACCACCAAGCCGCCGGCAACAATCGAATGGGAGTAGTTTCCATTACCTAAGCGCCTGATTTATTAATGTTTTGCAGTTGCACAAAACTTTCGCAAGTCAAATAGGCGCTTGATTTTTTAGGCAGTTGAATTAAAGTTACACAAACTGTAGCTTTTCCTTTTCGGACGTAACTTTAGTCCCATATACTGCTCAGAAAATCTTCATGAAAGTCCAATGAAATAGCCATTTACACCCTAGCCCTAATCGACACACGAGGTGGGTAGTGATACTACTATAAAAAAACACACTCAGAGAGTTGGCTTGAGTTTACTAGCAAAGACACCAGGCTATCAGATGGAGCGTTATGACAGCACAACAACCACACTTATCTCATCCAAAGTATCGTCCGGACATTGATGGCTTGCGTGCAGTTGCCGTGTTGACTGTCGTTGCCTTTCACGCATTTCCAAGCTCAGTAAGAGGCGGCTATATCGGTGTAGATGTATTTTTTGTCATTTCCGGCTATCTCATATCTACTATTATTTTTGAGAATTTAGACAAAGGTACCTTCAGTTTTGCTGAGTTCTATGCCCGTCGCATAAAGCGCATTTTTCCAGCGCTCTTACTTGTGCTGATTGTATCATTTGCTTTTGGTTGGTTTGAATTATTAGCTGATGAGTACAAGCAGCTAGGAAAGCATATAGCTGCAGGTGCTGGTTTTATTTCCAACTTTACCTTATGGAGTGAGGCTGGTTACTTCGACAATTCAGCTGAAACCAAGCCATTACTACATCTGTGGAGCTTGGGTATCGAAGAACAGTTTTATATCGTTTGGCCGCTCTTGTTATGGTTTGCTTGGAAACGTAAATTTAATCTTTTCACAATAACAATTGCTGTAGCTATAGCCACTTTTATTCTGAGTGTTAAAGGTGTTAAACAAGATTTGGTTGCCACCTTTTATTCTCCCCAGACACGTTTTTGGGAGTTACTGAGCGGAAGTATATTGGCTTGGATTACCCTCTATAAGAAAGATGCTTGCTCTGATATCCAAAATAAGACTGATGCTTGGCTCTCAACATTACTTTTTTTGAGTAAGAAAAATAAAGATCTGATGACGCTTACCAACATTCTTTCGTTTGTTGGCTTATTCTTATTGTTATTTGGTTTCTTGCGAATGACAAAAGAATTAAGCTTTCCAGGATTGTGGGCTTTGGTGCCAGTCTTAGGCGCTGTACTAATTATTACGTCAGGCTCTCAAGCTTGGGTAAATCGAAACATTCTATCTCATAAGATTGCCGTTTGGTTTGGCTTAATCAGCTTTCCCTTGTACTTGTGGCACTGGCCGATACTGTCTTTTTCCCGTATTATTGAAGGCGAATTACCGAGTCGCAATATACGCATAGTCGCTGTAATCCTCTCTATAGCCCTGGCTTGGCTTACATATAGGATTGTAGAACGTCCACTACGCTTTGGTAAGCATGAAAAGGTTAAGTTGCCTGTACTTGTCGTTCTAATGATTATTGTAGGGTTTGTTGGGTACAATACATACGAACGAGATGGCTTGCCCTTTAGACTTAAAGGGCTAACGAATGAACATTTTTTAATTAAGAGAAAAGGATTGGATTTGTTGCTACCTTCTTTAGCTTGGTATCAAGGTAAAGAAGACTGGTTATTTTTAGGTGATAATTACGATAAAACAGTATCTAAGCTTAAACTTAGCATTACGCCTAGACAAAGTGAAATTGATAACACTCATAAGCTTTTTTCAGCGATTGCTAAAGCAGGTGCTGAATCTGACATTAAAGTTGCTTTAGTCATAGGACCCAACAAGTCAAGTATCTATTCAGAATATTTGCCAGATAGCATCGTCCCATCACAACAAAAATACAGCCATTTCTTTTTTAATAGTCTCAAAAGTATACCGAACCTTACCATCTACGATCCGACGGATGATATGCTTAAGGTCAAAAAATCCGAAGGCCTTTTATATTACAGAACTGATACACATTGGAATAACAAGGGTGCTTTTTTAGCTTATTCTGGCTTTTCAAAACTCCTTGATTTACCTATTCCACAAGTTGAATTTGTACAAAGCTCAAAACCCCATAGCGGTGATCTTATCGGCATTTCTAATCTAAAGAATTTCCCACTTCATGAAGATGATAGCTGGGATATCGTTTGGAAAAACGAGCTGGTAGTATCTGAAAAAGCTATCCCTAATGAGCAAAAGACAACGTTTGGTCCTGCAACTGATTTGACAAATAAGAATCCCTTATCAAACAAATATGTTTGGATAGTTGGTGATTCATTTACAGTTGCCTTAAGACAGTATTTCAATACTACATTTAAGGAAGTTCGTTATGTTGGCCACTGGAGTGAAAAGCTCAAGGATTTGCCGACAAACTTATCTATGACAGATAGAAAACCTGATTTGATAATAATTGTTAGAGTAGAGCGAAGTTTTTGAGATTTTAATGAGTACTCTAAACTTGATTTCTCCTTGTTTCAGTACTTACACACACTCTATTCGTGCTCGCAGGCCCCCGTTTTGTTTGAATTTTAAACGTGGAACTACTGAGTAGAAGTGAGGCCACACTCTTCAAGCTTAAAACTTCCGAAATTCCTGGAAACCTTCCCAGTACGGATACTAATGTATTAAAATACTGGATCCGATGAATTTTGGAAGTCTGCAAGAAACCTTTGCCTGAACTTTTATGCTTTTCACATTCTAACCACAACATTCCCACGTCGAAATAGCAAAGCCTGATGAGTTCATCTTGCAAGCATCAGTCTTCTTTCCTTGACTCGCCTCCAAGCTTGCCCAGGCCCAGGGCAGAGGTGTAGTCTAGGGGCCTATCGCCTCGTCTTTTCTGTGGCGTTTTAGCTAAAGGATGTCACCTTGGAAGCAGCAGCCCCCTCAAAGTATGTGCATCTTCACGTACATAGTGAATATTCTCTTTTGGATGGCGCCATAAGCATCGGAGCGCTCATCAAAAAAGCTAAAAAAATGGGCCATGAAGCTATAGCTTTGACCGACCACGGCAACATGTTTGGGGCGGTTGAATTCTACGGTAAGTGCAAGGATAACCAGATCAAAGCCATTTTGGGCACAGAGCTTTACTGGACGGGTGTCCCGAAGACGCAAGACTTGGCCAAAGAAGGCCTAGTTTTATCACGAAAAATGGACGCCTTCCATCTGGTCGTCTTGGCAAAATCCTTGAAAGGCTACTACACACTCTGCCGCGTCGTCAGTTCTTCTTATCTCCAGGGCCCTACCCTCAATGGCCTTGCTACCGTCAGTTTGGAAGCACTGCGGCAAAACAGTGAAGATCTGATTGCACTGTCCAGCTGCCTCCGTGGGGAGTATGGCAGTCTCCTCGAACTGCTCGCTTCGAAGTCGACCAATCCATTGGCAGAACTGAAACAGCCAAGTGAAGATACCGCTCCCATCGTCCACGCCTTAGATCAGCACGTCGCGGAAATGAAGTCTATCTTTGGCGAAGACGGCTATTATATCGAGCTCATCGACAACAATATCCCAGCTCAAAGACGCCTCCTCCCACTTTTGGTTGAGGCTGCTCGGCACTACGGTCTGCCTTTGGTAGCGAGTGCTGATAGTCACTACTTGAATCCTGAAGATATCGAAGCTCACGCAGTTCTGACAGCGATCAAAAATGATTTGAACATGACGGATCTGCGTAAGCGCATTCAAACAGCTGAATTTCATCTTTTTAGCAATGAAGAGATGGAACTCAAATACCAGGCATGGCCTGAAGCCCTCGAGAATCAGAAAAAAATTGCTGACCGCTGTAAGGTCGAATTTAAATTTGGCGAATATTTTCTGCCGCGCTTTGTCTTGCCCAGCGGCGAATCCGAGGCCGATGCCATGCGCCGCCTCTCGCGCGAGGGCCTTGAAGATCGCCTCCTCCACTTGCGCGAGCTTTATGGTGAAAAAGAGCTAACTCCTGCAAAAATTGAGCTCTACCACCAACGCCTTCACTACGAAGTCGAAGTCATCATTTCCATGGGCTTTCCGGGTTACTTCTTGATCGTTCAGGACTTCATCAATTGGGCCAAAGACAACGATATCCCGGTCGGACCAGGCCGGGGTTCAGGGGCAGGCTCGCTCGTTGCTTATGCCTTACGTATTACCGATCTTGACCCCATCAAACTCAACCTTATCTTCGAACGCTTTCTTAACCCAGAACGTGTTTCGATGCCTGACTTTGACGTCGATTTTTGTCAGGATCGACGTGACGAAGTGATTCGCTACGTCACCCGAAAATACGGCAAAGAAAATGTGGCCCAGATCACAACCTTCGGAAAAATGAAGGCCAAAGCTGCCCTTCGCGATGTTGGTCGGGTTTTGCAGATTGGTTATGGCAAGGTCGACCGTATCGCCAAACTGATTCCTAACGAACTCGATATCAAACTCGAAGACGCCTTAGCCCGCGAGCCCAAGATGGCGGAAGAGGCCAAAAAAGACGAAAACATCCAAAAGATGATCGATCTTGCCCTAAAAATTGAGGGTCTCAGCCGTCACACTTCCGTCCATGCGGCAGGTGTCGTCATTGCAGATGGGGGCATGCAAAACCTGGTCCCCGTCTACAAGTCAGAAGACGGATCTTTGATTACTCAGTACGAAATGAAAAATGCTGAAA
>CANGNB010000056.1 GCA_947454545.1 Oligoflexaceae bacterium
CTTCTGGGCTACAGGCTGGATGTCCGAAGCCACCCGCAGAGGTTCCCGATGTGATATCGAAGATGATGTTGTCATCTTTCTTAGGCGAAACTCCGCCTGGCACCTTGTCTAGGCTCAGGGCTTTGCGTATTTTCCAAGCAATGATGTGATCGGTACACGAGGTATCACCACTCACGCCTAAACCGCCGATTACGTTTTTTCCGTCCTTATAGAGCGCCAGACCACCACCAAAAACATTGACGCCACCGAGGCGCTTACCGACAGCGGGATCTTTTGCCGTTCCATAGGCTTCGGCCTGACCAGCGTATGCGGCTTCAGGATTGACGGGATTTGAAAACTGCAGACCAAAAAGAGTCCCGCCTGGCTGCACAGCTGAGTAGAGATTGGCGGTGGAAAGGGCGAGATGTTCGTTGGAAAAAGCATTGGCCGTGTGAGCTTTCTGAGCTGAGATCACCCGGCTTCCAGGCCAAGCATCCCCAACCTTAGCGACAGCACAGACGACACCGCTACGATCGACGAGAGTTGCCCACATGGCATTGGGTTTGAAGAGACCGGCATTGCCATCTTGTACGACAGTATCTAAAGCCTTGGCCAATTGAGCGTGATCAGGAAGGCTGCTGCAACCTGACTTCGCCGCCCATGCAGGACAAGCGAAAGAGGCCATGGCGCTGAGAACAAGGAAAGTTGATTTCATCTGAGGGCTCCTTGAGTTCGCAAAAAAGCATGAACTCAAGAAGATAGCCCTTCCTTTTCAGGCTGGCAAGCTTAAGCACGGCACGATACGGCGAGGCCGCTCGGCCGCCTCATCTCTCTTTAGTAGGTTTGGGTCTGCAACGGCACACCCTGAGCCTTAAGCCAATCCCCGTAAGCGGGAACCAGAGTATAGACCCCACCGCGATCACACTGACTGCTCCCGCGCGAAGTCAGGCCGAGCAAGAGGTGTTCACCGTTCGACCGACTCACCATCACGGGTCCCCCACTATCGCCTTTGCAGGTGTCGGGCTGATCTTTGCCACCAGCAAAGAATTCCGTCTCTGAATAGGCCGGCAAATCCAAATGCACCGTATGTGTGACCAAGCGTCCGCCAATCATCTCCTGACGACGCACATCCACCGACATCACGGGGCCGTAAGAAGTCTGCGCCGCGAGCAAGGGGTGTGCTTCCCAGGGTGAGGCAAAGCCGTCTTTAGCCCCAAATCCAAGCAGCTGAACCTGGCCGCTTGCCTTCAAGAACTCTTCCGCACTGTTCAAATCGATAACGGCAGCGATCTTTGCCGATGCTTTCGCCGCATCCTCGAGCTCCCAAACCGCAATGTCGTGAGCTTTGCCTGGCTTGATCACACCCTCTGCGTCTTTGCCCATCTGATTGCTATCGTAGGAAGGATGGGGGTGCAGAGCCCGGACGCGCAAAGCTACGTCAAGTTTGCTTTCTGGCAGATTTTCTCCCCAGACCACGTGCACACTCTTAGCCTCGTAAACCTGGCCTTTCGCGTCGAGAGAGCAGTGAGCAGCCGTCAGGACGTGCTTAGGGCTGACCAGAACGCCCGTACAGTAAGAGAACTCAACGCCCCCGCTGTCTTTCTTGAGCAGAGAGACGACAGGAAACTCTTGGGCCTCAACCGGCTGCCCCTGGACAATGGCGGGTCGACTCACAGACTGACGAGTCTGCCCACAGGCACTCAGAAGCAGTGAGCTGAAGATCGACAGGGAAAACAGTCGGGACGAAATGCACATATTGACACCTTTTACGCGAGGAAACACTCAATTGTGACGTCATGTGAAGCGCCACAGAAAAGACGCGATACGAGCATGATTCTGGCTGCCCAGTCAAGCCCTCATCGGCTTGCTCGTCTTTTTCGCGGACTTATACCCGTATAGTTTTTTCTAAAGGCTTGGCGTTTGCTAAGATTTTGGTTAAAAGAGAAACTTAGACCTTTGCCTTGGATGAGGAAGACATGTCGAACAAGTTTGATGCCAAAGCCTATGTAGACCGCTGGGAACCTATCATTATCCCTGCGATGCTGTTTCTGATCGTGCTATCGGTGGTTCTCGTTGTCGTTTTGAACGTGAAGAGTCGCCCCGACTGTCTCCGTCACGAGCAGGTTTTCTGTGGCACAGACTCGCAGACCACCTACGATGCGGAAGAAGAAGGCCACCATGGTGCCGAACCAGGTATGGGTGAAGGTCACAGCGCTCATCCTTGAAGCCTGCGAGCACCGCTCAGACAGCCGATCGATACGCTCTCCTTTGGAGAGCTGTCCCTCCCTACCTCATGGCTGCTGAAGTATCGTCACACCGACTATGATAAAAGCGAGCGCAACGATCTGTTGCCAGCGCAGCTGATCAGAGCCTGTCATGACCAAAAGTGCCACGGTCACCAAAGGATAAGCGGAACTGATGCTCACGACGAGAGCAGGCTTTTGACTCTTGAGGGCGTAGCTATACATATACGAGCCCAGGAGCGACGCGCAGCATGAGAGTATACCCCACATCAGCGTAGTCTTATCAGGCAAAGCAGGTCCACCGGCCCGCCGACTCCAGGCATACCAAATAGGTGCCATCACAAAATAAGGGAGTGCCACAATCCATTGCACAGTCAAAGGGTGCGTGCGTTGGACAGCTTGAAACGAGGCAAAGCCCCAAAAGCCCCAAGCAAGCAAGGCATACCATATCGCAGACTGTCCCAGCATCTTGCCTTCCCCTCACGCCCTCGCTGCAGAGGTCGTTTGTCAGATCGTTTCCCAAAGACTACTTGGAATTGCTCATGTCTGCAACACTCGAGCGGGTCAAAGACCTGCCCAAAGCCTACTTCAGAGGCTTCGCAGCCGGTTTTAATAAAGCTGATTTTTCGTAAAATTTATAGGGCTTTAGCATACATTCTCAAGACTTAAAGGCGAAGCGCCGAATCCTCACCATCGGGGGAAGACTGTCTATGAACTGCATGCGCTTAGCTCCAACACTCCTGACTCTGACAGCCCTAGCTCTTAACGCGGCTTGTCGCCCCGTTCGAGTCAGTAGCCAGACGAGTTCCGAAGAGGCTCGATCGTTCGCCAGCTCCTCAGCCGACAGCAGCGTTCAAACTCCTCTGCCCATCACTTGTCCGAGTTCTGCTCCCTTAGCGATAGTCGGCGGTCAAAAGTCAGAGGCCGAACAGCTGGCTGCACGAGCCAGTGTGAAGATCTGGATCAAGAGCCAACGTTTCTGCACTGGGACCTTACTGGGCCCCCATCACATCGTCACCGCTGCTCACTGTCTCCGCGACGAAGCTCGCATCGAAGATATCCGTTTGGGTTTTGGAGTCGAAGGAACGGTCAGCGAAACCGTGCAGGTCACGGGCTTTCAGATGCATCCTCGCTTTGTCGGGATTCCCAGCCAAACACGTGCAACGCCTCAAGCGGCTCTCTATGATGTCGCCGTCCTGAGTTTTATCGGAACTCTGCCAGCATCAGCTCAAGCTGTCGCTCTCGCTAAACCTGAGTATCTCAGTCCCGGACTTTCCGTGCTGTCTGTTGGCTATGGCGCCTATGCGAGCGACGATAAGCAGCGACGTCCCCTGAGCCAGGTCGAGCTCAAGCTCGATGAAGTCTTCCCCGACCAAAGAGAGCTGCAACTCGAACGCGGTGCGGGCAAAGGTGCTTGCTTTGGCGATTCAGGAGGGCCCACCTATCTCGTCGGCGAAGGCGGCTCCTGTTTGCTCCTCATCGGGTCGACGACGGGGCCAGGACGTCGAACGGCAGGAACCTGCGAATCCGGCGGCGGCACCCTTATGGACCTCACCCGCTATCAAGGGTGGATGCGCTGTGCTTTTGAAAGCCTGGGTACCCCTCTGGAATCTTTGATCACAGATGCGAGCCTTGAACAGTGTCGCTGATCCCAGCTGCTCACCTTGACCAAGCAAAAAAATACGAGAATACGAAGCCTTAGGCTCCTCCCAAAGGTTCTTCACCGACCTATCTCAGCGTCTGCTGTTCAGCCTGATAAGAAGGAACACGGCCCCTCAGGAGTATAGCTTGCCCCGGTCGCGATCTCGTCTTATGTTCGCCGAGTCGCCGTGTATCCCCTGCAAGACCTAGCTTGTGGGAATTTGGGCCGGCGATGGTTTTCAGTATAATCCCATCGTGAGAGGCCGTGGATCTATCCGCGGCCTTTCTTTTTTCGGAACAGATTGTTAGGATCATGGCCTAGATTTGCTCCATCGAAGGACTATGCCATGGACGTCATTTTGCAGTCTTTTCTTTTGGTCGCTGCCTCGGAAATGGGGGACAAAACACAGTTGCTCGCCCTCGTGCTTGCCCTGCGCTTTCGCAATCCCACGGCGATCATGAGCGGGATACTCCTGGCGACAATAGCTAACCATGGGATTGCCACTCTCTTTGGGGGTTGGCTCTCACAAAAGGTGAGCCCAGAGCATCTGCGTCTGGCCTTAGCTCTGATCTTTTTTGCTTTTGCCCTCTGGATTCTCGTGCCGGATAAAGACGAAGATGGCCCAAAAGAAACGCGTTTCGGAGCCTTTCTCACCACTCTCGTAGCCTTCTTTCTCGCCGAGATGGGCGATAAAACTCAGCTGGCCACGGTAGCCTTGGGAGCGAAGTTTCAGGCTCCGCTTCTGGTCACTCTTGGAACGACGCTTGGCATGCTCTTTTCTGATGGTTTGGCCGTCTTTTTTGGGGAACGCTTTACCCAAAAAATTCCGCTTAAATTTGTCCGCATAGGGGCCGCTCTCGGCTTTGCTGTGTTCGGTGCCGCTATTTACTTTGGATCCTAAAGGCTGAGGCAAGTCGAATATGAATTTTATCAGTGGTCACTCCCCTCAGGCGTTCTACCTCCTTCACGGGGGAGCTGGACCCATGGACCCTACATCAGAAGGCATGCGCAGAGCCACTCAATCGCTGATTGAGATCACTCAAGCTGCTCTCAAAAAAGCTGCCGAAGATCCTTTGGAGACTCTGGTCAGCTGTATGGAAGGTTTAGAAGACGAGCCCCTTTTTAATGCCGGCTATGGAGCCGCACTGCAAGCCGATGGCAAGCCGCGGCTCACGGCAGCTTTGATGCATGGTGAGCGCCAAAGTTTTTCAGGCGTGATGTCCGTGACCGACGTCCGACATCCCTCGCGATTGGCTTTGGCCTTGCAAGAGGCCAGCTCACGCGTACTTACCAGTCCTGGCACCGAGCAGCTTGCGCGAAAGCTTCACATGCCTGTTGAGAATCTCATCAGCGCACGCCGCCTCGAGTTTTGGCAAAAGCAGATTCATGAAGCGCTCTTTGACTCAGACACTGTAGGAGTTCTCTCTTGGAATGGTGTCCGTCAACTCCTCGCTGGAACGAGCACGGGCGGCCGAGGCTTTGAAGAACCTGGGCGCATCAGCGACTCGGCGACGGTTGCGGGAACCTATGCCTCGCCATTTGCAGCCATATCAGCAACAGGTATAGGCGAAGAGATTGTCGATGATGCCCTCGCTGCTCGCATAGAAACGCGTGTACGGGATGGAGCAAGTCTAGTCGATGCCTGCCGTCGAACCTACGAAGAGGCGATTTTAGCTAAACGCTCGTATGGTTGGATTGCTTGTGACGCTAAGGGGAACTGGTGTATTGCCTACACCACACTCGCGATGAGCTATCTCGTCATGGATACGCGCGGTGAAATCTTAGCCTCGTCTTAGAGGGCCCAACTTTTTCCCGTCACTCTTTCGTGAAAAGAGATGAGCAAAGGATAGCGCGCTGGATCAGCGCTCAAACGCAGACAACCCGAGAGCGCATCAGCTTCTGTGCGTCTTCCCAGGCGAACGTCACGAGCCATCGAGTTTTCGTTATCTGCAGTCTTTTGAATCAAACGTCGCAGCTCCCACCAGAGCTCATCTTCCGCAGCTTTCCAATCGGGCCAAAGCTCACAGCCCAGGGTAAAGACTTCATGAGCGAGCGCCTGGCCATCGGCTTCGAAGAGCCGCAAGGCATCGCCATTTCGGGGCAGACGATAGGCCGCGCAGAGCGTGTTCAGGACGGTATTGTAGTACCACTTGGCTTTGCGTAAAGGACAGGTATCAGCGCTCCAGTGCCAGCCGAAGGCTGCTAGCTCCCGCATGCATCCGGACTCAACCGCAGTCGGATCCTCGCGACTCCCCCAAATAACTTCCCCTTGCATACCCATGCGATAGCGCCCCTCGGCATCGACTTTGATACCCTTGGTCACAATTCCTTTGCGCCAGATGAGATGAGCAAAAGGCTCCCGAAGCTCAGCAATCTCTGGCTCGATATAGCCATTGGAGAGAATTACCAGAGGTGTACCAGGAGCCAAGTGCGGCAGCTGTTCTCGCAGAGCTGCCTTGATATCGTAGGATTTCAGCGCCACAAGAAGCAGTTGGCATGCGCCCGAACGTAAGGGGATGTCCAAGTCAAGGGCCCGCTCCCCCCAGACGATCTGACTTTTCAGGGGACGTGGTCCCTCGCGCCCAAGGATTTGAACATCGTAGGAAGTGAATTCTTGTAGAAGATAAGCGAGCATGTGCCCCACAGCCCCTGCTCCCAAGATCCCAATCTGAACGGCTGTGTTCACGCGCTATCCTTCTGCTACTTTTCCGCTAAGATCTTGGCAATCGCTTGAGCGGACATAAAGTTTACAAAGTTTGGAGACATCGGAAATCTTTTATTGCACAAGGGACACATGCAGTTCAAAGAATCAATGCGTGTGAAACTTACATACGCCTGACAGCCATCACAAACACGTTGCCGTGTGAGTTGCTGCTCGTCCAGTGCTGCGGAACCATTATGCGACATAAGACCTCCTCAGTAGCCATCTCGGCTTCTAGATCCTGAGGCTCTCCAGCCCCATCTTTAGCAAGTATCGGTCAACTTATGAAGAGGATTAAGCTTCTCCCCCTGTGGCCCCCTCCTTTTGGGCCCTCGCAAAGAGGCCCTCCGAAATCAAATAATCCCTTAGAAATTGATGAGTTAGAAGTATTTTCTAAACTCCCACATTGAGCTTTTCCTCAAAGCTTCCGAAATCCTCCCTATCGCTCCCCTTCGGAGGCTACCCTTTGGTGCGCAGCTGGTACATTATGATGTGTCTGAGTCTCTGGGGACTCTTAGGCCACGCGGAACACGCTCGTGCTCAAACTTTTGAGCAGGGCTATCAAGCCTATATGCGCAATCAGTTCCCCGTCGCCGAAATCGAATTTCGCGAAGCGCTCAAGACGGCAAAAACTAAAGAAGACCGCGCTTTTATTCTGAAATTTATTGGCATCTGTCAGTTCATGAGAGGCGATCGTAAGGGGGCTACAGTCAGCTTCTACCAGGCCGTCCAGTCCGATCGTAGCCTCAGCATCGATGAGGAAGAGGTCCTTGATCCCAGCGTGGTGCCTTTTTTTCAAAGCATCAAAAGCCACGTCCCCCCAGAACAAGCGACAGCACCAGCTCCACAAGCAACCACTTCAGCACAAACGCCCACAGCTGCTCCTCCCAGCAGTGTTCCGGGCAGCACAGCCCCCGGTAAAGTCACGACCAACAAGGTCACCAAAAAGAAGTTGCCCAAAAAGGAAACGGTCGAAGCGGAAAGCAGCTCGAATACAGCGTCGGGCTCTTGGCTTTACCTCTTACCTTTCGGAACAGGTCAGTTCGTCAATGCTCAGCCTTGGCTGGGAGCCGGAGTCGCCGCTGGTCAAACTTATGCCCTCTATCGCGGTTTTTCCCTCCAAAAAACACTGCTTCAGCGTTCTAATCTGAACACTCAGGTTGAGCAGAATGATGCTTACACCCCCGAACAAAAAGCTGAATTCGTCGTCGCAAACAATGACTATATGGAGGCTCTCAGGAGAGACAAGAACCTTGCGTTCGCGTCCTTTTTTGGCCTCTGGATCGTGAGTGGAGTCCAAGCCTACCTCTCGAATCACAGCCAAAGTCCTTCTCCGAGCAGCTCTTCGTCAGGTGCAAGCCCCGAAGCTCGCCTCAATACCTACTGGCTTCCCGGTGAACGTGGTGGCTCTTTCGTCCTCGGCTGGCAATCTAAACTTCGCTAAGACATCAGAGGGACTTGCCTTTTTGTAAAGCCAAGGGGAAGGTCGCGGCCTGTCGGCAAAAATTACTAAGGAAGCAAGGGAGAGTGCCGATAGCCCTCTGGGGAGACCTCGCTGCGGAGGGCTACGAAAGCCCGGTGAGTTGTCTCTGAGACTTAGAGGAACGGAAGGACGGACCATGGCTAGATTTTGGATTCTCCTGCTCGGGGGAAGTATCAGCCTCACCCTGGGCTTAGCGCGACAGCTATCCGCCCAAACTGCGCCCCAACCGATTCCTGCCTTTTCCACGGAAGCTGTGATTCAGCATGAATTCGAAGCCCATATCCACGAGTTGCTCGTGATCTCTGCCTTGGATTCCGACAGTAAAAAACTCGACAAGCCCGAAGACGCCGAAGCTCTCTTCAAGCAGACACAAAAGACAATGACAGAGAGCAAAGAGGGTGCAGGCGATATGACAAGCGCAGCCAGCCTGAGTCGTGATGCGATGGCTCTTCTGCGCTATTACGTAGCCAATAATAATCACGGCGAGCAAAAAGAAAAAATTAAGACCGTCGCCCAGTGGCTCTCCTCAACGTCCGCTACCTATGCCGAAGCCACCAAAAAACCCCTCAATAAAGCCAAAGGCCAGTACTATAACAATCTCGCTCGCTATATCGTCAGCGACGGCGGGGACGGCATTTCCAATCTTGTGTCTCTGCAAGAACAGCTCGCGACAGAAAAAGCCATAAGCGCCAACATCAATCTGCTGATCGGCTATTCTTTAGCTCTGGCGCCCAGCACCTCAGCGCAGGGCTTGGCCTATATGAGCAAAGCTGCTCCCGATGTCGCCGTCTACGGGCGCGTCGCCCAGCGCTTGACAGAAGCTTTTGTCGAATATGGGCTCGATGCTGATGGCGCTCCTACAGCGGCGCCAAAGCCGACCGCAGAAAGCAAGCTGAGCTATGCCATTCAAATTGCTCGCGGCATGCCCCCCGGACTGCAGTATCTCGTGATGGACACTGCGATCTTTATTTGGTCCAAGGCTCATGCAAACAAAGCGGTGAAGGCTCCTGCTTTTCTCAGCGAAGGTTTCACCGCGCTTATTCCCGTAGAGGCTCTCAGGGAACGAGAAGCGACCGCTGCTCTTAAAAGTGGTGATCTGAAAACAGCTTCCAAGCTCTACAAAGAACTCTCGGCGACCTTTGCCAACAATGAACTCGGCCTGCAGCTCGATAAAAGAGTCTGGGACATCGACCTCGCAGACTACCAGAAAACTAAGCAGATCAGCGACTTAGAAGCCAGCTACACCAGCCTTGCCGAACGTTACCCAGCTGCGAAACTCCGCAAAGGATCCGACTCGGCTTTCACCATGCTAGGGATTTCTGAAAGCTATCGAAAGATTTTGGAAGATGTCCTGACCCAAGCAATGCAGCCCTCCGTCATACCTTCAGCTAAGACAGCCGCTCTCCAAGCTGCGCAGCGCTACACCAAACTCGAGAGCGACCGTGCCGTAACCTACCCTATCAAAACCAAACTTGCGCAAGCCTATCGATCGCTCAACATGAATAAAGAGGCCGTCGAACTCTACCTGGATCTTGCCAAAGATCAGGGTCTCAAGAACTATGTGCTCGCTATCGAAGCCCAGAGTCGACTTGCCAATTGGCCTCTGCAACCCAGCTTCGATCCAGCCCCGACGGGAGATGCCGCTGAGCGCACGCATCTTTTGGGTATCATGGAGACTGTTTCCAAACTCAAGAACGGCGAAGACTGGCAGTATCTTGCCCAGATGGGTCTGCTCTACCGAGCTCTCGGACAGAATAAGAAAACCGAAGACCTGTGGCTGTCGGCATTGAAGGCAGGAGCCCCCAATAAATACGCCCTGGAATCGGCAGGCTTGCTTCTCAACGAATACAATACCAACAAACGAACCCTAGAGCTCATCGATCTCGTCCATGTCTTGGCCGCGAAGAAAATTGTCCCAACGAGCAAAGGTGTCGCCCTGAACTACGGCCCCTGGTTAGCGGATGCCCTCTTCACAGCAGGCTCAACCGACTTGCAAAGTAAAAACTATCCGCGTGCGATTCGCTACTTAGATGAGTTTTCGCAGGCCTTTGCCAACGATCCCCGCAATGCCATCGCGACTTTCTCGCTCGCTCAAGCTTACAAAGGGGCTGGTAAATTGGTTGCCGCTCTGAATGTGACGCGCGCTTTGGTCGAAAAAAACAACAAGTTCCCGCAGCGACCTGCAGCCCTGCTCCAGGGTGCGGAATGGGGCATTTTAGACAAGGCTACACTCGAATACTCCTTCTACTTTTACAATAAATACCTCACCGATTACAAAAACGAAGTGAATGTTCCCCAAATCCGCTTGACCCTTGCTGATCTCTACCTTAAGCGCAAGCTCTACGGTTGGGCAGCGCGACTCTACCGCGAACAAAGTTTGGCACCCAATGTAAAACCAGATCAGCAGCTCTTTGCAGCGGTCAAGTATTTGGACATCGAAGAGCAGTTTGGCGAAGCCAAGGATGCCTTCTGGGGAGCCCAGCGCATCAGTCAGTTAGCGAAGCCGAATGATCCCGCTGCTATTCATGCCATGGCCTTTCAAGCCCGCTATGTCTCGAACGCACGCGATGTCAAAGCGATGACGGACACTGAAAATAAGCTCATGCCTTATAGCAAGACGTCCAAGGAGGCGCTCGAAGCGCTTGGCTACCTCCGCTTTAAGCGAGCAGAAATGGCAACGAGACCCATTGTTTATCAAGAAAACAATCTTCTGATCAAAGACCCCGAAGGCATTGTGAAAAAATACTTTGCCATCTTCGAAGCAGAAAAGATGCACTACCTTCGCGTCTGTCAGCTCGGCATCACAACCTCCTGCGCCCCTGCTTTCTTGCGCCTTATGGCCGTCGCCAAACAGGGAGCCGAAGCTCTCGATAAAGTTCAGATCGCCGACACCCTAGGACCCAATCGGGTGAATAGCTTCAAGGTTTTCAAACAGCTCCACCTCAATAAGATTCTGCAAGCGCGCCGAGACTATGGTGCTCAGGCCTTGAAGATGGCCAAGGCTGGTACTACGACCAACACCTGGAAAGATGAAATTGTGAAAAATCTCGAGTATGAGGATAATATGGGAGCAGCCCATTAGAACTTAGCTTTCGTGCGAGCCGGGCTCACTTTCTCTTTTGGCTAGGATTGCCTATGACAAGCAATACTCATACCTTACGGTCTTATGTGTTCTCGCACGGCCTCAATATTACGGCTGTCGCTGAGGCTGTTTCAGGATCGCAGTCCTCGATTGACCCTCGCGCCACCATGAGAACCAAGCATGGGGAAGATGGCTACATCTTTCTTTTCAACTATGGTGCCATCGTTTTTTGGAATGTCCCCGAAGAGGCGCAAGCTCTTGAACTGAAACGTCTCATTAGCCTTGCGGCGATACCTAATCTCGAAGCTCGCTTCAGCGATACCTTTATGGTGGTCGAACAGCCTGGCCTTCCCCTGGTCGAGTTCAACAAACTCCTGATCGATCAACTCAGCATCGATCGCATGGAGGTGATTGCCTCAACTTTGGCTCAGAGCACATCGATGGAGTACTACGAATCTCTCGTCGAAGAATCGTGGCAACAGGTCGATGCTCTTTTGAATCAGCTGAAAAAAAGTGGAACACTCAACGTCCTGCCCTCGCCGGTAAATAAGCAAATCGCCGAATCCCTTTCCCTACGCAGTACTGTTGTCCGTGTGCTTCACCTTCTCGATAAGCCCGATCTGATATGGGAAGACAAAGGCATGGATGAGATCTATGGTGATCTCCGCGC
The DNA here is from genome assembly GCA_947454545.1 of Oligoflexaceae bacterium. Classification (GTDB taxonomy): domain Bacteria; phylum Bdellovibrionota_B; class Oligoflexia; order Oligoflexales; family Oligoflexaceae; genus Oligoflexus. Next base: position 11,801 of record CANGNB010000056.1, read on the forward strand.
AATGTTCGATCTTCCGGAACGTTTTCAGGCACTCGAATATAAACTTCAGCTGATCCAGCAGACGCTGTCTGTCGTTGTGGAAACGATACGGGATCGCCGTGGCTACTGGCTGGAACTCGCTATCGTTTTTCTGATTCTCTTCGAAATCGTTATGCCTTTTTTCCGCCACTGATGAGCTGGGCATACCAGCCTACCCCCAGGGCATAGATCGCAGCGGTTGAACAAAACACCCAGACATACGATAAACCCGCATCACGCAGGATGCGAAAGATTTGCGAGCTCGAAAACCAACTTGCTGCCCAGATCGCCTGTTTAAGGGCACTGGTCAGTTCGCGATTGCGTGGCCCCACCTGATGCATCGTCCATTCGGAAATCACTGGATTGGCCATATTCATAAGCGGTTGTCGCAGCACATAGCATCCAATCGCCAAGGCCAAAGCCCAGCGCGCTGGAGCGAACAGATCAGAAATACCCAGGAACGCCAAGGCTACGATCGCCAGACTTTGGGTCCCTATAATCGCTATCCTATAACCGTAACGCTTTTGCAAAGTCGGTCCGTAGATAGACCCGAGACTCACAAAAAAGGTAGTAAGGGAACTCACCAAGGCGAAATTTTCGTAGCCCATATGAAAGGCATTGCGAAAAAACAGGCTGATAAAGGGTATCGAAAGCCCTGCTCCAATCCCGATGATGGCACTCGGAGCTAAGACCTTGGCGATCAGTGCCCACTCAAAGCGTGTCCCCTCATCGTTCTCGCTCTGCAGCATGATGGGCCTCTCGTCAGCTAGAGGCCTCAGCAAAAGCCCGAGCCCCAAAACAGCCCAAAGTAAAAAAGCCAAAAGCAGAGTCCGCTCTTCGATCGGGACCGCACGACCATGATTCAAAAGATAAAAGCTGAGTCCCAGCACAAACGTGGTCGAACTCCAGTTGGAAAAACTCAAGGCAATCGCATCCGTCTGCTGAGCACGCTCTTCATGCCGCATGATATAGGGGACAACCAGGACCTGAAAGATGGACATCGAAATACCAATCAGAGCATTCGCAGCATACAGCCCAAGCTCGTGATGAGCGGGCACTGAGGCTAAAAGCAGACCGTACCCTATAGGCGCTGCCACGGCCGCCCCCCGCAGAAGCGGCAAAAGAGGCATGGAACGTAGCACAAAACCCAAGGGCAAAGAGAGCAAGAGGACCACAAGAAAGCGAAGCGACAAAAGTTCTGCGATCTTGGCGTCAGTGAAGCCATGTTTGGACATATAAAAATTGGCTAGTAAGAAAAAAGCATTGTGGGTCATCTGCAAACAAAATTCGCTGGCGATAACCGTCAGCACCGAAGGATGCAGACGATGAAAACGTTTCAACATGGACAGCCCGAACATAACCTCGCCCTCAGCGCTCTAACCAACACAAGCAAACAGGTCTTCTGTCCTCAAGCAGGTTCCCTTCAGCCTCTTAGCATAGCAGCCTAGGTCTTGCCAAGTTCCACCCACGATGCAGATAGCGCGAGCCCAGCAGCTTGGCAAGCTAGGCAAAATCTGCTGCAAATGGATCACGGCGCACCGGCATTTTCGAACCGGGGCGAGCGCTAGACGGTCTTTTCAGCGTCCCTTAGACTAAAGGTAGGACATGGCTTATCCCGAAAGGACCTCAAGGCATGGAAGAAACGCGTATCCTTATCGTCGATGATATGGAAGACATCCATCATCATATCAACGCGATCTTTCAGATTCGCCAACGCAAGCTCATTCCTACTGCTTTTCATCTGACCTTTGAGTCGGCACTGCAAGGGGAAGCGGGCTTTGAGCTCGTCCGCGACGCCTGTGATCGGCAAAAGCCCTTTGCCGTCGCCATCGTCGACATGCGCATGCCACCCGGCTGGGATGGCTTGCAAACCATCAAAAAGATAAGAGAAATCGATCAAGATCTGGAGATCATCGTCTGTTCAGGTTACTCGGACTATTCTTGGCATCAGATCGCCCAAGAGCTCGGCAGCAGCGATAAGTACCTCTTTCTCACCAAGCCCTACGAGCTTTCTGAAATGGAGCAGATGGTCATCAACCTTGCCGCGAAATGGCGCTTGAATCAGCGTATGAAGCAGAATCTACAAGAACTCGAAAAAGCTCGCGAACTCGCTGAGCTCTCAGATAGCGCTAAGTATGAATTTTTGAGTATCATTGGCCACGAGATGCGAACGCCCCTCAATGTGATCCTGATGACGCTCGAAGATCTCCTCGATAGTCACAACGATCAAGATGCTCTGCGTATCATCCGCAACACGCACAAGTCCTCGCAAAACCTGGCCCAACTCATCGACGATATCCTGACCTATACCTCGCTCGATCGGCAGGATTTTAACTTTGTCCAGCAGCCTTTCAAACTTTCGACCCTGCTCAAAGACTGCGAACAAAAATTTGCCTCACCCTGCGAAGAAAAAAATCTTCGCCTTTCCTTCGATCTCCCTGCAGGACTGCCCCTGGGCTTTATGGGCGATGCCAAACGGCTCGGACGCATCCTGCAGCTGCTGCTGTCCAATGCCGTCAAGTTCACGTTCCAGGGTGAGATTCAGGTGAAGGTACGAGTCGCCGAAGATTTGAGTGCCCATGCTTTGCCACAGCATCTGGTCCTGCAATTTTTTGTGAAAGACACCGGCTCGGGGATGACGTCCGAACAGTTGGCGCGCTGCTTTGATCTCTTCTACAAGGGGGAAAACTCGCGAGGGCACGGACAGAAGGGAACAGGCCTTGGCCTAAACCTTTGTAAAAAACTCGTCCTTGCCATGGGGGGAACTCTCGGTATCGACTCAGCTCCTCAGCAAGGCACAACAGCTTGGATCACTCTTCCCTTAAAGCTGGACTCCCAAGCGGCCGCAAAGCCATCCCTGGGAGCCGCCTCCTGAACGATCCGCTTAGTCTGCTCGAGACTGCGAACCTTTAAACATCGATGCCTGCAGATTGTGTCGTGCCATGAGCTTGTAAAAGTCGGTACGATTGCGCTTTGCTGCGCGCGCAGCCTTGCTCACATTGCCATAGGTTTTCTTCAGAGTCTCGATGAGGTAGTCGCGCTCAAAATTATTTTTAGCTTCAGCTAAAGAGAGCAGCTCGGCCTCCTGTTCTCCGAGACACCAGCGCACATGAGCGGCCGAGATGATCGCTCCAGGAGCGAGGATCAGCATTTTTTCGACAGCGTTATAGAGTTGGCGAATGTTGCCAGGCCAATCGCAAGCTGTCAGCATCTCGAGAGCACTGGCCGCAAAACCTTTGACTGTCGGCTTTTGCTTAGCTGCCAAGTCCTGCAAGAAAGCTTCGGCGAGGACCGGTATATCTTCGCGACGTTCACGCAGCGGTGGCAGATGCAGCGAAATGACATTAAGTCGATAATACAGGTCTTCACGAAAATGCTTCTCGCTGATGAGCTCAGGCAGATTGCGATGTGTCGCTGAAATGATACGCACATCGATGGGGAGAGACTGCGTGCTGCCGACGGGCCGCACCTTTTTCTCTTCCAGCACGCGCAAAAGTTTCACCTGCAGACTGAGCGGCATATCGCCAATCTCATCCAAAAACAGCGTGCCTCCCTCAGCCGCTTGAAACAGGCCGGGATGATCCTTGCTTGCGCCGGTGAAGGCACCTTTTACGTGTCCAAACAGCTCTGACTCGAGGAGCTCAGCAGGGATAGCGCCGCAGTTGATCGGTAGGAACGGTCCCTTGGCTCTGGGGCTGTGGGCATGCAGGGCCTGAGCGAAGACTTCCTTGCCCACACCACTCTCACCAGTGATCAGCACACTGGCATCAGAGGGAGCCACCATGCGAAGCTGTTCAAAAAGCTCGAGCATCTTCGGACTTCGCGAGTAGAGCCCACCCTGGTCGCTCATCTGCGCGCTTAGACCACCTTTTTGCTCAAGAGCTTGGCGAATCAATTCGAAGAGATGCTGGCGATCGATAGGCTTCGGAACGAAAGAATAAACACCCTGTTGCGTAGCAGCGACAGCTTCCGGAATACTCCCGTGCGCTGTGATCATAATCACGGGCAGGTAAGGCATGAGTTTTTGAATGCGCCCGTAGAGTTCCATGCCATCCATGACGTCCATGCGGAGATCGCTGATCATGAGGTCAGGCAGGAACTGAGATATTTTTGCCAAACATTCCCGACCACTGC
>CANGNB010000057.1 GCA_947454545.1 Oligoflexaceae bacterium
AAAGTTCCTGTCATCCCACTGCTACTCTGCTGAGGACCATCGAGAGCGATGCTAAAGTCGATGAGGCAAAGCTCGTTCGTCTCGGGGTTCCATAGGATATTGTCGGGGTTGATGTCGCGATGGACGATTTTTTTGCTGTGCAAACTCGCGACCAGCTGCACGATGCGTATCATGAGCTCGAGGGCCTGAGGTCCCTCGAGCCTCTCATCGGGCATACGTAAGGCCTCGCCATCGAAGGCCTGGACAATCAGAAGCGGAGCATCACTGCTGCTCGTGTCAAAGCCCTTAACCCGGACAACGCCAGACCCTGCTGCTTTCTGAGTGATCTCAAATTCTGTCTGAAGGGCTAGCTTGTGGTCCTCTCGGTAATCAGGACCAAGTAAGGTCTTTACCACAAGCTTTTCGGCGGTATCGGGATCCTCACAGAGCAAGACAACCCTTTGGCCGTTTTCTTGAAGTCTTCTCAGAATGCGGTAACGCCCTAATGTTGTCGCTTCTCCGTCCATACGAACCTCCGAAAAATCAGGACACCGTAAGGATCGGAGGCTATGCACAAGGATTAAGAAAAAAGTTAAAAAGATTGATTTATTAATATAATCAGCAACATAAATCGATGCACAGGCTGTATTTCAGACGTGATCTCGGCACCCTATCCGGCCTGAAGAACCCATGCAGGCTCCCTACGGCTCATCGCGGCAGCCAAGCTGCGCGCGGCAGTGCCTTGAGCCGTCGTTGAAACTCTTCGCCAGCCGCAGAGCCCTTTTTATAAAACACCGGAGGCTGTCCCAATGGAGCTGGCACCGTCACTCGCAAACCTTGCGAGGACACCACATACTCTCGTCCCGACCACACATGAACCCACTGACCTTCGGGAAGATACAAAGCTTTTTCTTGCTGCCCTGGATCAACAACCGGTGCGATCAAAAAATCAGAACCGAGCAGCCACTGATAGGGTGCTGTGGATACATTCGGGTCTTTTGGATAGTGCAAAAACAGATGCCGTGCGACCGGGTAACCCCTGTCATGGGCTTCTTGAAAGACAGTATCGCGATAGTCAGCCAAAAGCGCAAAAACCTTGGCAAAGTAAGCATAAAAGGCCAGCGTTTCTGCATCGCTCGCAATCTGATGACTGTGTGTAGGGTCATTCCCTTCATGATTGCGATAGGCAGAGGTAAATGCGCTCATCTCAATGCCACGCAAGAGCAGCTCTTTGGAACGCTGAAAATTCACGATAGGTACACCGAGCACCTGACGCTTCATCGCAATGAGGCCGCCAATATCAGCATGATTGATACTAAAGCCTGAAAGTCCCCCTGATAGGAGTCCGGTGATAGCAGATTTAAGACCGTCATACTCGTCCCAGGTGGTCATCTGATCGCCAAGCCAAAACATGGGAGCCATGCCAGGACTTTTGGTGAATCCGGAGCGCAAAAAGATCAGACCTTCGCCTTCGAGCTGAGCCTTTTCTAAAACCTCGCGATTAAGCCGAGCCCAAAGTTCAGGATAGCGATTATGAAGGACAGGAGCTGCGCCCGCCTGCATCTGCGCATCGAAAGGAACGGCTTCACCGAAATCAGCCATCCAGCCTTTAAGACCGATGCCGACCATCTGCCGAATCAAAACATCGCGATACCAAGCGAAGGCTTCGGGATTGCTAAGATCGACCAAGGACCCTGTAAAGCCCCCGCTATCGATCTCATAGGGTTCACCGTTGGCTTTACGAATGAGGTAGCCCTTGGCTTTGGCTTCTGCGAAGAGATTCACCTTGGCTGTCGCTTTGCTGCTGACATCCGAAAGAAAAGGATTCACATAGCCGAGGGTGCGTATCCCCTCTTCCGCAAAATCACCAACGAGCCGCTCCCAGTCCGGGTAGACCTCGCGATCGAGCTCCCAGTTCCACCACATGCGAATACCGAGCGAGGTTACTCTTTTTCCTTGCCAATCTTGGAGCCAAAAGGCAGCGATCGGCGTGCCCTGCTCTTTGAGCTTTTGCCATAGCTCACGCACCCGCTCACTACCGCCCATAATCCCAACGATGGCCCCCCTGTGAAACCATTGCGGCGGCTTAGGCAATCGCCCCGCGTACTCTGTATAGGTTTCGATCAGATCGAGCGGACGCTCCCCCTTAAGAATTTCACCTTCCATCTGTCGCGCCCAGATCCGGACCTCTACCTGATCGCGATCTTCGAGATCAAAAGCACTGAATTCTGAGGTCTTAAGATAAAATGCGTGCTGATCGCTCGTCATGTAAAACGGCACCGATGCATAGGTCGTATACCAAGCCCCGGCTGCACCGGGAGAAATACGATTCAGAAAAAACGTATAAGGTTGACGACCTCGCAAATGGCCTTGTTCGGTGGATAGAATCGGAACCGTCCTGCCCTTGAGATCGAAGTATGTATACTGCTCGCCAAAGCCAAAAAATTGCTCTTCGGAGCGACTGGCAAAATTCAGAAAGAGACGATTGAGCTTCTGACTGTCAGGAGCTTCGGCAAGGAGCTCTACATGAAAAGCAAGACGCTTATCCGTCCGTGGCGCAAAACTGAGACGATAGCGCACGGAGCATGAGGGCCCAGTGAGTGATCCCTCGATGTTCAAAGTTTGCTGATCTGTTTCCATCTCGATAGTATCGACTGTCTGAGTGCGACAGCGAGCTTTTTGGACTCGATCTTTGAGCGTAAACGATCCGCGCCACTGAAGGATGGATTCCTGAGCAGAAGCCGCCATGACAAAGGCTCGGCCAGGACGTGTCGCCCAAAGCACTCGCTGAGAAGCGGCATCACGAACAGCGAGAGTTGGCCCACCCTGCCCCTGTTGCCAAGCAAGTTCAAACGTGTCAAGCGTCCAGACATGATCCGAAAGCGCGGAGCTTACGCTTGATACATCCTGATGCAGACTATCGAAGCGGGGCGTCCAGTCGCGAGCCATCGCGGCGCTCGTAAACATGCTTAAGTACAAGAACAGCAGTCCAGCCGACCCAAATAACGTCATTTTGAATTACCTTTTCAGCCCCAAGGGCTGCACATTTTCTCAAAAGAATCCGCTAGTTCTCTAGTTTGAGAGAGTGTTTTACAAAGGAAATCCAAAATCTCGCAAGTTCAATCCCAGAACCCCTGCAAATTCGTGGGCTTCAGATCAAGGCCAAAGAGATACAAAATCTCTCAGACTAAGCTACCCCTTACCAAAACCGCCCGCACCGGTGAAGCATCCGCTCCCTGAAGGCGCAAAGGCAGGGCGATCAGAGTGTATGATCCCGGCTGCACAGCATCCAGATCGAGGCCTTCCAAAACAGCAAAATCACCGCGATAGAGCGCCTGATGCGACTCCAGAGCTTTGGAATCAGCTGGATCGACCGAAGGGGTGTCAAGGCCCACCAGACACACGCCGCGCTCCTTGAGAGCTGCGATCAGCTCAGGGGAAAGCGAAGTAAAGGCCGGAGCAAATGGCTCTTGATGGCGAAACGAACGCGTCTGAAACAGCACCCGGGGTGTCGTGAGTCGGGAGAGATCGAAGTCTGATGTTTCAATACGCCGCGCCCCGACATGGCTCACATCCACCACCTGACACGGTCCCAGATAAGCATGAAGATCGCGCGCCTCGATACTTTGCCCCTGAGGATGATAATGAGAGGGGGCATCGGCATGGGCCCCAATATGCAGGGTCGTAAGAACAGAGGACAAGGTAAGATGATCGCCGCGCGCAAAGTCCAAAGCCACCCGTCGCTCGTAGGCTTGATCGCCCGGAAAGACAGGGGTTCCGCTTTGAATCAGCGGAGAAATATCAAAGATGTGCATCGTTCGATCCTTTGCTTTCTCAAGTCAGACCCTAAGGCCTTGTTCGTGGTTCAGGGCCGAGCCATCACTTTAAACTCCACAGCGATCGGCGTCGGCAAAGCCCCCACCTCGACCGTCGTGCGGGTTGGCCGAATCTTCCCAAAGGCCTCATTGTAGACTTCGTTATAGACCTTGAAGTCCGCCTTCATATTGGTGAGATAGGCCTGGACATCGATAACTTTCTCGAGGCTCGAGCCTGCGCTCTCCAAAACACGACGGATATTTTCGATGACAGCGAGGGTTTGCACCCGCACATCGTAGGCCACGATACGACCATCGGCGTCAAGGGTGACCCCCGGAATCTCTTTTTGTCCGGGCTGGCGGGGACCGATGCCCGATAGAAATAGGAGATCTCCATAGCGACGGGCATGAGGATAGGAACCTACGGGTTCCGCGCTCTTTTCACTATTGATCTCAAAGTCAGGGAAAGCGTCCTGTGTGTTCGCGGGAAGCTTGGTCTCTGCTGGGAGCTTGCTCTCCGCTCGCTCAGCCCTCACAGGTGCCGTCGTGTGTGGCCGCGAACGCCCTTCAAAATCAGTGAGCTCTTCGACGAGGGCAGCCTGGCTTCCCTCTTCAGAACTTTGACTCTGCTCAAGTGCCACCGCCTGGACCGGCTGTGTTGGTGTGAGAGCAACGATCGCAGCTCCTGTTCCCCACACAGGCTCGTAGGCCAAGACCTGGCCATTGAAAGCATTGCTCTGCCCCAAAAGCCCGTTGAGCCACCAGGCGCCTTTAAATTTCTGATCCCCGTTCGCCTGCCGTGCAAACTCGCGCGTACACTGCGACACATCCTCGAGAGAACCTTTCGCGAGAAGATCGAGTATCTTGCGATTCCACTCGTCATCCTTCTTGGAAGAGATGCGATTATTCTTAGGATCGTAAGCTTCCACAAGATAGCGGTTCGAAAGATTGCTAACCAAGACCGCAATAGCTTTCTTACCCGAAGCTTGCAAGGCTCGCGCAGCAGCCTGCCCAACGCGCGTTGTCTCATCTTTTTCGCTATACATATTGCACGAGACAATGGCAGCTGGAAGACGATTTTGGGGATTTAAAAGTTTCTGAGCGACGATCGTTCCCGTATCGATGGGAAAGCCATGATAGTTAATCAGCCGGGTTTTATAGCCGAGGGCATCCACCTCTTCGGCATAAGACTGAGCAAAAGCGGTATCGATCGCAAACTTATAAGGAATCGATCCCAGCTGATGCCAGTTTTGATCCACATGCAGCCATTCGGGCGAAGGGTCCGCCTGAAACATATAGCCCAAAATCGAAAGCCATTGCGTTGAAAAATAGAGAATCAGATCCGCATCGCTCTCTTCGATCTCACGGCGGATTTTAGCATAAGCCTCCGAGAGCCTAGCAAACGAGGGTGATGCTTCGGGCGTCAGATAGGAATGAGGCATACCTGAGACGATATAGGCCTTACTTATGAGTCCTTGGTTCATCACTGCGCTCCTCTGGGCTTGCTGGCGGTCCATTCGACCACGGCATTGCCGGTTCCGATGACCGTGCCATAGCCGTGCACCTCAGCCGGGTAATCCGGCACGCCGAGGGCTTCGAGCAACCAGTTGAGTGATCCCACTTTGGTTTCTGCCGTCGCCATCTCATTAAACTCAGGCATGATGTCCAAGAGCTCGCGACACTGGCCTTTACGCATCATGTCGAGCACCTTCATATCCCAGAGATACTGCCCGTGATGATGAATACGTTCGAAACTCATGTCTTCAGGGATTTCAGGTTCGTGCACAAAGTGCCGATGCGAGAGCGAGCTTGAAGCGAGCAGCACCGCCCTTTTCCCTGAAGCTTCTACCGCCTCGCGCGTCGCGTTACCGACGATTTTAGCGACATCAGCCCCGACCTCATTGCTGTAGTAAAAAGCGGATTGATTGGCTGAAATGAGAACCACGGGAATATCCCAGCTCGGATTGATCAGATGCAGACAGATAATACTGCCATAATCGAGGCGAAAATCAGGGTTTTCGACCACACTTGTCAACTGTCCCTGAGCCGCCACTCGATCGCGAATCTGCAACGAGAGCTCAACATCGACCTTCACATCATAGCGATAGCGAAAAAGATGGGGAAAGACTGGGTCTACCGATAGTCCCTGAAAGCGCGGCAGACCTAGAAAATGATGACCGATAAAGCTAGGCCAATGCGGCGAATGCACCAGCAACACATCAGGATTCAAAGCCCGAATGCTGGCTCGACAACGCTCGTAAGCCCAACGCAAAACCTCCCAGCCACATTCCGAACGTGGTTCATTCTGGGGTGGATTGTCAGCATATACCAAATGGGGTGGATGGGGTGCGAGCACCCCCGCAACGATAGAACCTTTGCCCATAATCCTTCATGACCTCATAACTGAAGACAGATATTTTTTTCTTCGGAATAAAAATCGAGGGAATGGCGTCCGCCTTCGCGTCCTACGCCTGAAGCCTTCATGCCTCCAAAGGGCACCCGCAGATCGCGATTCATCCAGGTGTTGACCCAGACCAATCCACTCTCGACATCAGCCGAAGCCCGATGGGCCTCGGTAAGATCGCGCGTCCAAATCGTGGCCGCAAGTCCATAGCGCGTGGCGTTCGCCAGGGCGATAGCCTCTTCATAAGTAGCAAAAGGCGTAAGGGTCACCACGGGACCAAAAACTTCCTCTTGGAAAATCTCAAAGCTTGGATCCGTCACCAAAAGCACTGTGGGCTCGTAGTAATAGCCCTCAGCCAGTTCTCCAGGAGGACTCAACTTGCGACCACCCGTCAAAAGCTTTGCTCCTGCTTTAACTGCGCGCTGCACATACCCATCGACTTTTTCGCGATGAGCTGCACTGATCAGCGCCCCCAACTCATTCTCTGAGTGGCGCGGATCGCCGACTGTGAGCTCTTGGACAGCCTTTACAAAACCATGAGCAAAGTCTTCAAATATCTTTTGATCGATCAAAAGTCGCGAGGTGCAAAGACAGATCTCTCCTTGATTGGTGAACGACGAGCGCACACTGGTCGTAATAGCAGAAGCAAGCTCACAGCTCGAAAAAATCAAAGCCGGATTTTTGCCACCGAGTTCAAGGCTGAGCTTTTTGGCAAAGGGTGCAGCCCGTTCACTGATTCTCTTGGCAGTAACAGTTCCCCCCGTAAACGAAATCAGGGGAACCCTTGGATGGCTGACGAGAGCATCGCCGACCTCAGCACCAAGACCATGCACGATATTGCAAACGCCCTTAGGAAAATCGATAGCCTGCAAGACTTCTGCTAAGAGAAAGGCTGTGTAGGGGCTTAGCTCCGAAGGTTTGGCCACAACCGTATTCCCACAAGCCAGAGCCGGAGCAATCTTCCAGGTCAGCAGATAGAGGGGCAGGTTCCACGGAGCAATCAGTCCAGCGACACCCACCGGGGAGCGCTGCGTGTAATTGAGGACCGAGGCTGAGCTAGCAAAGGCTTCTTCGCTCTGATGCAAGATAGCCCCTGCAAAAAAACGAAAGTTTTCGATCGCACGGGGAATATCAACACGCCTGGCGAGAGCTTCAGGTTTACCTTGGTCTTCGCTCTCAGCACACACAAAGGCATCCATACGCTCTTCAATAACGGCAGCGATCTTAAGGAGCCACTGCGAGCGTTCCTGGACTGTGGTCTTGCGCCACCCTGCTGAGGCTACCTCAGCAGCCTTCACAGCAAGCTCGACATCAGCGACATCAGAGGCCGGCAAGGTTCCATAGATCCTGCCGTCGCGAGGACGCCAGTTGTCTAAAGTCCGCCCAGAGACTGCTGGAACAAAGCGCCCGTCAATGTAATTGAGTATCGTGACCATCCTGCCACCCTTTCACATAACTATCTGGATCAAAGGACCAACGATCCTGATCAGGGTCCCAATCATCCCAGGGTTTGACGTCCTGCATACGCCCGCGGAGTTCGGGGGGAATCAGCGCATCGACGATAAATGACTTTTGCCGTTCAAGGGGATAGGGGTTGCGCAGATCAAAGCCAAGTACGCCCAGCACCCAGCGCGCGACATACCAGGTAGGACGCGAATCCCAACCGTGGGCGATTTTGATCACAACACCCAGACCCTCAGGAAAATCGGGGTGAATAATACTCAGACCGAGTAGACCGTCGGCTCCTTCTTTGGCAATCACACGCCCTTCGCAGGATTTGAGAATCGTCGAGTCTAGACGATTAAAGCCCCCGATATGATCGGGGTGACGAACCATCGCCTCCCAGATCCAGTCCTCATCTTTGCGCACGGCAAGGTCGGCAAAGGTTGCTGCGAGTTCATTCACCGTCATAGCCAAAGTCGGAAGACCACAACCATCTTTGGCCACAATAGTGGATTGGAGCTGACCTCCCAAGATCTCCTGCACCTTCGCCACGTAGCGCTGATGAAAGGGATGCTGCGGCAAGGTATAACCGATGCGCGGCCAACGATTGAGTTCGCAGGCTCTGAGGATAGCCGCATGTTTACCGGAGCAGCTATGGTACCAGCGCCGCGGTCGCCGCATCTGTTTTCCAAACTGCATCAAAGGCAAACTATGAGGCGTTTGCAAAAGGCCATATTCGGAAGGCTTGAGAATATCTCGAACCGCCTGAATGTGGATGGTCTCAGCATTGTGTGAGGCCACAGATACGGCTTTGGATTCCCAAGAAAGATGGGAATCCAGCTCCTTGGCTACGACTTTGATTTGCACAGGCTTCATCATCGAGCGCCCGTAACAAAGCACGTTACCGCCATAGGAGTGCCAAAGTTTATGCCCCTTGAACCAAGCGATAGCTCCATGCACAGTGACTTCAGCAATGCCGTTGCGCCTCGAATCGAGCAAAGGCACCCACGAATGATCATGCATCAGTGATCCTCCTGAGGCAAAAGAGGTCGCGTTTGATACCAAAAAGCCTTCATGCTTGCTTTGACAGCTTCATTGTCATGATTATTAAAGTCGAACCAGAGCATGAGGCGATCTTGGGGATGGTAGCTGGCCTTGATCTGCTCCGCGACATCTTCAGGGCTGCCATACACAGCATTTTCCACGGCCTGTGTGATCTTCGCTGGATCCAAAGTGCCTTCGATGGCGAGCCAGTAGTTGGAAATCGCTTTCTCGGCAGCGACACGAGCCTTGGCGCGCTGCTGGTCGCGAGAGAGATGCTCTTCCCCATTCACAAAAATCAAAACAGTGCGCGGCATATACGATCGCCGCCACATACCGCCGTCCTTATGAAACACCTCGACCATATGCTGGTGCGTGGCTTCAATCGTGGTCTGCGGCGTGATGGAAAGGTTAAAAACCCAAGCTGGCAAGTAGCGATTGCCCAGTTCTTGAGCTGCAGCATCATGCGAGCCGAGAACAAGCTGCAACAGATGCAAGGGAGCTTCAAAGGGAATAACACCCACCTTATCGAAGGACCAATAGGGTTCGACAACGATGCCGTCGACTTCGAGCGCCCCAGCTTCACCCTGCTCACGCAATGCCCACACCGCGTGCCATTCCTGAGAGGAACGAAACTGCGAAGGCAAGAGCCGTAAAGGTGCGACATCCGTAATTGCGAGGTGCTCGCCTTTCAGAGTGCGTAAAAAAATCTCAAGAGCCTGCTGAAAAACAAGGCCTCGCAGAACAGGCCAAGCCTTCTGCTCTAGATCAGAGCGCGGCCTAATTCCGTAGGGAATATTTGAGAAAGGAAAACGCCCCGCTGCAACACCAAGATAGATTTTTCTTTGCTCATGGGGATCCAAACCATGCAGAGTTAAAAAGGTCTTCAGGGCTTCCGCATGGGCGACCGGCCCGCCATTGCACAGGATATTGCGAATCGCTGAACCGATCTGAATGCGCTTGGTTTTTTGAAAAACTTTGTGCGCCAACTGAAAAATATCGGTATTGAGACCGATCTCACCCTTGAAATGGGGAATCACTGCATCAGGGTTCTGCTTTTGCACCTGACACGAAAGGTGCGACTCGGCGATCCAAGCAATATCAAAGCCGAGCTCATCGGCGAGCTGGACCTGATCGAAAAAATTCTCGAACATGGTCCTCTCGCTTGGTACGTACCCATCTACTTCTGTCTGGCATATGGAGAGAAAGATATCGAACTTCATAGACAGACCGTCCTTCCCCCATCCACGGGGAGATTGATACCATTGACATAGCCAGCCAAGGGACTCGACAGATAGGCCACAGCATAGGCGACCTCTTCAGACCTTGCAAAGCGACGGGCAGGAACATCCGCCGTAAAAGCGTCCGAGACCTCCTGACGAGTTCTTCCTGTGCGAGCCATGGTATTCTGGAGGATTTGCTCCAAACGCTGGGTCTCGGTATATCCCGGCAGAACATTATTCACCGTGATACCATGCGGGCCGAGCTCATTGGCCAGAGTCTTAGCCCAGTTCGCAACCGCTCCTCGAATGCTATTCGACACACCCAGCCCTGGAAGAGGCGCTTTGACTGATGTAGAGATGATGTTGATGATGCGACCAAATCGCCGCTCCCGCATCCCCGGAACCACAGACTTCACCAGAAGATCGTGGGAGAGAAGATGCTGAGTAAAAGCCTCCAAAAACTGGTTCGTGTCAGCCTCAAGCAAAGGTCCCGGTGAAGGACCACCCGTATTGCAAACAAGGATATCGACATCGCTCGCCAGAAGCTCATTTTTTAGGCGCCGCACAGCGACCAAATCACTCATGTCGCAGCTCAGGCTACGATGCTTACGCTCAGGATGCTCCAAAGATTCCCGCGCCAGCTCGAGTTTTTGCATATCGCGCGCTAAAAGACTCACCCTAGCCCCAGATCGAGCCAAGAGCTGGGCCGTGGCCAAACCAATTCCCTGAGACGCGCCACAAACGAGCGCGTGTTTTCCTGCCAAAGCATCACGTGTGAGCATGCGGAAGACCCCCTTTTCTCTATCACTTCTAAAGAACTATCCGGTCTTATATAAACTGGCCCCTTAAATTGCACCTGCTTTTTGCAAAAGGGTCGTCAGGCATGATGTTCTGACTTACGACATGAGATGTCACTCCGTGACATGAGGTGTCGCTTCCAAACTCAAAAAAATAGATTTAGCTTTGCCACAACTTAGTGGAGGTTTTATGCAGTGCCCACATTGCCATAACGAAGCTTGCCTTATAAAAAAAGGGTTTTATGTGAGACCCAGTGATCTCAAAAAAATAAGAAGATATCAGTGCAAAATCTGCCGCAAATGGATTTCTGATCAATGGTGGAGCCATGAATATCGTTTACGAAAAAGACGAATCAATCAGGAGATTTTTAACTTGATTTGCAGAGGCATGTCGCAGCGAGCCGTCGCCGAACATCTCAATGTAAAAAGAGAAGCGATTGCGAGGCGGATGATTCGCTTTGGAAGATGCTCAAAAGCCAATCTAGAGAGCTATAGACTTTCAAGAAATCCAGCAAAAACAATTGAAATAGACGAGATGGAAAGCTTCGAAAAAACCAAATGTAAACCCCTAACGATACCTATTGCTGTCGAGCATAAAACTCGAAAAATTCTAGCTCTACAGATAGGGCGTATCGCACCAAAAGGCCAGCTAACAGAGAAGGCCTTTAAAAAATATGGACACATCGTTTGTGAACGAAATATTTGCTTAAAAGAATTATTCAAAGAGCTACAGCTTTGCGTTCATCCACAATGCACGATAAAATCTGACAAAAGCTATCACTACTTAAGCCCTATCAAAACCTATTTTCCAGAAGCAAAACATTTAAGTTTCAAAGGAAGAAAGCCCAAAGAAACAGGACTTGGAGAGCTAAAAAAAGGCGGATTTGACCCGATTTTCTCGATAAATCATAGTCTCGCAATGTTTCGCGATAATTTAAAAACACTATCACGAAAAACCTGGTGTACGAGCAAAAAAATAGAAAGACTTGAAAACTTGCTTTATATGTATTCTTGGTTTCACAACAAACGACTCGATCGCCCTCGAAAACGCGTACACCTGGCTTGGGAAGCCAGGTGCAATTAAGGGAACCAGTTAAGATTTTACCGTGCATTGGGTGGAGTAGCTTTTATCGGACTTTGCACACACCCTATCGCCACACTGATAGGTGGAACCAAACCCTCTTCCTGGACCATTGTCGCCATCTGGACAAAACCCATTTACCAAGCTTTGGCCATCATTCACGATACATTGTGCGCTGTAATTTTTATCATTTTTCGCACAGGTTTTATCTCCGCAGGTGTAAAGTGAACCATAGCCTTTTCCTGGGCCGTTGTCGCCATCAGGACAATATCCTGAATCAACACCTGCAGAGCGTGAGCCTCCTGCGCCGGCGAGTTCAAAAATCCCAGAGTCAGAAGCCGCTTTGATGTTCTGTGCCGCGTAAATCAAGTTAGGGAGTGTACGATGGTAATATTCCTGGATGCCTGAATTTTCCGTGAACATCACTCGAGTCAAATGTGGAGCAAGGTCTTTAACCCGTTGTTCGAGCTGAGCTTCAATTCTTGATTCAGGCTTGTTGCAAGTCCCATTTTTACCAAATGAGCAGCAGAGTGCTCCATACATAGCAAGCCAGTCGGACAATTCTTCGAGAGAGTGGGTTTCATGCACAAAGTGCGGGCGGCTGGGATCGATAGCTTTGCGATTTTTTGGAAAATAGCAGATGTTTTGGTGCTTGTAGATGATGCCAGCATCCCAATGGACAGGCCCATCCTCAACTTGTTTTAAGTCATACATCGCTCGTGCCATACCATAAACATCTTTTTCGGCAATATCCTGTAACTCTACACGGATATGATGTGCTGCTGCCGACAGATTTTCAGAATACTGCCTTACGCGCTGGGCCTCACCAGAGTTTTGGTTATTGTGAGCCGAAAGAGCAGCTTCACGTACCTGCTGCTGGAGGGCCTTCAAATAAATCCCTGTCACATAAATGAAATCGTGAACGTTATAAATTCGAGTGCCACTTTGATCGTAGTGGGCCCACCAGTTATCAACTTTGCCGACGATATTATTGAGTTCTGTCATTGTCGAATCGTTGAACTTATCAGCATCCGGAACGAAGCGTGTCCATGCCGACTGCGTCTCGGCAAGCGTAGCTTTTGCTTCCATGTGATTTTGTTCGTTGAAAGAATCTTTTACGATGCCTCGAATTTGGCCTAATGAAGCCTCGCTCAGATCTGCGAGGTTCGAGGTATTGCAGCCTACAGCCCCAGTAATGGCTTTATTGCCAGCATCTTTCAAAGTACCCACAACCGCTCCCACCGCAGCTTGGGAAATAGCGGATAGGGCTGACATACCGGGAATAGGTATGGCTCCAATAAAGGAGGTTAAGGCACTGACAGCCGTACAGCCTATGTCCTTGGTTTCAGAGGTTTGAACAGGCTTGGGCTTACAAGCTGTCATATTCCCAAGAAGGAGGCTCACAGCCAAACCAATACTGAGAAGCCGCACATGACGACACAGGCTATCCATAGGTTCAACCTTTCTCATAGAAGCTATCCTGATTGTATTTTTCATTCCAAAGAAGTCTTAATGATGCTTCTGCAAAAAGAAGGCCGTTTTTGAATTTGTGTTATACACGCGAAATGAAGGTGATTT
The DNA here is from genome assembly GCA_947454545.1 of Oligoflexaceae bacterium. Taxonomy (GTDB): domain Bacteria; phylum Bdellovibrionota_B; class Oligoflexia; order Oligoflexales; family Oligoflexaceae; genus Oligoflexus. Next base: position 13,362 of record CANGNB010000057.1, read on the forward strand.
ATTCACAGCCAGGCGAGAACAGAATGACCAGCTCCTGAAGGGAGAGTATCAAATTTAGAAATATGACCAATAATTGCAATGCATTACAACTCCCAGACATGGCCCTGGACAGTCTGAGTCTACAATTTTATAGGAGTTACGGCTATTTAGCGCAAAACCCAGTTTGTTTCAGCCCGAAAAACACAGCTCCTTACACTCCAGCACTGCCGCTATCTATCAGTCTCTGGACTCTTTAAGCTTGATCAGGCCCAGCACCCCCACGCACCTTCTCTACAGCCCAAAGCTGAAAGGATAGCGAACTTTTATGGGAGAATTGCCACGCATTTTAGGAAAAGTCCATGACTCGACATGCTGCAGCACACAGCCTTCAAACACCGGGCTTTGAAAACTGCTGTACTCGATACGAGGATCACCCACGCGCCCCTCTTGATCCAGCATAAAACTTACCAGCATGCGCCCCTTGGCGCTTGGGTTTTGATTTTTTTCGGCCTGATAGCATGGTGACAAATCATCGACCTTACGAGAGACTAAACCCTCAATTCCCTCTTGCACCTTAGGCTGCACTGAATCTTTGGGCCGACTCGGCGTTGCTATCTCTGGATGACCCTGCTCAATATCCGAGACACAAGAAGCAAGAAAAAGAAAGGCGAGGAAGAAAATTTTTTGCACCAGCATTGAACACTCCCATGGGTCGAAAAGGCCTTGCAAGCTACGCGATAGGGTGACCTTCACAACTAGAAAGCTCTATCATAAGCCGCTCAAAATATCTCAGCAAGTAAAGCTTTGAAACTGGTGCTTCGAATTGGATTTTTTAATTTTTTTTTACCCGTAATAGACATCAAGTCTGGGTTTGGCCACATGACGATCGAGCCAAAGATTATGAAACCAAGCGTAGATATTAAGTAAAAGCAACAAGCGATCCTTTCTTTTGGCTGTTGCCCAAGTCCTCCGACTCAAAGTCTTGAGATTATCGCGAAACATTGCATAGGTATGATTAAGCGTAAAAATAGGGTCGAAAACTGTTTTTTTGAGTTCACCTAGTCCGACAACTGCTCCCCTCGCCCCCTTACAAGTGTAATGAGATGCTGTAGGAAAATAGTTTCGAATTAAATTTGGATAGAGAGGGCATTTATCGCTACTCAAGCGAGCGTCGGTTGCAACGCAGGTTTGTAATGATTTTGCCAGGTTTTTCAGAGCAAAAAGCCTTTCGCTTGGCCTCCGACCATATTTCTGAATTGAAAGGTGTTTTAAATGCCCTTTTGCTCCTATATTTCCAATAGCCAAAGCTAAAACCTTACGAGTCCCTTTTTCAACAGCAATAGGGATCGTCACAGGCTTTAATTTTGAGTGAATGAAACTCTCCATTTCATCAAACTCTACCTCGTGAACCTTTGCTCGTATTTCTCGATACTCAGAAAGATTTTTTTCACATATTTCACCAAATTTCTTAACACGCCTAGCAATAGTCCGAGGGACAACCTGAAAAATATAGGCTGTCCTCCGCTGTGAAACACCGCTACAAAGGGTTAGAAAGCAAGATTGATTGAACCATCGCTTTTGCTGTCGAAAGTCCATTGCATATGTCTGCTCGGAAAAGCTTTTTTTGCAGGATTTACAAAAGTATCTCTGGACTTTTTTCTGGTCTGAGGGACGTCTGTAAAAGCCGCGTTTTATCAAATGAAATTCATTTTTGCATGTTGGACACATATACCCCCTCCAAGGGGGCAACTCTACTTCGGTGAAAATCAAATTGCCAATGACATCTCAGAGACATCACATCCAATTCAAGGCATCAGTTTCAGAAGTATACATGGGTCATGAGCGTAGCCTGATCGCCATAGCCCTTTGCAAATCCCTCATCCAGCTTCTTCTCCCACTGCCCCACCACTTCCCAGTGTGGCCTTGGCAACCATTGTACTCCTGGGCCCACCGTTCGTTTTCTCTGCGTATAAATAGGAGTCCCCACGGGATCTAGACTTTCGATTGAGCTGAACACATGCCATCCCTTGCTAAACTCCCACCCCAGCCGCGTGAAAGTCAAAAATCGACGATGTGTGGGTAAAGAAAAATCGGTGCGATCAACTGGTTTGCGGTCTTCCCTATCGGCTTCCAATAGGAGATAGAGCTTTTCACTCAAACCTAGAAGAGCGAAGACCCCCACTAGATTGCGCTGCCACACCTCACTCTGGCCTCGCAAACCATTGATCCCAATCTGATGGGAAGCCCCAAGATTATAGGCAAATCGAAGCGAAAGTCCTCGATCCAAACTGGAAACCTCTTCACCGCCGCGACCTGAAAGCAAATCAGCAATGATTTCAAAATGCTCTTGAACATATCCGAACTCGGCGTTTATTCCTTCCTGACCTTCGTTAAACTTTAATTCCTTTC
>CANGNB010000058.1 GCA_947454545.1 Oligoflexaceae bacterium
GAGCCAATGGGAACGGCTTCACAGAGCATTGCTTCGACCAAGACGCGACCAAATTGTTCTTTCCAATTTTTGCGCGTTCGTGATGGCAGAACGAGAGCATCTGCGACAGAAAAATATTCGTAAATCTTGGAACCCGAAACCGAACCCAAGAAGTGAACTTGCTTTGAGATACCAAGCTCATGAGCTAATGCTTCCAAAGCTGGCCGCTGAGGTCCAGAGCCTAAAATCAAAGCGTGAATTTGGGTCTCGCCCGCAAGCTTGATCGCCTCCAAGAAGTCGGTGAGGCCCTTTTCCTCGACCAAGCGTCCTGCATAGATGGCCATAAAACTTGAATCTGTGAGCCCTAAGCTTGCCGTCAGTTCTTGGCGAAGGCTTTGACGCCGAGGTTTCACCAAAGCGATGGCATGAGGGTCCGCACCCATCTGGGGAATAATCGCACAGGGTCCCTTAAAATGCTTAGCCCGCAAAATATCCTCGGCCTCTTGATTGCCGGCAATCGCATAAGCAGATTCTTTAAAAACAGCTCGTTCGATAGCAGAAAACGGGAAAGGATATCTTTTATGAATATTTTGCCACGTGTAGAACAAGGGTTTCGCATGATACTTTCGAGCCAAGCGCAAACACTGCCAAGTCACATAGGAATAATGCTCTTCTTCGATATTAAAAATGTCAGGTTGAAACTCTTTGACCGCCTGATCTAGCCCTCGATAAAAATGGAAATGATTTTTCCCATCCAAAGCGATATCGAGAGTGCGGAGCCAATAAGAATCTTCTGGATGAGGTTCAAAAACTTGCCCAGCCCACTGTTTTGGAGCTATGAGACCAATTTCAAAACGAGGATCTTCGGCCCAAAACCGTAATTTTTGCCGATAAGCAGCTGAGACATAAGGCTTCGAAAGAGTGAGAACTCGGATTTTCTTCAAGATTTTACTCGCTCCCTTGTTTAGGCTAAGAAAAAGGCCAAAATTTGCGTGCTGCTGGATGCTTCAGAATCTGCCGGAGGTCTCTTCGATAGAAAAAACCTAGTGTCAATACATACAAGATTCCGCCGCATGCAACCATAAAGATCCAGTTTTGATGTCCCAATAACTTGAGACCTAGGGCCATGACCACTCCCGCCAAAAGTGGTTTCACGCAGCTTTTCAATGGGACATGCTCAAAGAGATCCCAGCTAAAGTAAAGACAGAGAAGTCCTAAAACCCATTTGCCTGCCACCATCCCAAAAGCGACGGCCCAAAAGCCGAGCTGCCCTTTCCCGGCCCAGCTCATAACCAGCACTGTAAGCACAGCCAAAGGTATAGCCTTCATGAGGGCCCAAGGACGCGCTTTGGCCATCAGCACCTGCAGGCCAAAGACGGAAGAGAGAACGCTCCCCATCATACCCAGGCTCAATGTGCTCATGAGTCTATCGGCGCTATGGTTCAGATTTGAAAAAATGTAGGGTAAAACGTCACTCTCGATAAACGGCAGACCGAAGATGACGGGAGCCGTGAGTGCGCTCAGAAAGCCAAGACTTAAGGAAATATGCTTGCTCAAACTCTCTGAATCTTGAACCTTTAAAGTTTCTGCATAGAAGGGAACAGCGAGAGCCGAGATCAATGCCACGAGACTTTGCACAACCTTTGCAGGCCCGACATAGAGCCCCGCTAGCTCAAGTCCAAACCAACGTTCCATCAGAAAAATATCGATTCTATCAAAAAAAGTGATACTAAAAATGATCAGAGCAAACGGTGTTGCACCCCAAAACATCCTCTTGAGTTTCTCTCGGATGATGGGTGCAAAACCGAGCACTCTATAGGCATAGTAGCCGGTCCCCAAAGAAATCAAAGTGTTTGGGAAAATGGAGAGAAACACAAAGAGCTTGCGATCGCTCGCCTGCTGGATACCTACCAAAATAAGTACGAGCCCAATGAAGCGTAAAATACCGCTAAAAAAGCTAAACTTTGCTAATTTATGATGGGCGATCGAGAACCAGTACGCATCGCTTAAGGTAGCTAAGAGCAAAAGACTGAAGAGCAGGAGGCCAAAGGGTTCCACGGATCGATTCACAGACACAAGATAGGCGGCATAGCCAAAGGCTACGGCACAAGCGTGGAGGAACTTCAAAACTCCAATATGAGAAAATATCGACCGTAACTCGCCCTCTTCATGCTGCCGAAGACTTGCCTCAGCGAGAGCAAAATTCGTGTAACCATAAGCGACCAAGGGCTGCATCACTTCAAAAAAAGCAATCTGATACTGTGCCCAACCAAAATCCGGCAAACCGAGCGTTTTTTGAGCATGATGCAGGATGAGTAAAGGCGATATCTTATTGATCAGCTCAAGGAACAAGCTAGATAAGATCGAGATACTGACGCGTCGATGGTTGACTGCCATTCCTACCCTTTTCTAAATAGCCCCTCAGGGCAGCAAAAGATCTTTCAACAGAGGTCGCCAACCTTGACCATAGCGAAAATAGCGAAAACCCAGTACATTTTTGAGCCAAGTAAGAACCCTCAGGTGTCCTCGTTGCCGCATAGTGAAGCGACTTTCCAAAAACCTGCATTTTTCCTGAAGCTGAGTTAAAACCTTTGGCTGAAGGGGGATTCCCGATGATTGCAGGTAAGCCGCTAAACTTGCAAATTGAGCCGCCTCTTCGAGATACAGATTTGCTGCCTTCGCTTGAGCGACATTCCATTCACCCGCAAATCCTGGCTTTTGTCCGATCTGATTCTGCCCATGCTGACGATACAGCAGCAAAACATCTGTGCAGTATCCCAAAGAAGCTTGCGCTGCAAAGGTGAGTGCTATCCAGTAATCATGAATCCAGGGGCTCGGTATCTGTTGAAACAGATCCTTCCTCGAAGCGTTAAACAGCAGTGTAGCTCCTGTCACTACGTTATAGCGAAGCAAGGCAGCAAAAGCATCCTCTCCAAACGCTCTTTTCATCCTCGAATCAAATCGACTGTTCTCCCAAAGTCTATGCCCCAGTGGCTCCAAGTCCCGATTGACGAGCTCAGCATCTGAGAAAATCGCTTGCCGCCCCTCTTTTAGAGCCTGGCTAAGCAGAGTTTGTAATTTGTGAGGTAACCAGACATCATCTTGATCCGCCAGAGCAATCCAATCTCCCTGACAGGCTTGAATCGCCTGCCCAAAGGTTGCTGTAGAGCCTTGATTGTTGGCTGCTGAGAGGAGCCTCGTGGGAATAGGTGCTTGCGCCACAAGCTCGCTCACATAACTCAGAGTATCGTCGGGCGAAGCATCATCGACGATAATGACCTCAAAAGGGAGCAAAGTTTGCTTCCAAATCGACTCGAGCTGCTCTTTGATGTAAGGCTTCCCCTTGTAGCAGGCTAACGCCACGGAAATGCGCGGTTTCAATGAAGCCCCTCTCTGGATGGATAGGACTTTTGCTTTCCACGCACAAGCAGACCAAGGTCCTTCACTGTAGGGATTTTAAATTTCACAAGCTTCACCCAACGAAACAGCTTTTCCTGTTGGCTCAAGGGAATCCACCAGGTCATGATTAAAAAGAGCAAGCGGTTCAGTGTCGAGGGAATAAAATAGAGGCGCAAACTCTTGAGTAGTAGACGGAGAGCCTCTTTACGATTTGTAGCAAACAGCGACACTGCCTCTGTCCGACACGCCTGAGCATGGATCGAGCGCTTCACATGTTCCGGTACAGGATCGAGGCAAAGCGCCTCATAAACCTTGTAAAATCCTTCCACAAAAATATTTCTGCTATGGCTCAAATTCTGACCATGCGCATAGTAGTAGGTGAGCGGCAGGTCTACACGAATAATCGGGCCTAACTGGGCGAGTCGTACAAAGAGGTAGAAGTCATCAACGCCCTTCATGTCCGGATGAAAGCCAACGCTTTCCACCCATTCTTTGGGGCCCAAAAAGGAGGAAAAAATAATTTGCAGTCCCTGATAGATCACATCCTCTGGTCGCTGCACGCGGATAGGCAGCTGATCCATCGAGCCTGAGTAATGATACTTCACTTGGGGTGGCTCGCGATCTTGCCAAACAATCCGATCCGTATGGAGAATCGCAGGCTTCGGATAGCGCTTCAAGGCTTCAACCTGACACTCAAGTTTTTGAGGGGCCCAAAAATCATCATGATCGACAAAGGCCACATAAGGAGCTCGTGCTAAGCTTAGGCCAACAGCTCGACTCCGTGACGGAAACCCTTCCGGTTGCTTTCGGACCAATCGAAAGCGAGAATCCTTTGCAATAAGCTCTTCAACTTTAGCGCAGGTTCCATCCGTGGATCCATCATCGACCAAGATGGCTTCCCAGTCTGTGAAGGTCTGCTCTTGCAGCATCGCCACATAGTGCGCAAGATAAGGCTCTGAATTATAGAGTCCTGTTATGATCGAAAGGAAGGGATGCCCCTCTGTCGAGTGTTCTTGCATGTGGGTGAGCTCCATCCCTTCTAGGTGTCCAAAAAATTAACGCTGGGTTCGGTAACCATCAGGCCGATGCTTGTGCCACGCGAGAGCGCTCTTGAGTATCGTCGACAGATCAGAGTATCGGGTCTGAAATCCGAGCAGTGACTTCGCCTTCCGATTGTCAGCATAGAGTCCCGGGGGATCGCCTGCGCGCCGCTCACCAAAAGTATAGGGCAAGCTTCGTCCCAAGACGTCGCCGGCAGCCTTGACTATATCAAGGTTGCTGTAACCCTCTCCCGTTCCTAAATGAATGGCATCGAACGTCCCCTTAGGGGCGGCGATCAAGTAGTTTGCTGCCCGAATGTGAGCATCCGCAAGATCTGTGACATGAATGTAATCTCGAACACAAGTTCCGTCCTTGGTCGTAAAATCACGTCCAAAAATCGTCAGAGGCTTACCTGCTAATGACAATCGCAGAACGTTGGGAATGAGATGCGTTTCAGGTTCGTGGTCTTCACCGATATCGCCCGAAGCATCAGCACCACAGGCATTGAAGTAGCGAAGAGCTAAAGTTTTGAGACCATAGGCTCGGGCATAATCTTCCATCATCCACTCGGCCATGAGCTTCGAGCGCCCATAGGGAGAGATAGGCTGCTTGCGATCGCCCTCGGCAATCGGCAGTTTTTCAGGCTCTCCGAACACCGCACAGGTTGAAGAAAAGACGAGAACAGTCTCGGGGGCTCGATCACGCAGAACGTCCAGGAGGACACGAACACCCTCGGTATTATTCCGGTAGTAGAGATCGGGTTGCGCTACAGATTCACCGACGAGGGCAAAGGCAGCAAAATGAAATACGGCATCATACGAGGGCTGTTCTGCAAATGCAGCCTGCAGGCGCTCTTGGTCAAGCAGATCAGCCTCGATCAGCCGCACTCCCTCTGGAATCGACTGACGATGCCCACGGCTCAAATTATCGTAGATATCACAGCTATGTCCCTGACGCAGGGCCTCGCGCACAAAGTGCGAACCGATATATCCCGCTCCGCCAATCACTAAAAACCGCATAAAATGTCCCTTCCGTGAGCATTAGCGATACTGCTGAAAGTGCGCTTCACAGGCTGCACGACTCTCACCACTCTGCTTTTGACAGAGAGGTGCGTAGGTCGTGAGCACTTTTTTGAACTCAGGATCTGCTTTCAAGGGCATGAGTGCCTCCAAGACACGCTGGGATCGCGTCTTATTCCTTCCTGAGAACCCATCATTCAAGCTTGTCGCAATCTGATAGTATTCCTTGGCAAGAGACTGCAGGTAGACACTCTGGTCTTTATCAAGATGCTTGGCATTTAAGAGTATATCGTTGGTGATCCATTGAATCTTTGTCGCACGCCCTTGCGCTGAAGCGCGGGCCTTAGCCGACCATTCCTGAGCCTTCTTCGGATGCCCTGCTTCGAGCTCAAGCGAAGCTAGACTGCTCTGATAGTACCAAGGAGTGTTGGTCCGTGCGAGTTCTGCCTCGAGCAATCGTCGCGCTCCTTCGCCATCGCCTACCTGTCTTAAAAAGTAAGCAGCTCCCGAGATCACAGCATGGCGCTCGTACTCCGACTGCGCACGTTCATCGGCCAAGGCCACGGCCGTCTGCACCTGTTTTTTTAAAGAGTCTGGAATCTTACCCTCGGGCTGTTCGAGACGAAAGCACTCAAACGCGGGGCGCAAAGCGCTGAGACGCGTATCAACTGAAGCCTTGGGATCAGCTTCAATGTGCTCAGCAGCCTCTAACCAAAGTTTTTTCGTTTTTTGATATGCTGGCACCTTAGGATCTGGGTAAAGCTTACCCAAAACACTGGCGGCCTGGTTCACAACAAAACTCCGAGCTGTTTCAACGGCTTTTTTATCTTGCAAGAGCGGCTCGAGCAAAGCTTTAGCTTCATCACGTTCTGCAGCACTCAGATCACCCTTTGCTCCGGCCCAGGCACTCAGATACGCTGCCGTCAGCAGTGCTTTTTCCTGCTTTAAGGACGACGGCACAGTCATCGCGGCTTTCTGTAAAAGTGTCCGCCGTGCAGCGGCATCTCCGTACTGAGATGGCAGCTGGTCCCAATCTGCAAAAGCAAGAATTTTCCAATCGGCTCCCGTCAGACTGCCTTTTTTGAGGGCATCGAGAGCACTCGCAAAGTTGTGACTCGCTCCGACGAGGGGCTGAATCGCTTCAGCAAACTCTTCGATATTGATACTGCTGCCTAAGCGAAACAGCTCTTTTCTCTCGCGATCGAGAATCAACACAGTCGGATAGCCCGAAGTTTGCAAACGCTCACCCCAGGTCTGCGCCTCTTCAGTATCTCCATCTAAGTACACAGGTACAAAACCCCGCATAAGCTCGACAAATTGAGGCTTACTGAATACGTTTGCCTTGAGCTCGTTACAAGGCGGACACCAGACCGCTCCCCAGTACAGAAAAACTAAAGAATTATCTTGGCGTGCTTTTTCAAAAGCTTGTTCGACGGTGCCTTTAAACCAAAGTTCGGCATGCGGCTGACCAGGCAAAACGTGCACGTTTTGTTGCTCCTGCGATGAAGTAGGGGAATCAAGAGCGGCCTTTGGCGCTGAGACACAAGACATGAGACTTGCCCAAACGAGACCCATTCCGAGATACATATTCATATTCGCACCCTTTCAGCGAGAGGAGCGATAGCTCCCTAAATACTTCCAACTTGGTGTCAATGCCGTGAGCGTATCAAGAGCCAGCTTCCACGAAGGATGCTCTGGACCAGCTGCTAGTTCGAGAAAATAATAGTAGCTCCACGCTTTATCCTTGGTGGGGCGTGCTTCACAATGAACTAGCTCGATCCCTAGACTTTGCAAGATCCCACAGAGCGGTCCTATCCTGCCAAAACCTGCTCCTGCGCGCAAGAGAAGCAGGCTAAAGAGCCGTCCAGGCCCCTCGGGAATGGACGGTTTCGAGGTTTTTTTACGCAGGGCTTTCAGGTGAAGAAAACGCGTGTAGTTATGGCCGCGATCAGCAATCTGTTTGGCCGCAATCTCAAGGCCGTAGAGCTTGGCTGCGGTCTCACTGGCAATCGCTGCAAAACCGCTCTGGGGTTGCTCTGCCAGAAAAGCAGCAGCCCCAGCTGTGTCAAAATAATTCCTGGGAGTCCAGCCTTGCTTGGCAAGATACTGAGAACACTGGGCCAAGGCCTGAGGATGGGAAAGGACCGTTTTAACGTCCTTGAGCTTGTGGCCCTTTGGCAGGAGCAAGCAATGCTGAACCTGCAAAATAGCCTCACCGACGAGGGTCACAGGAAAACGCGCAAGATGATCATAATTCTCATGGATCATCCCAGCCAAAGAGTTTTCAAAGGGCAGGAGGGCATCATGAATACGAGCCTCATTGAGAGCCATAAAGACAGCCTCAAAACTTGGATAGGCCTTAGCTACGACCTCAACTCCAGCAAAATGCTGGTGTATCGCCATTTCACTGTAAGCTCCTCGCAATCCCTGAAAACCAACACGACGCATGCATGATCCCCTCGTTGAAACTCGGCTTAAGCCTGGAGCTCCACCATCAATCGTTCTTCGCTCCAGATAGGAATACCCAGATCTTTAGCTTTCTTCATCTTCGAAGAACCAGTGTCGGTATCGTTGGTGACAAGAGCGAAGGTATTTTTGGAAACAGAGGAACCGGCCTTGCCTCCCGCATTGCGAATCATAGCCTCAATCTCTTCTCTCGATCGAGACAAAGCCCCTGTGATCACAAACTGCTTGCCAGCGAGAGGACCTTCGCCTGGTGCATAGGCACGCTCTGGAATTTTAGGCGTCAGACCAACTTTAAGCAAAGCTTCGATGACAGGACGCCGCGCTTTAAGCCCTTGCACGATCTGCTCGGCAGACTTTGCTGCAAAGCCCTCAATCTCAATCAGCTGTTCTTCACGGGCATGCAAGAGGCTCTCGAGGTCGGGAAAGTGTTCCAGAAGTTTTTCCCAGGTCCTTAAGCCTGCCCCCTCAATACCGAGTCCATTCAAAAACTTGGCCAAAGGGAGCGCGCGGCTTTTTTGAATGTTTTGGAATAGCTTTTGGGCCATCTTCTCTTTGGTTGCAGGCAAAGTCTGCAGCACCTCGGGGGTAAGCTTATAAAGATCGGCAACCTCAGTGACTAGCCCAGCCTGTAGCATCTGCTCGAGACGCTTATCACTCAAATCTTCAATTTCGGCACAGCGAATCCAGTTGAGAATAAAGCCTGATGTTTGAGCCGGACAGGCACTACTCGCTGGACACTTTAAGCGAACCCCATCGAACTGAAGGGGGGTACTACAGGAAGGACAGACCTCAGGCCATAGATGTGCGCCTTTTCCGGGCTGAACAACCTGCAAAAACTTAGGAATGACCTCTCCTGAGCGAATGATCTCAATGCGGTCGCCTGGTTTCAGATCGTAGGCCCGCACATGCTCGGCATTATGAAGCGTGATGTTCGTAATCTTGGCCCCACTCAGCTGGACTGGTTCGATCACAGCCACAGGAGTCACGAGTCCCAGCCGCGAGGTAGCCCAGTCGATCCGCTCTATCGTGGCTTCAGCTGTCTGTCCAGGCCATTTAAAGGACATCTTAAATCGAGGATGATGCGCGGTAGCTCCGAGCTGACGATGCAGCGCCAGACGATCATAGGCGAAGACCGCCCCATCGTAAGCGATCTCATCTTCGTTCATCCGCCGCTTCATCTCTTCCAAAAACGCTGTCAGTTCGTCACGATCTTGGATACGAGTGTGAGGCAAAACCACAAAGCCCTGCTGCTCGAGCCAAGCATATTTTTCTGTTTCACTCGTAAAGGGTAGAACGGCCTCAGACCCCAACACATCAAACGCAAAAAACTGAAAATGCTGACAGAGGTCGATATGGGCCTTGCGCCCTAAAAGGCCCGCAACGATATTGCGAGGATTATTCGGACGCTCCAAGCCTCGTGCTAGCATCTCCTCGACCAAAGCCGAAAACGCATGCGTTGAGCAGTAGACTTCGCCCCGAACTTCGATATCGACGGCGAGAGGCAAGCGTGCAGGACATTCCTGAATCCACCGTACTTTCTCCGTGACATCTTCACCCACGCGTCCGTCACCGCGGGTTTTGGCCAAGAGCAAGTGCCCGGCTCGATAGATAAGACTCAGGCTATTGCCGTCGACTTTTGGACTCCCAACGATGACCTCTCCATCTTGCCAACCGACAAGCTCATCCACTTCGTAAGTTTTAGCGAGGGAGAGCATAGGACTCTCATGAGTCACTTTTTTTGCTTGGCCAGAAGCTTCACTACCCACGGCACTCAACGCAGGATGCTCGGAATCCAGCTGCTTCAGCTGCGCTTCGAGGGCATCATACGCCGCATCAGATATTTGTGGTTTGCCGGTGTAATACAGCCTTTTGTGCCTAAGAATGTCCGCTGCAAGCTGCGCGATTTTCTCACGCTCTTGAGTTTTCACAGAGATACTCCTTTGGGCTTCATGCGCCAGATACACAACCATTCCGCTGTTACGGCTTGAGGCCTCTGCAGATCGCTGGCCTGTGCTGCAAAGCAAAGATCAAAATGCTCATGAAAGAGATGCCAAGCTTCACTTTCATCGACTGCAAAAGGAGGCCCTTCGGGACGTCGGACTTCTGAAAAAAGCAGTCCCATGAACAGCCCCCCCTCAGCCAATCGTTCGCGACAAGCCTGCACATAAGCCTTTCGATTCTCAGGCTGTAAGGCACAAAGCATAGCTCTATCGAAAACAGCTGCAAAAGTTCCCCTTTCCTCCTCGGGCACACTCAAAGCGTCAGCCACCCGTAGGTCGAGAGTCACTTGCTGAGCATAGAGTTGCCGAGCCTCAGCAATCGCTCGTGGGACGGCATCGATAGCGAGCACGCTGTGGCCCCGCGCAGCCAAAAAAGCCTCATTATGGGCTAATCCACAACCAGCTGAAAACACACGAGACCCCGGCTGCAGACCACCTTCCAAACAGGCATGGTGATACAAGTCCTCCATGTCTGGATGGGGACCTCCTTGATCCCAAGCTCTTTGCGGCTGATCCCAACGTGCTGCCCAAACGGAAAGATCCTCACCTGATGGCATAACGAAATGTCCAATTTATGCTAAAATGACTTTTGAACCGCGCGTCCTCCCTGCGGAGTCGCGCCCCCATACTTGACAGAACATCACTGGCAACACGTTGCCAGAAAAGGACGTCTTGTGAAAGGCCGGATTCTTTCAAGAGCTCGCACAATGTTCATGTGTGTCCTCTGCACCTTCGGATCCTTCTGTGGAGGTCGGGTCGAAGCTGCAGGCGAGACCTTTCGGATTGGCTTCATCTACTCCAAAACGGGTCGTCTGGCTCCCTATGCAAAGTCCGTTTCACAGGGAGCAAAATTGGCCTTGCAACTCTTTCGTGCAGAGTACCCTCAGTACATCCAAAGCGTCCAGATGATCGCAGCCGACGACGAAAGCTCTGCCAGCGGCGCGACTAAGGCGGGTACACGCCTCCTTTCCAAGCAAGAAGTCGACATCTTGGTCGGATCTTTTTCAAACACTCTCAACTACCACCTCCTTGCCCTCAGCAAGCAGTATCGTATCCCTCTGTTGATGCCTCGAGCGACAGATGAAATGTTTCTCAATCAAGCTTTGGCTTTCTCGATCACTCCCGATGACAAACGCCAGGGCCGGATGCTCGCTCAGTTTATCCTCAAACACCTGAAGCTCAAACAAGCCTCTCTCCTCATCGAGACAGATCGCTTGGATACCAACAGACTGCTTGCTGGATTTCAAGAAGAGTGGGCCCATGATGGTGCAAGCCTTTTGGGACAGTGGGATTTCAAACCCGGGCAAGCAGCTCTGGGCCCGCTGTTTCATGATATGGCGACTCAAAAACCTCCCATTATCGTCTTTCTTGGAGCAGCCCAGCATGCACCTCTCATTTTGGATCGCGCTAAACAAAACGGAATCCAAGCTCCTTGGTTGGGGGGCGATGCATGGGACAACGAAAGTCTGCTTGCATTGGCGCCGGAGCTACCTTCTGCCTTTTTCTTCAGCTACTTCCATAAGCTCGATCCCCAAAGTTCTGTTCAATCCTTCGTACAAGCCTATTATGATGCCTACAATGCCTTTCCGGATCAGCTTGCCGCAGAAGGCTTTGAAGCGACCAAGATTGCTCTAGAAGCCTTTCTGATCCAGCAAAAGGGCGAGAGCCAGGATCTTCGAAAAATATTAGAAACCAACAGCTTTCAGGGCATCTTCGGGAATGCACATTTTGCTGCTGACCATACCCTACTCCACGCACATCCTTTTTTCCGAGCACAAGATGGCAAACTTCGTGTATTAAATCGCATCACACTGCAGGATTAAGCTATGAATGCAAACATAGACATCATCAATCACGCCGTCGCTCGCCAGTATGAAGCGTTCCCGTTTCCTGACTACGGCTTATTTCTACCCCTTCGCTGGCAGGAGGGTTATGCTAGTCACTCTATGTTCGCTCACGCCATGGCACGAGAAATTAGAGGATCAGCTCACCAAAGACCCAAAGGTGGCGTTCTCATCGCAGGCTGTGGCGACGTATTCCCCTCTATAGTGTCCCACTGGGAACCACGTTCGCTTCCCATTGAGGCCTTGGATCTCTCGGCGACTCATTTGAAGCGAGCAAAAATTCGCTGCTGGTCCGCCCCGAGCCGCGTTCAATTTCAGAAGCTGAATCTTGACTATCCGCTACCCTATGCTCGCGAAAGTTTTTCTCACATAGACGCCTACGGAGTACTCCATCACCTTGCTAATCCGAGTCAGGGATTGCAGCATCTCAGCGAAATGTTAGCCCCCGGTGGAACCCTTCGCCTGATGCTCTACAATCGTCGCTCACGTGATTGGATTCACCAGATCCAAAAGATTTTTGCCCTACTCCAGCTCTCACCCTATATCGCTCAAGATCGTAAGGACGCCTTACATTTCCTCGAGCATTTAGCCCGAGAATGTCCAGCCCTGCGTGAACGCCTCTACACTCTTCTTCCTGAACTCAAGGCCAAACCCACACGCCTTGTCGATACATTCTTCCATGCTCGTGAGGCTCGTCTTGATCTTCAGCACTGGATACAAGCGATGCAAGGTGCTGATCTTTTGCCTTTGGGATTATTTGATCGCTATGCAGAGCTCGATGATTTGCCTAATCCTCTCTATTCCTTTCCAACACTCGAGGAACTAGACCAAAGGTCACGAGATCGCCGTTTCGAAAACAATTGGGAGCTCTATGTGATCAAACGTGGACCTGTCCTATCTCCCCAAACAACAACCTTAAAGGTCCCTCGCTCCGTTTACCTGCGAACCGCCCCTCATGCTTGGTTTCAATATGAAGAAACTTCAGAAACTCCCTGGTGGGACCGCCAAGTTATTTGGCAGCATTATGTCAAGGGCCTCCAAGGCGAGTCCATCCCATTCCCTGCAAACATTCTTCATAAACTTGGTGAACCAGGCATTTTGCGACTCTTGCGTATCGGAGCTATCTGGCCTTCCGCGCTACCCAAAACTTTCGCCCAAGACTTTGCCTTACATAAAATTCACGACAGCATGGACATACCCTTGATTCCGCGCCCCATCCCTCTCGTCAAATTAGTTTCCTGCACAAATTTGCTGCAAAGCATAATTCTGCGCAAGAAGCGAGACCCTCGCTTGCTGCAGTGGATCGCCAAACGCCTTGATGCCGCCCAAAAACTGGATCCCTCAACCGTCAGAGAATCTTAAAACCATTGAAATTCAATGGTTTTAAACACATTCCCATGGATTCGCTATTGGGACGCCTTCAGAAAGGTGAGAATTTTTTCTTTGAGTATTCCTTTTTTGTCATTAACAAAAGGTGTATGACTCCCCTCAACAATGTGCAAAGGCGCCTCTAATCGCTCGGCCATCTTCTTATGAAAACGAGTGAGACAGATAGTGTCTCCCAAGGCCGAAAAAAATTCACCCTTCGCCTTGCGCTTGATCGACTCAAAATCCTGAATGGCAGCTGATGAGCGTCTCAAGACAAAATCATCAAAGAGTGAGGGCTGTTCCTCAAAAAAAGTCTTATGAAATTGTTCGATGTCGCTATCTCTACAATCTTGGGCGAAATATTTTTTGAAACTTGGAATATCGGGAATAAAGGGTTTTCGCGTGAGCAGAGGTCGCCAAAATGCTCCTAAAGCTGCAGGAGCGGGATTAAAATAATTGACAGGTATGGCGGGGCAGATGCAGAAGTAGCGATTCGTAAAGTCCTCTTCGGCCAATTGAAGGGATACAAGACCTCCCAAGGAGTGCCCGACCAAGATAGGGTCCTTGAGATGTGCAAACTCTTGTTTCACCCCCTCTTTATATCCCCTCACCGTACCGATGTGTTTATACCTCTCCTTAGAAGCAACAAAGACTTCGCCAGGATAGTCCTGAGCAATAAGATCTCGTAGACCTGCACCAGCAACGGAACCTGCCCACATCCCTGAAACAACAATCACAGGCCTCATGTCTCCCCCCTACTCCTGCACACCAGTCTGCTAGATTGGACTTTTTATTCATTATTTTCGATATGTTACACCATTTCCCCTCAAGCTGTCTAGAGCCTTGACGATAAGCCTAATTGGTCAGTAATGAGCAGGTTTTTCCGTATCATGGTTTCAGGTAGAAGACTCGTGACAAGTTTTACTCCCAACGTCGTTCTCCTAGGGCTTATCAGCCTCGTGGTGCTTTGTTGTCATTGGGGTCCCATTGGTAGGCTCATCGCAGACCCTCGCGAACCTTTAGCCCTCATTCTTTCCCCTGAGGAGACATCTACCTCGATCAATGCTTTTGTGTGGCAATCGCTTGATCCAAGCGGCACTAAGAGTCCTCAAGAGATTTGGGAGCAACATGCCTTTGCTCCTTTAAGTGCGCGACTCGATTTTGGCTACTCATCGGCAAACCATTGGTTTTTCCTTCGACTGGAAAATCCCAGTGACGAGGCACAGACGCGCATCGTTTTACTGAACAATAGCATGCCTGCAGAAGCAAAACTGTTTACTCTTGACTCCCACTCCATAGTGCCGATGTCATCAGAGCTGCGCCTTCGGCGCCAGAGCCCTGCCTTTGAAGTCAAGGTCGAAGCTCATACGACTCAGACATTGCTCTTTAAAATTCGCTTCTCACACCAGATTCACGCAAGCTTTTCCATGAGCACGCGAGATAAACTGTTAACTCAGGACATGAAAAGTCAGATCCCCATATTTCTTTGCTATGGAGTCTATGCTGGTCTTTTCATCTATAATCTTCTGCTTTTTTTTGCGGTTCGAGGGCGACCCCATCTCTACTATGTACAATTCTTAGGGACTATCGTCTGCGCACTTTTTATCGTTAATGGATTTATTTTTCCGATCTTTGGCATCGATGCATCTCCTGGATTGGCTGCTGCCTATACCAATTTTACTCTCTTTTTTGCTGGTCTTTTTACCCGCAAATTTTTGGAGCTTAAGGCTCGCTTACCTCGATGGGATCGTTTGATAGTGTTTTTTCTGAGTACGGCGATGATCCTTGGCATCCTTCTCATTCTCGATCTGAACGTCTCACTTCTCACCTACATCACTGATATCAATCTTCTTGCTACGTCAGGTTTAGCATTGGGAGCTAGTGGGAAACTTTTGAAGCAAGGCTTTCGTCCTGCAGGCTACTACCTTGTCTCCTGGTCCTTTGCACTGAGCGGTCTTTGCTTTTGGTTCTTGGATGCCTACGCACTCATTCCAAGCCTCATGGGAGCTAATTTCGCGCTCAATCTAGGGCTCGCTTTCCAGATGATTCTTTTATCCTTCGCCCTTGGCGAATCTCTGGCTGTTACCCGCAAAAATCTTTTCAAACAGGTCAGTCAGTCTCACAAAAATCTTGAAAAAACGGTCAGTGAAAAGGAGCTTGAGGCTCAACAAAAGTCTGAATCTTTGGCTCAAGCCTTATCTCAAGTCGATGAGAGCCTCAATGAGCTTCGTCAGCTCACACACTCTCGTACGACAATGGTGAGCGATCTTGCCCATCGAAGCAATAATCCCTTACATGTCGGCTACCTTACTCTGGAAGCTCTCAAAATTGAATGTTCCCAGCTTAAAAGCAATCTCTTCCAAATCTTTGATGAAGTCGCCGAGCAAGATGAAGAGTCGCGCATATTTATTCATCAGCTCAGGCAAACTTTTCAACAATTTGATGCTCACCTTTCAAAACTTGACATCAATCTTGATCGCATCCGACAAGCGATTCTCGAAATTCGAGTCATGAGTGGTGTTGACGGCTTTCATCTCCGTTTTTTTCCAATCACAGATGCTATCGAAGCAGC
>CANGNB010000059.1 GCA_947454545.1 Oligoflexaceae bacterium
TCCTGGTCAGCCAGAAGCTGAGTTTGCTTCTGGCAGATTTAGCCCAAGACAATAATGATGGGGTGTGGGCTCTCTTTCTGCTTGAAAAAACCTTCGTCAAGGTCGAAGATCGCGATACATATTATCGTATCAAGTCGCGTCTTGCCACACTCTATAGTGGTGAAACGAATAGTCTAGAGACGATTCGGAAGGGTCTGGACTACCTTGTCGATGCAGAAGCCTATTGGCGGCAAAGTAAATTACAGGAAAATGCTGATTTTTCTCTGTTTGTGTTGGGAGCAACGACAATCCGAGCCCTCTCTCAATACCAAGAAGGGTTTGACCAATTAGAAAGCATCAAACTCCCCATTTATAAGTCCCATGCTATGAAATACAGCTACCAAGCCTTTGCTCTCATGAAACTCGGACGCCTTGACAAGGTTCGTGAACTCCTGCGAAAGCTTGAAGTGGAACCTGATCCCGATGGCGAATACAGTCGGCACACCCGCTGTCTCGTTCAGCTGATCCGGGCGAACCTCTTCAAAGAGACGCGTATTGATAAGTGTTTGAGTCAGGATAATGAATCGCTTGGTCTTTATGTAGGTTTTGTAACGAAGGAACTCTTGAAATTGCCTCTGAGTCGTGAAGACGAAGTCGCTGTCTGGCGTCAGTACCTGCGCTATCAGGAAACTCAAGTGATCCCTGGACTGCAGACTGCTTTTGATCAGAGCTCTAATGAGATTGAAGTGCGCACAGCAAAGCTGGAAGCAGCGCTTCAAAAGCAAAAAGCTGAAAATCTCGAGCAGTATGAACGCTACTCTCAGCTCATGGTTGTGCTGATCGTTGGCCTCTGTGGTGCTGTGAGTCTTTTGATTTGGTTTTTCCGTGATCTTCAGCATAGCCATAAAGAATTGAAAGCCAAAAAACTGGAGATTGAAGGCCTCAACCTGGTGATAGCAGCTGAGAATGCTTCGATACAAAAGGCCATGCGTCTTGAAATAGAATCGAAATTTCATCTGGCCTCTGATGCAGCGCATCGTTTGAATAATCCCCTCAATTATATTCATATCGGCTCTGAGCTCTTGCTGCAGACGATGAAACTGGTCCAGTCTGAGGTCCAAGCTTTATTGGAAGGAGCTGATCCTGAGGACTCGGATGCCAAGACAGTTATCAAACACTTTCAACGCCATCTTGCCGATGCTGAGACGGGCGCGAAATCCATTCGTCTGGGTGTTGATAAGGCTATCGATTCCATTCTGGAAATCCGAGGCTTAGCTGGTGTTGATGGCTTTATGCTCGAACCGATGCTGCTGCGTGACCTGATCGAAGAGTCCCTGTCACGCTTGGCCGAGCATCGCAGTGCAGAGATGGTGCAGAATATTCATTTTGATGTCCAGAGAAGCTCGCAGTTTATCGTGGAAGGGAATCGTTATCTCTTCAAAAATGCCATTGAGATTTTTTTGCGAGGAGCCATCCCAAGCGATCATGTTCCGATACAGCTCACATCCTCTGTCGATGTTACGCAAACTCAGCTGATATTTACTCTTCAAGGGGGTGAGGTGAGTTCAGAAGCCGAACTCTTTGCTCTCGAAGATCGCCTCAATCATCTCCTCGGAAACCTAGAGTTTTCGGTGTGTATGGGGCGCGCTGAGGGAGCCGTCACGATGAAGTGGGTGACCCAACGCCCCTTTATCAAAGAGCTCGGACCACCAGCAAGTTTAGCTTCTTAAGGCAAAATTGCGCTGCTTTCAGCGGGAACCTCACGACCCCCGATCATTTTTGCTTTGTGTTCAAAGTTGATCGCGACACGCGTGCCATCAGGCATCACCCAAATCTCAGGAACATGCGCTCTCGCTGTGAAAAAACCATCCTTCATGCTGTTGAGACTATCAGGAACTTCCGCAGGAAAGTAGCTTTCGAGCCGTGCTGGTTGCGACGAGAGGCCATTGCTGAGCTGCTTGAGATCGTAAGCCCAATCCCAGCGTTTTTTTTCTAATTCGAGGAGATTATCAGAAAGCACCATGGCGCCTCCGGCGGCCGCTGCGACCCAGGCTCCTGCTTGCACCATGCCTTGATCCGCACTCCTAAGCAGAGCTGGATCGGCATCACAGAGCGTGATCTGACAGAAAGGTTGGCGTCCAGCTAAGCTTCGTGCTTGATTCGCAATAAAAGGAACGCCTGGGCGCGGAATGCCTAAAAAAGCTGGTTTAAAGGCGATATCACCGCCGACGCGCCAGCCGTCGACATAAGAGAAGGTTGCCAGAGGAGGGGCTCCGACTGCGAAGATCGGCGTGTTCTCGCCGGCAGCTTCTCGGATCAGACGCAAGCCTTCGTGATAGGCTTGCATGCCGGTCATAGGCTTAAACCTTCGGCCCTCGAGGGCGCCGGCGAAGAGGAAATCGATTTTGAGCTGACTGACCCCAGCTGCTAGGAGGCGGCGAATAGTGGCCTGAAGATGCTCAGCAACAGCCGTCTGAGAGACATCGAGGACACGAAATCTCTTGCCTGTGGGATTAGCGTAGTAGATTTCAGGAACAAGCCATTCCGGGTGCTCTCGGGCGGTGCGGCTGTCTGGGTCGACGAGAAAGGGGGCGATCCAAAGACCAAGACGAAGTCCTTTGGCCTTCAGGGTTTCGGCGAGACCTGCAAGTTTGCCAGGAAATTTACTATTCTCATTCCAATCGCCCCATTTTTCTTGCCAGCCATCATCGAGGGTGAGCGTAAGAGCATCCGATGCGAGCTTACCCCGCTGCTGCCAAAAACTGAGGATGGGATCAATCTGGGCTCTAAGATCACTTTCTTTAACGTCGTCCCAAAGATTGTACCAAGAGTTCCACCCGAGGAGCGGAGCTTGAGGCTTACGCTGCTTGCGCGAATCCATAGCCTGCGCATAGGCATCAAGGTGTTCTTGGAGAGACGGGCCGAGGGCCATAAACCAGGTTTCCTCAACACTCTGGCCTGGTTCGAGAGCCACCTGTTCACCAGCACCGCTGATGAGCTTAACCATGTAGTCTGTATCGCCCTGCTTTTCGAACTGAACGTAGGAACGCAGAGTCTGAGCCGTGGTGGCGCCGGCGAGAAAACTCAGCGCATCGCTCCCTAGAAAGCTATACCACCAGGAAAATTCGGTACCACCGCGATAGACTTCTGCTTCGCCTGTTTGCGCGAGAGCCTTGCGGAGCGCATCGGCATTGGGCTTTTCCTTGAAAGAGACCAGCCCTGTTTGGGACCAGGACTGAAAGCCATTCGATAGCCAGCCTCTGGCACCAGACATCTGCAAAAGCCCCTGAAGGCTTAGCCCCTGAAGAAGGACCGAGCGGGTTGCGGTGAACTTGATCTTGAGAGATCCCGCCTTGGGTTCGAGACTCAGGGTTCCAAAGTCAGCAAACGCACAGGTTTGCGCCTCATCTGTCGTGAAACAGTCAGGGGCAACCCCTACCCAACGGTCGTTAAACTTTACGGAGGGTTCAAGTTCGATATGGCTTTGCTTGCTCGGATCGAGAACTTGAATGGTCCGCTCATTGAGCTGAAAGCTCTTGGGGCTTTCTTGGGATTGACTGAGTCGGGAAAATGTTTTGCTGTCTTGATTTCCGCAAGCATAAATCTGTACCAAAAATGGCAAAGATACTATGCCTATGTTTCGAGCTATCATGGTGTGTCTGCCTCCCCCTACCACAGGACTCTCCTTAGATTATCAGCGAAGGCTCAAAGGCAAGGCAAGTCAAAGTCAGGCCCAATTTTGCCTATGAAATTTTGTTACGAAAGATTGCAAAAGCCTATCATCTATGTCAAAAATCCGACAGGGAGAAAAATGTGAACAGGTGGTTTTATTCTGTCACTCGCCGGTGTGAAAAGTCTGAAAATAGACTTTGAGCGACGGGGTGTGAGTTTAAAAGGAAGGGCAGTCTATGAAAACTTGGCTCCTTGGGCTGGCGTTAGCCTGCTGGGCTCATGTAAGTTTAGCACAAAATCTTTCGCAGCGTTTTGCCGTGCAGGGGGATCAGTTTGTCCTTGATGGCAAGCCCTTTGTCATCCGCAGCGGTGAGATGCATTATCCTCGTATCCCTCGTGAAGCTTGGCGAGATCGTTTGGCTAAGCTGCGGGCTATGGGTCTGAACACTGTCACGACCTATGTTTTCTGGAACGTTCATGAGGCCCAGCCTGGAGTTTTTGATTTCACTGGGGACCGTGATCTTGCAAGCTTTTTGCGAATCGCTCAGGAGGAGGGCCTTTGGGTCATTCTGCGGCCGGGTCCTTATGTCTGTGCTGAGTGGGAATTTGGGGGACTGCCTTCGTGGCTCTTGAAAGAGCGTTCGATGAAGGTTCGCAGTAGCGATCCGCGCTTTGTGGAGGCTGCTAAACGCTATATTTTGCGGGTTGGCGAAGAGACCCGCGATCTTATGGTGGATAAGGGTGGGCCTATTCTCATGGTGCAGGTCGAAAATGAATATGGTTCTTTTGGAACCGATCGTGCCTATATGCGTGCTATGGGAGATGTGTTTGCACAGGCTTTTGACGGCCTTCGCTACACGACCGATAGCGTGTGGGGCCGCTACAATGTGCAGCGTGAGCTTTCCTTTGGATCTCTGCCCGAACTGCCGATGAGCATCAATTTTGGTCAGACCAAAGATCCAAGCAAGCCCTTTGCTGAACTTACCCGTTTTCGTCCAGGCACTCCGAAGATGGCTGGAGAATACTGGGTCGGCTGGTTCGATACCGTCGGTGCTGACCACGCCCAGAAGGATCCTGAAGAGGCTACGGCTGGCCTGGCTTGGATGCTCAATCGAGGGATCAGTTTTAGTCTCTATATGTTCCATGGTGGCACCAATTTTGGCTTTATGAACGGTGCGAATTGGGACCAGGGGCAGTACAAGCCTGATAGCACTAGCTATGACTATGATGCCCCCTTGGATGAGGCGGGACGTCCTACAGCCAAGTACTGGCTGCTGAGGCAGCTGCTGCAAAAGTATCTCCAGCCCGGAGAAAGCCTGCCTCCCGTGCCGTCTTACAAAGCGATACAAAGCATTCCCGAATTTCATTTTCTGGAAACTGCTCCGCTGACTCAGCTCTTAGAAAATCCTACCCGCAGTGCAGATGTGCAATCGATGGAAGATCTTGGTCAGGACTATGGTTTCCTCTTGTACCGTCACCGTCCCGAAGCCGCTGCGAAAGGCCGCCTTGAACTGCGAGATCTTCATGACTTTGCCTTGATCTCTCAAGGGAGTCGGACTCTGGGGACCCTAGATCGTCGGCTCAAGCGGCAAAGCCTTAACGTGCAGATCGATGCTGGCGAGCCCTTAGATATTCTCGTCGAAAATATGGGGCGCATTAATTTTTCGACCGAGCTGATGGGGGAAAGAAAGGGTATCACCGAGAGCGTGATGTTCAATGGAGAAAAATTGCAGAACTGGGAGCAGTTTCCTTTGCCTCTCAAAGATCTGAGCCGTTTGCGCTTTGGGTCTGAAAAAGGGAGTGGTCCGGCGTTTTATCGAGCTCAATTTGATCTCGATGAGCCCTACGATACGTACCTCGATCTGAGTGGATTTGGGAAAGGTGTTGTGTTTGTAAACGGTCGCAATCTGGGCCGCTACTGGCACATTGGACCTCAGCAAAGCCTTTACTGTCCAGCTTCGTGGCTCAAGGCCGGCAAGAACGAAGTGATCGTCTTTGATCTCTTCGATCATACGGCCTCTCCGGAGCCTTCGATGAAAGGCCTGAGCGATCCGAGCTACAAGAAAACCTTAGCTCCCGTTTCTGCTGAAAACTAAGACGAAACGCTTGCGGAGCACCTAGGAACATGCAGGCGATAGAGCGAGAGCTGCTCGATACTTTCGCCTGCCTGGACTAAGATTGAAGGCAGATCAGGCTGATTCACAGCATCGATAGGCGCGCTCGCCTCCAGGCAAAAGGCCTGCTGCGGAAAAAAGGGGCGATCGAGATAGTTGCCTGTGTAAAGCTGAAATCCCGCCTGATCGGTCCAAAGCTCAAGGCTGCGCTGCGAGCGCGGATCTCTGACGTAAGCCAAACGTGAGAGCGGGTAGCTGCGTAGCGTCGGCTGAAAGTCAGGACGCAGTAAAAAACTATCATAGCCATTCGGAGCTTTAGGATCTTTGGCTTGGGGCAAGTTCGGTCCTAAGGAGCGAGCCTCTCGAAAGTCGTAAAGCGTCGCCTCAACCCGCTTGAGTTCTCCTGTCGGAATCGAGCTGGCATCAGTTTCTTGATATCTGTCGCAAGGACTTTGTAGCACATGTTCTAAGACAGTTTGATCATGGAAGCCAAGGTTCCAGTAGGCATGATGGGTCATGTTTAGCGGGCTGATGCCCGTGATGACCTGAGCGCGGCACTGAATCAGCAGCTGACCGTCAGCCTTCAAGGTATAGATCACCTCAGCTTTCACGTGTCCCGGATAGGCCTGATCCCCAGGGAGCGACTCTAAATGGAAGGACACCTGCGCACTATCCGCCTCAACGATCAGCTCTCCCGTCTCCCAGAACCGCGTATGAAAACCGCCTGGGCCACCGTGGAGGTGATGCGAGCCATCGTTTTTTGGCAAAGCAAAGCGACCCACACCGGGAATATCAAAGGCGGCATCACGAATGCGATTGCAGACGCGACCGACTGTGACTCCCATGGCACCCTGGTCCGCTAAGATTTCTGCGGTACTTTGGGGGCCAACTACGACATTGAATCCATCCTGTCCCTGCCAAGCCAAGAGGCGCGCCCCGTGCGAGCAAAGGACAGCTTGGAAGGAACCCGCTCTCAGAGTGATCCATTCGAGCGTCTCGCCACTGGGTAGAGCCTCAGTCAGGCGCTCTGTGGGAGCTTTCCTGCGCGACATAGAAGTCAGGAGATCCAGCGTGGAAGCATTCATCGTCATGCCTTTGGAGTCTTTTTGTTGATGTTTTGCACAAGGCTTCCGTGCTCACCGGCCAGCGCGCAAAGAACACCATGTGGTGGACCAGTATACTTTGTTCCTTGAGCCTGGCTAGGGTTTTGCGTTAATGATGAAAAGGCGTGATATTTCATCGGGTCAGCACCTATGTTCGGCCCCTTTATGACGAAGGAAATTCT
The DNA here is from genome assembly GCA_947454545.1 of Oligoflexaceae bacterium. Taxonomy (GTDB): domain Bacteria; phylum Bdellovibrionota_B; class Oligoflexia; order Oligoflexales; family Oligoflexaceae; genus Oligoflexus. The sequence continues at coordinate 7,051 of CANGNB010000059.1, forward strand.
TATGCGTATCCCAAGCTCTACCTTGTGTGCTTTGAGCGTTCTGCTGACAGTTTCGGCTTGCATAAAGAAAAAGCCGGAAGGTGGCAAAGAGGATATTGTCATCGGGAGCGCCATCTACAAGTACGAAGATACCTTCATGGCGGGTGTTCGCTCGTCCATGTCGCAAGCCGCTCAGGGCAAGGCGACCCTCAATTTTGTCGACAGTGCCAATCAGCAACCCGTTCAGTCGGAAAAGGTCGACCTTTTCATCGCGAAAAAAGTCAAAGCTCTGGCTTTGAATCCCGTCGATCGCACGGCTGCTGGCACTTTGATCGACAAGGCGAAAGCTGCTGACATTCCTGTGGTGTTTTTCAACCGCGAGCCTCTGCCGGAAGACATGAAAAAATGGGACAAGGTCTACTATGTCGGCGCCAAAGCGGAAGAGTCAGGACGCCTCGAAGGTGAGATTGTTGTCGATTACTTCAAAACCAACCCAGCCGCTGACAAAAACAAAGACGGTAAGATTCAATACGTTATTTTGACTGGTGAGCCCGGTCACCAGGATGCCGAACTGCGCACCAAGTACTCCATCGAGGCGATTGAACAGGGCGGCTACAAGACAGAAAAACTGGCGGGTGACACGGCCATGTGGGACAGGATTAAGGGTCAGGAAAAAATGGCGGCCTTCTTGGGCGCTCACAAAGATGCCATCGAACTTGTGATCGCTAACAACGACGATATGGCTTTGGGTGCCATCGAAGCTCTGAAGGCTGTGGGCTACTTCAAAGGGGACAAGACTGTTCCTGTCGTCGGCGTTGATGCGACGGCTCCAGCTCTGAAGGCTCTGGAAGAGGGAACGCTCCTCGGGACAGTGCTCAATGACGCCAAAAATCAAGGCAAGGCGACTTTTGCTGTCTCCTATGCTGTAGCCCAAGGTCAGGCACCTGACGAAGCGCATACAGGCTATTCCCTGACGGACGCAAAGTATGTTTGGATTCCTTATAAAAAGATCACCAAAGCCAACATCAAAGACGCTCTCTAAGCAAAACCCTGAGGGGGCACACCGCGGGGGAATAGCTAAGCCAGCTGGGAGAGAAAGGTCGGAGTCATGACAGAAGTTCTATTAGAGATGAGCGGGATCTGTAAGCAGTTTCCCGGGGTCAAAGCCCTCGATAATGTTTCTCTCAAAGTGCGTGCTGGAACTGTGCATGCTTTGATGGGAGAAAATGGTGCGGGTAAATCGACGCTGATGAAGTGTCTCTTCGGTATCTATACTCCCGATGCCGGGGAGATTCGCCTCAACGGGCAGACAGTGCAGCTCAATAGTCCTCGCCAAGCCTTGGATCATGGAATCGCCATGATCCACCAGGAGCTTCATCCGGTCAAAGACCGCAGCGTTATGGAAAATGTCTGGCTGGGACGCTTTCCCTTGAAAAAGCTGGGACCCTTGCAGTGGGTCGATCACGGCGCCATGGAGCGCGAAACCAAGGCGCTCTTTGATGAGCTTGGTCTCGCGATTGATCCGAAGGTCCTGATCGGCAGTCTTTCTGTGTCGAAAATTCAATCGATCGAGATCGCCAAAGCTGTTTCGCAGCGTTCTAAGATTATTGTGATGGATGAGCCGACCTCATCGCTGACAGGCGATGAGGTGGAACGCCTCTTTGAAGTGATCCGAGACTTGCAAAAGCGAGGCGTCGCGATCATCTACATCTCGCATAAAATGGAAGAGATCCTACGCATCTCCGATGATGTCACGATCATGCGGGATGGTGCCCTGGTTGGCTGCTGGCCGGCGAAGGAGCTCAGCATCGATACCATTATCGCCCGTATGGTGGGACGCGATCTGAGTCAGCGTTTTCCTCCCAAAGACCACACGATCGGAGCGCCTTGGTTTTCGGTGAAGGGACTTACATCCCCTTCTCCTCATGGGATCAAGGATGTTTCGTTCGATCTGCGGCGCGGCGAGATTTTAGGGATTGGTGGTTTGGTCGGGTCGCAAAGGACCGAGCTCATCGAGACGCTGTTTGGGCTTCGGCGTTTGCAAAAGGGCGAGATCCAGATCGATGGCAAAGCTGTCGAAATTCGCTCGGCGAAGGATGCCATTGCACACAAGATGGCGCTTTTGACGGAAGAACGGCGGGTCACAGGGATCTTTCCCATGCTCTCCATCTTAGAAAACACTGTGATAGCGAATCAGTCCCACTACCTGTGTCGTGGGGGCTGGTTGAAGGACGCGCAACGCCGCGCGGATACCGAGCGAAGCATTCGTGAGCTGCATGTGAAGACGCCGACTATGGATGTGGCGATAAAAAATCTTTCGGGTGGCAATCAGCAGAAGGTGCTCTTGGCGCGTTGGCTGCTGACCGAACCTGAGCTTTTGCTGCTGGATGAGCCGACGCGAGGCATCGATGTCGGGGCTAAGCAAGAGATTTACAGCATTATTTTTGAGTTGGCGCGACGCGGTAAAACGATTGTGGTGATTTCGTCGGAAATGCCTGAACTGATTGGTGTTTCGGATCGGATAGCCGTTCTCTGTGAAGGGCGCTTGTCGGGTGTCGTTTCAGGAGAGGAAGCAACGGAAGAAAATATCCTTCGCCTTGCAACTCAGTTTCGAACAGGTGCTCTCGCGTCAGGTTCTTGAGTGGAATGGATGCAGACTTTGGAATGTGGAAAGGATTCGTAACAAGCGATGCAAACAGCTAGCAAACGATTCAGTGATTTTGTGGTTCAGTATGCTATTTATTTGGTTTTGGTGGTCTTAGTTGCCGTGATCTCAATCCAAGATCCAAGCTTTCTCTCTATAGGCAGTTTGAGAAACATCCTGCTTAGCTCATCGACGAAGCTGATCATAGCCCTAGGGAGTGCTTTTATCCTGGTCAGTGGGGGAGTTGATCTCTCTGCCGGACGTGTGGTTGGGCTCGCAGCAGTGGTCGCCGGCTCGATGCTGCAGATTAGCGATTATGCGCGACGCTTTTACCCGGATTTGGCGCCGCTGCCCCTCTTCGTTCCGATTCTGATCGCTGTTGCTTTAGGGGCCTTGGTCGGGCTCTTGAACGGTTTGGCAGTAGCCAAACTAAGAATTCCTCCCTTTATCGCGACGCTTGGCAGTATGGTGATTGTGTATGGACTCAACCTGATCTACTTCGATCGGGAGCCCAACAATTCGCAGCCGATCGGGGGACTACGGCCTGACTTTACTCAGTTGGGTTCGGGCGATATTGCTGGGATACCCGTGATCGTGATCATCGCTCTGTCGGTGGCAGCTCTGGTCTGGTTTGTTTTCAATAAGACAGTCCTTGGCAAGAATATGTACGCTATCGGGGGCAATCGTGAGGCCGCAAAAGTTTCGGGTATCAATGTCGATGGCACTTTGGTGAAGATCTATCTGATCGCTTCGGCTCTTGCTGGTTTGGCTGGTGTATTGGAGGCGGCTCGTTCAGGAGGCGCCAAGAGCAATTACGGCGAAATGTATGAGCTTGATGCGATTGCAGCCTGTGTCGTGGGTGGTGTTTCCACGACAGGTGGTATAGGGACAGCGCAGGGTGTCATCGCCGGCGTGCTCATCTTTTCCGTAATCAATTATGGCCTGACGTTTATTGGTATGGATCCTAACCTGCAGTTTATCGTCAAAGGTTTGATTATTATCTGTGCCGTGGCTATCGATGTTCGAAAATACTGGGCAAAAACCTGAGTTTTGCTGAGTGGAAGAGAGTTTTTAGGACCCTTTTGAGTGTGTTGTAAATAAAGGAGATGGGGTGGAACCACAAAAGTTCACGTATGTGAAAAGTGATGGGCGATCATGGATCCAGTACCACCGCGAGGGCCAGCCAAAGCCGGTCCTCAAAGACGAAGGATTGGTGCGCCCTCAAGATTGGCAAGCCCCCGAACTCCGCTACAATGCGATGCGCGATGAGTATGTAGCGATCTCAGCAAGTCGCAACAATCGTCCTTTTTTACCTCCAGCCGAATACTGTCCGCTCTGTCCTGTGGATGACTACTGCCTTGATGCGCAGGGTGTTCCTTGCAAAACCGATGCTCCCATCATGTCGCAGACCTATGAGTGGGCCGTCTTTGAAAATATGTTTCCCGGTCTCTCAGCGCGGGGTGAGACGGGGCACTGCGAAGTGATTCTCTATTCGCCGGATCATAAGCAGACCTTGGGTGGGTGTAGTCTTGAGCACATCGAAGGCTTGATTTCGGTGTGGCAGGATCGCTCGCGAGAGGTTGGGGCTATGCCTCATATCAAGCAGGTCTTTATCTTCGAAAACAAAGGCACTGAGGTGGGGGTTACGCTGCATCATCCGCATGGTCAGCTCTATGCCTTTCATGAGGCGCCGCCCTTTTTAGCGCGCGAGATGGCTGCAGCGCAAAAATTTTTCGAGCAGGAACATCGCTGTCTGATCTGCAGCCTAGCGGAAAAAGCTGCCGAAGGCCCACGTTTAGTTGCACGCACGGAGGATGTGATCGCGTTTGTACCCGAAGCGGCCCGCTATCCTTACGAGGTCCACATCACCACACTTCGGCATAGGCCGCTGATCGAACAGTTGACGCCAGCGGAAAGAAAGCAGCTCGCTCAGGTCCTTAAGACTGTGATCGCGAAGTACAATCAGGTGCTGCAGATGGAATTCCCTTACATTATGGTCCATCATCAGTGCACAGCAGGGGCGGAGGACACGCCTTCCTATCACTGGCACATCGAGTTTTATCCACCCTACCGGGCTCCGGGTAAGCTGAAGTATCTTGCCGGCGTTGAAAGCGGAACGGGCTTTTTTATCAATGATACGATACCCGAAGTAAAAGCTGCGGAATTGCGCAATCTTCCGCCCTTTTTGGGGACTTGATGATGCAATACATGGAGTATGCAACGGAACAAGCCAAAGATCTCGTCCTGATGGCGAAGGCGCATGCGCCTGGTCGTATCAATCTGATCGGAGAGCACACCGATTACAACGGTGGTAAGGTCCTGCCTTTTGCCATGCAAAAGGGGGTCTTTTTCGAACTCTGGGGATCGCGGGAAGTTGGACCTTTCGAAGAGAGCTGCTTCACCTTGAGCTCTCATCAGCAAACAGGCGTAGTGCGGGTGCAGGCTCGAGAACTCCTCGAGCTTCGTCGCTATCTGCGCTTTGGGGATGGTGGTCAAGATATACGCCCGTTTTTGCCTGAAGCGATTGCTAGATCTTGGGGACGTTACGCGCTCGGATGTTTGCTCTGGCATCTCGTGCGTCTGGCGGAGACAGCCCCAGCAACGCACTATCCCAAACAGATGGTGATACGCGTGAAGGCCGATCTGCCGGTGGGGGCTGGCATTAGCTCCTCGGCAGCACTCTGTGTTGGCTATCTCAGTCTCATGGATCGCTTTGCCGCTTTGGGCACAGACCTCCAGGTGCTAGCGCAGGAGGCTATGTATGTCGAACATCAGTTTGCAGGCACCCACTGTGGGCTTATGGATCAAACGGCCGTCGCCCTTTGTGAGGCCCATAAGCTTCTGATGATAGATTTTAAAGATCTGTCTCAGGACGGACGTGTTGCAACGCGCTCCGTTGCGCTGCATGAACAGTTTGCAGACTATCGTCCGGTACTGGTGAATACCAAAGTGAAGCATGAGTTGGGCTCTTCGCCCTACAATGAGCGCAGGCGAAGCTGCGAAGTGGGACTCGCAAAACTCGTGGCTTTGACCGGATTAGCCTATCCAAGCCTTGGCTATTTTGCATCCGATGCTGCGTTTTTGAAGACGTTTGCTCCCGATGGAACCCAGAAGACTCTTACGGCAGAGCTCTCGTCACGCGTCTTTGCGGGAGATAGCTGCAAAGCTCAGCGTGTGGCTCATGCGATCATGGAAACACGTCGTGTTGATGAAGCGGCTGCAGCTTTGGAAAAGGGCGACCGAGAGGCCCTTCAGACGCTGATCAATGCCAGCCATGAAAGCTTGCGCGATGATTACGAGGTTTCCTGTCGGGAGCTGGATCTTATCCGTGAGCAAGCCCTCGATCTAGCAGCAAGAATTGGGCGGGAACTGGGATTGACGGCGCCACCCATCCTAGGGGCGCGCATGACCGGAGGGGGCTTTGGTGGTTCGACCATACAGCTGGTGCATCAGGCTATCCTCGAGAACTTTGGGCAGCGGATGATAGCCCCTGACAGCGTCTACGTTCGAGAAACCGGGCTCATTCCTGAGCTGATTCTTGCTGACTTTGCGCAGGGCACTTGGGTCGAAATCCTTTAAGGACTCGGAGAGAGCCTCTCAGCGTGAAAACTTGCCGATTTAGGCAGGCCTGCTGCCGGACGAGCCCTGTGCGGGAATCAGTTCGAGCAGCGAGCTCCGAATCTGCTCGGGTGAGCCGACGAGGTCAACGGCTCCGAGAGCAATCGCTTCGCGCGGCATACCAAAGACCACAGAAGATTTTTCGTCTTGGGCTAGGCAGCGGACCCCATTTTGGTGGAGTTTAAGCATACCTTCAGCGCCGTCTTTGCCCATACCTGTCAGCAGTATAGCGGCAAGGGATACCTGGCGAAGTTTAGCGGCACTCAAGAACAGGCGATCAACACTCGGACGGTGTCCACTCATCGGTGGGCTATGATCCAGCATCACAAAGAGTCCCTGATGGGTTTGCGTGAGGACCAGATGGGCATCCGTATCGGCAAAGTAGATATGTCCAGCCTCTAATTTGCTCGCCTCTGTCACTCGATGCACTTTCAGACCAGAATCAGCTTCGATCTGCTGCGCAAGGCCAAGAAGAAATGCGGCCTTGACGTGCTGGACGATGACAATCGGAGGCATGGTCGAAGGCAGTTTTGCAAAGACGCGACAGAGTGTTTCAGGACCGCCGGTACTGGCACCCGCTAGGATGAGCTGAAGAGGCTCTTTCAACGGTGCGGTTCGAGTCTGAAGATCCTTGCTTTTTTGGGCTGAAAGGATGCGTTTGACCTCGCGCGGCAGTTCCCCGGCACTCAAGGGTTTGGCGAGGACATTGGCGCAGCCGATGGCCAGAGCTTCTTTGGCTAGAGTCGAAGAGGCGAGGCCACTCAAAAGCAAGGGAGTTGGGCCCTTTTCCTGCTGTTGCATCTGTTTGATCAGGTCGATACCCGAGGCTCCCGGCATACGATAATCGGTGATAAGAACCTGATAGGTTTTCTTCGCCATCTGTTCGAGAGCACTCGCGGCGTCATGGGCACTGTCGACTTCGAGCTCATGGTCCTCGAGCTCTTCTTTGAAGACGTCACGAAAATCCTTATCGTCGTCGACCAAAATCACCCGAGGCTTGCGTTTAGGGCGATCGAACTGAGGGCTAGTGTCGTTGGCTCGCGGGGTAGATACTCCTCCGCGATAGATAGAGTTATCGAGGCGTTTGAGCGAGGGAATGACATCGAGGTCGATGGATTCGCTGAGACCTAGATAGAGAAGACCCTCAGGGGCAAGGTCTTGAAGCAGGCTTTGGATCACTTGGATCACATTGCTTTTGGTAAAATAGATGAGAACATTTTTGCAAAAAATGGCATCAAAACTCTGCTGCGAAAGCTGATGGACTTCCAGCAGGTTGACGATTTGAAACTGGACGCGGCGATGGATAGAAGGATCGATGGTGAAGGTCTCGCCCGTGGCTTTGACAAAGGCCTTATAAATAATGTCGATATCTTTCATTTCACCGATAGGGTAAGTCGCCTTACGAGCTGTGAGCAGGCTAAGAGGGTCGATGTCCCAACCGGTAATATGATAGTCGGTGATAAAGCCGCGACGCAAAGCCTCTTCGAGTATCATGCCGAGAGAGTAACACTCTTGTCCCGTTGAGCAGCCCGCCGAGAGAATGTTAAAGGGACGCTTGGGACCTGAGCGGTTCGGAAGCATCTGCCTGAGATGCTCAAAGTGAGGGCGTTCTCGAAACCAGTGGGTGGTATGAATAGTGAGATGGGAGATCAAACGAGCCATTTCCACTTCATCTTGGGTCGCTTTGCTCAGATAGGAACGCAAGTCCGGAAAACCAGATTCACGGACATGGCGGAGGACTCTGGCGATGATAGCAGGACGTTCCTGGCTACGGTCAGCTCCGGTGAGCTTTTCAGCCAAAAGACCTATCATCTCTTCATCGCTTAGTTCGATACCCATGGGTGCGCCTTATGAGCCTATTACGAGGCCGTCGGAGTTTTGGAGCGTGGCAGAGCCACAAATTCTTCATGATCCATCACTTTAGCTAGATTTAGGATGGGGATAATGTCTTGATTTAATCGTGCTACGCCCTTGATAAATTCGGCGCTGATAGGCGTGATAATCTGAGCGTTGCTGTCGATCTGTTCGGGCAGGAATTCGACCACCGCTAGGATGCGATCGACGATAGCACCCAGGATAGTGTCTGCAGACTCGACGAGAAAGAGGGCGCGACTTGCAGCATTTTGACTATCGACCCCAAAGCGCTTTGCGAGATCGATAACACCCACTACAGTTCCGCGCAGGTTCATGAGGCCGACAAAGGCATCGACAGTGTTGGGGACACGACGGATCTCGCCAAGCTCAGAGACTTCGCGAACGCCCAGGAGGGGGACGGCATACTTATCTTGACCAATCTGAAACAAGAAATAGTGATGCACCGTATTGCTAATGTCTTCTGATTCAGGATGCATGGTCATAGGGAA
>CANGNB010000060.1 GCA_947454545.1 Oligoflexaceae bacterium
ACATCCAAAGATGGCATAGTCTTCCTCATGTAAGCAGCTTTCTTCGTTCATGCTGGAAAGCCAAGCATTTGGCAAGGATCAAAAGCACGACAGTTGCACTCAGAACTTGCTAAAATAGAAAAAACTATAGCGAGGCTCGCCCCATGTGCCAGCGAATCCTGATGGGACTGCTCTTTTGGAGCCGTTTGTCCCTAGCCGCAAACGAACTTCCCCCGCACGATAACGTTCGTCTCCACTACGAGCTTCTGAACAGCAAAGGTCAGGTGATAGGTTCGAGCCTTAAGAGCTATCAAAAGTTAGCCGAAGCTCCCCAGCCACTTTATGAAAGCCGCAACAGCCTTCATCTCAAAACGACTATCTTTGGCTTCGCGCTGAACATCGATGAGAGCGATCGCATGCAGCACGATGGCCAAAACATACTCAAAATTGAAGCCGATGGCGTCTATAAAATTCCGTTGCGCTCGCAAAAACGTATCCGCTGGCAAGGCGAACGCAAAGATAAAAGCTTTGTCGTCAGCAAGACTGAAGCTGATGATGAGCCGCAGACTCAGAGTTTTCCCCACGACACTTTTCAAACGTTCGCGCGCTACCTCTACGACCTCAAACCCGCAGTGCTGGGGGCTGCCAGCAAAGGGGAACTGGCTCTCATCGACCTCAATGAAATGAAGGTGGTGACAACCCCTTTCTGGCAAGCAGGTGCCAAAGACTTTACCATCCAATCCCAAACTTACCCCGCGGCAGCCTTCGGCTTTGAGGGCAAGCGCGGTAAGCTCACCGTCTATGCCCTAAGCAATGGCTGGGTCGCCGCGACTGAGTCTGAGTATGTCAGCTCGCGCCTCGTCTCCTGGGAGCTTTTGCCGCCTTTGGCCCCATCAGCTCCCTAAAGATCTGACAGGCTATTTATCCTGGAGCCGCCGCTATTCTGAAATATTTTCAGACAAATTGCTATTAAAATGAAAATATTTCATAAATTAGCCTGCTCCAGCGGCTTTTCTTGCCCGGACTCCGCTTGCCCCGCATGCTAGGCCTTCAACCGAGCACTCTTTGCGGCAAAGGAAGTCCCTATGTGTGGAATTTTTGCGTATCAAGGTCGATCCCTCTCCCCCGAGGCCCTGGCCAAAGCCTTTGCGACCTTAGCTCCACGCGGTCCAGACCACTCTTCGCTCACCGCTATAGCGCCCGGTGTCACCATCGGTTTTCATCGCCTCGCCATCATGGATCCCAGTCCAGCTGGTCATCAACCCTTTACGGATCCCGAGACGGGCCTCAGCGTGGTGTGCAATGGCGAGATTTTCAACGAGCCGCTCCTGCGTCCCCGCTATCGCGCGAGCTATACTTTTCGCTCGCGTTCGGACTGCGAAGTCCTCTTACCCCTGCTGCGCGCTGAGGGCTTAGCGAACACAGTGCGACAGCTCGATGCCGAATTTGCTCTCATCGTCTACGACCCGCGAGAAGGGCGACTGCTCGCGGCTCGAGATCCTATCGGCATTCGTCCGCTATTTTATGGTACGACGGCGACGCCTGGCGAAATCCTTTTTGCTTCTGAAGCCAAGGCCCTGCATAGCCTCTGTGAGGAGATCCATCCCTTTCCCCCAGGCCACTATTGGGATGGCACCGCTTTTCATAGCTTTCGATCGATGAGCGCGCAAGCACCAGTGACCTATCCCACGCTCGAATCGCTTCGCTCAGTTCTTGCCTCGAGTCTCACCACGGCTGTGAGCAAGCGCCTTCATGCCGATCGCCCCCTCGGTTGCCTGCTTAGTGGTGGCCTGGATTCGTCCTTGATTGCCGCTCTCGCCACTCGTCTTCGCGATCGTCCTCTCACAACCTTTGCCATCGGCTGTGATATCGATCCTATCGATCTTAAGTACGCCGCAGAAGTCGCCCGTTTCATCGGAAGCGATCATCATGAGGTGCGTTTTACTCACGACGATGCCATCGCCTCGCTCGAATCTCTGATCTACCAGCTCGAAACTTGGGATATCACCACGATCCGCGCTTCGATCGGCATGGCCTTTCTCTGTCGCTATATCCAAAAGCATACCGATATCAAAGTCGTGCTTACAGGCGAAGTCGCCGATGAACTTTTTGGCTATAAGTACACCGATTTTGCCCCTGATGCGCAGGCCTTTCAGAGCGAAGCCCAAAAGCGCATCCGGGAGCTTCACCTCTACGATGTCCTCCGAGCCGATCGCTGCATAGCGGGGCATGGGCTCGAAGCCCGCGTGCCGTTTGGTGATCTGGATTGGGTGGATACTGTCATGGCCATCGATCCCGAGCGCAAGCTCAATCGTTATGGAATCGGCAAATTTCTTTTGCGCCAGGCCTTCGCTGACCAGGAGCTCTTACCTCAATCGATTCTTATGCGCGAAAAAGCTGCTTTTTCGGATGCGGTTGGTCACAGCATGGTCGATGCTCTGCGGGCGTTTGCGGAAGCCATGATCAGCGACCAAGAGCTCAAAGATGCCGCCAAGCTCTATGAGTATGCGACACCTTTCACCAAAGAAGCCCTGCTCTATCGCAAGATTTTTGCCAAGCATTTTCCCGGACGCGAACGTCTCATCCCCGATTTTTGGATGCCCAACAAAAGCTGGGCCGGCTGTCAGGTCAGCGACCCCAGCGCACGGGTACTCAGCAATTATGGAGGTTCAGGCGTTTAAAGAACACTGTCTTCAGGCGACATGCTGTCGAGCTGCCTCAGGCAAAGTGATGGCGAAGTAAAAGCTCAGTTTCCGTTCCTGCTCGTGGAGGGGAACTATGACGAGCGAAGACTTCGCCTCTTCGAGATAGGATCGCGCGGCATCGAGTCCGACCCCACGCCCCGAGGAATGGTCCGCTGCAGATCGGGTACTAAAGCCATGATCAAACAAGAGTTCAAGCAGCTGCTCGCGACTCAGACCGTGAAGCCCTTTGGCGGCGGCTTTCGCCTCCACTCGATCCAGCTGAATACCTTGGCCATCATCTTTGATGGCAAGTCGACCCTGAGCATCAATAAAAAAGCTGAGAACACCCGCTGCGGTTTTACCATGAGCAAGACGCACATCAGGAGCTTCGAGGCCGTGATCGATGCTGTTGCTGACCATATGCACGAGAGCCTTGCTGAGAGCTCGGCTCAAGTCTTCGCCCAGCTCTAGCTCGGCGGGAACCTCAGTGAGGATGTGACAGGGCTGCCGCCCCTTATCCCGTGCGGCCTGATCAAACTGAGCCTGAAGCCCAGACAGCAGGGCTCCAAAACTCGTATCCCGAGCTTTTTCAGCAGCCGGCGCTTCGTTCGGTGCTGTCAGGCTGTTGCGCATCTCGAGCAGGGGCTTGAGAGCTTTTTGATAGTCGGTGATACAGCAGACAACTGCCTGCAGATGATCGGCGACGACTGACAGATCCTGTTTGAAAATTTGACTTTTGTGCACCAAAAATTCCTCAGCTTCGTGCACAACATGAGTCATCCCTGACATCTGAAAGGTCCGAGCCACAGCCTTAAGCGTGTGAAGTTCTTGGAAGAGCTTACGCTGAAACTGCGCGCGTTCTTGGGCTTGCGTCGATAGCTCCGCAAAATCTGTTTGAATCTTATCCCAGTGATCATCGAACAGATCTTCAAAGCGATGAAAACGCTCGGGACCAAGTTTGATAAGTTCGCCGAGATATTTGAGGCGGTTTTGCCCCTCTTCAGCCTGCTGACGGAACTTCAGTGCGTCCGTCACATCCCGAACACTGATCAGCACGCGCGACACCCGCTGATTCGCATCGATGATGGGACTCCAAGCCAGCTCCAAACATTTACGCACTTTCTCGACGCGCACAAAGAGCGAAGCAGGAAGGTTTTCGGCATTGGCCTCCCAAAACATCATCTCCCCACCCATCGAGTATTGGATGGCTAGAGCGACTTTCGAGCGCTCGTCGGCATTGAGTTCAGATATCCCAAGGATCACATCGACAAAGGATTTTCCCCCGAGCTGGGTTTGCCCCGTGATGATTTCAAGATGACGAGAGTAATCGGAGAGGATCTCCAGATCTTCTTGAATCGAAAAGATGCCGATGGGCGTATGCTCGAGGAGAACGTGCATCTGATCTTTTTCACGTTGCATGGCTGCAAAAGCCCGCTCGGATCGATGCGTCATAATCTCTTTGACCGCATGGTTACGGACACGACTGATGACCAGTAAGAGACCACAGGCTAAGAGTGTTAAGGCAAAGAGGCCTTTGATCAGCAGCAGATTCTGTACCCCGAATAGCCCCCATAGTCCAAGAGCGACAAGGGCTATTGCGGCGCCAGGCTCGCCGATCAGCGCGCCCAAAGACTTGGCTCGGTGTAGGTCCCTCAAGGGTAATCTCAGCATGCGTCCGCTCCCCCTCCGCTCCTGAGAGTTCGGACAAAATACGCGCGACTTTAGTCTGAAGCGATAAAGTTCTTGGGCATTCTTTCCCGTCCTGCTCCCTTAAAACCGGACGGCTCCCAATACCGACAGAAGCGCTTCAAAACTTTGGGCATCGACTCGCGGCGTGAGCAGGTTCTGGGTCCCACATTGCCCATAATTCACAGCAAAAACGGTAAGTTCTCCATCTTTCGATTGCAGCTCAACCTGCACCTGTGGGGCAGTTTGTGCACAGGCCACGGGGGCGTTCACGAGGACTAAAGCATGCAGGTGCCGTTCGAGATTTTGGACTTCCTTGGCTGTAAGAATCTTCTCTGAACTTTGCGGCACACCGCAGCTACAGGTGCGCCTACTTAAAGCTCGCTTGCTGCGCACAAAACTCCACTCCTCCCCTTCGCGGCAGGTTCCTTTGGGCTCTTCTGAACATTCTTGAGTTTTGCTTACATAAATGCCGAATTGCGAAGCCCCTGCTCGCCAAAGTTCAACGATAGCTGAAGGGATCCCATCGGTGTCGACGGGAACAGCCCCCGTGAGAGTTCGGGCATCGACAGGCTTTTGGATAGGAGCTGAGGCAGCGCTTGCTGTCGGCTTTTCAGCCTCGGTATTGACGGCAACAAGGCCATCTGGGACGTCGATCGCTTCGCCCTGGGGCGAACGACAGCCACTCGCAAGAACTAAGAGCCCACCAACCCATAAGGCCGTCCGTAATAATCGCTTCATAGGAGTCCTCCTCGAGACTCCTCATTATAGCGAGCCTCTGCAGACTCGCCAAGCGCAGGACGCAGAGGAGATCCACCCATCCAAACTGGCGCTCAGCCCCCTTGCCTGGACGACGGTCGATGGCCCATGCTATCCTGAGGCTTTGCCGCTCGATCACGCACAGAGCAAAGCTCCTTCACCTGGAGATCTGATGCCCGCGTACGTCCGCAAACGTCTGCTGCTCCTCCCCCTGAGTTTTCTCAGTATCAGCTTTGTGCTCTTTCTGCTCACGCGGCTCTTGCCCGGCGGTCCCTTAGAGCGAGCGCTCACTCTCGATATTCAAGCCCGACAGGCGACACCTCAGATGCAGCTGACTCAGCTTGATGCGCAGCAGCTCGCGACACTTAAGGCCTACTATGGTCTCGATCGAGATCTCTTAAGCGCCTATGGTCACTGGCTCCTGAGCTTTTGTCGAGGAGACCTTGGAAGCTCTCTCCGCTATCAGGAACCTGTAGCTCAGCTGATTGCTGAGCGTATGCCGGTATCGCTGCTCTTTGGAATCTGGAGCCTTTTTTTAGCCTATGGCTGCTGTGTGCCCCTGGCGCTGGCTCTCACCTACTTTCGCGAACACCGAGGGCTTCGGTTCTTGCAACTGCTGCTGATTGCAGCCAGCGCAGTGCCCTCGTATGTCTACGCGAGCCTGTTTTTTCTCTATGCCGCGTCGTCGAACGCGCTGTTTCCACTGGATGGGCTCACCAGTCCGGATTTTGCACAAAAATCTTGGGGTGAAAAATGCCTCGATATTGCCTGGCATGCCGTGCTACCCCTTGCGGCTTATGGCCTCGGCCAACTCGCAAGTTTGAGTACGCTCCTGCACCATCAGCTCGAGGACAATCTCGGTCATGAATGTGTGCGTCTGGCTCTTGCCAAAGGAGCCACGCGGTGGCGAGCTCTCTGGGATCATGCCTGGCCGCTCAGCTATCGCCCCCTGATCGCAACACTTCCTCAGCAGCTTGCTTGGATCTTTGCCGGCGCGATGCTGATCGAACGGATCTTTAATATCGATGGCATGGGACTTTTCGCGTATGAAGCTTTGATCGAGCGCGACTACCCCATCGTGCTCGGCTTTTTAGCTCTGCTTTCTCTCTTGCATCTGAGTGGGCAGCTTGCAGCTGATCTGCTCTTGGCGGCTTTGGACCCAAGGGTCCGCTGGGAGACTGGAGCATGAAAACTCGTCGCTTTTGGACAATCTTTTGCCCTCAGACATGTCACCGAGCGAGTGTGGTGATCACGCTGCTCCTCGTCATTCTTTGTGCAGGGGCAGAAGCTTGGATTGCTGCACCAGAAAAAGCTTGGTTTGGAACGCATACGCTCATCCCTTGGGGACCGCACGAGATCGATTTACAGACCTTACCACCAGCCCCTCCTGATCCCACGCGCCAGCACTGGCTCGGCACTGATGCCGCGGGTCGCGATGTGCTCGCGCGTCTTGTCTATGGCTTGCGTTTGTCCTTTGCGCTCAGCCTCGGCATATGCCTGGCCAGTTTTATGATTGCCACGCTGATCGCAATGCTTTCGGCTCTCGCTCCTCCCTGGGTCGATCTTTGCACACAACGCTTCATTGAGCTGTGGTCACACCTGCCTTTTCTCTACATCCTCATGGGGCTCAGCAGCCTTGTGCGCGGAGGCGTCGGCCTTTTTCTTGGCGCTGTGGTCGCCTTTTCTTGGACGCAGCTCTGCCTGCTCTTGCGCGCTCAGCTGCTTGTGGCTAGGGGCAGCGAAGCGACTCTCGCTGCCAAGCTCTTTGGTTTTTCCACAGGCCGCATCGCTTTTGTGCATCTTTTACCTTATCTTTATCCGCTGTTTTTCAGTCTTATGCCTTTCAGTTTGGGAGCCACACTCAGCAGCCTTACAGCCCTTGATATGTTGGGCTTTGGCCTCCCCATCGAATGGCCCAGCTGGGGCCAGTTGCTGCAAGAAGGCCTCAGTCATCCGCGAGCCCCTTGGCTCACTTGGCCTGTGCTCTTTGGGATGATTGCGATCTTGACTTTAACAAGCCTGATCGGCGAAGCTAGCAGGAAAGCATGGCATCCACGGCAAGCAAGTGAGTTTCGATGAGAGTTCGACTCGAAATCAGTGCATGCATCTTCGGTAGCTTTTGGGGAGCCTTCGGCTTAGCCTCGCCGAAACCAGCGTCTCCCAAACTACACTGGCAGTCGCTCGCTTCGCCGCCGAGCCTGGGCAGCCCTAAAGCCCAGCGGGGTGGGACACTGCGGCTCTACCTCCCCCAATTCCCTCTGACTTTGCGTCAGGTCGGTCCTGATGCTCATCAAAGCTTTCGCAAAGTTCTCGATGACAATGACCTCTCGCTCCTCAATCTGCATCCCAACACGGGACAATGGTTTGGAGAGCTCGCGACAGAGTGGGCCATAGAATCTTCTGGCAAAGCCGTACACTACCGCCTGCATCCGAAAGCTCGCTGGAGCGATGGCACACCCGTGACAGCCAAAGATTACACCTACATCCTCGAATTTATGCGCAGCCCTTTCCTCCAAGCTCCTTGGTACAACGAATATTACACGAAGACGATCGTCGCAATCGAAGAGGTCAAAGTCTCGGAAGGGCCCGAAGAGATCGTCGTGCGTTTGGCAGACACGACGCCCGAGCCGCTTTATGCCACCAACCTTAGACCGATTCCGCGGCACTTTTATGGCGAACTCAAAGCTGACTTTGTCAGCAGCTTTAACTGGAAGATTCCTCCCAACACAGGCCCCTATCAGATCAGCGCCATCGACAAAGGCCGCAGTCTCACCTTGCGACGCCACCCTCACTGGTGGGCAGATGAGCTAACCTACATGCAGCATCGCTTTAACGTTGACGAAGTCGTCTACACCTATATCCGTGATCCCAATCTAGCCTTTGAGTATCTTAAAGCGGGAGCTATCGATGCCCTTTCGATCAATAGCCCCGAGCAGTGGCGTGCTGCCGAAGATGATCCTATGTATCAGAAAGGCTATCTGCATCGCCTGCAGCTTGATAACGATATGCCGCGCGGTGACTATGCGCTGGTCCTGAACAGTGCCTTACCAATCTTTCAAGATCCAAAGGTGCGCGAGGCCTTTGCTTATGCGATGGCTGTCGACAAAGTGATTCATGAGCTTTTGCAAGACGCTTATCTGCGCCTCGAGGGCATCAGCCAAGGCTATGGCGCTTACACCAATCCCCTCATCAAAGCGCGTCCCTTCGATCTGCAAAAGGCCAACGCCCTGCTCGACAGCGCAGGATGGCAGCAACGCGATACCGATGGGATTCGACTCAAGGCTTCGCAGAGACTGAGCGTTCCCATCACCTACAGTGGTTCGCATCAGACCCCACGCCTCCTCGTCCTCGCCAGCGAAGCTAAAAAAGCTGGCATCGCACTCACCCTTCAACCCATGGAGCCTGCAGCTGCCTTCAAGAGCATCCTCGACAAGCAGCACAGCATTGCTCTCATGGCCTGGGGCACTCCCTACCGTCCCGAATATCGTTCGCGTTTTCATTCCAGTCTAGCGTTCAAGGCCCAGAGTTCGAATATCTCGAACACAGCGAATCTTCGCTTGGACCAACTCATAGAGGAGTATGAACATGCAGGGAACGACAGCGTGCGGATCGCGAAGGCTCATGCGATTCAACAGTTTGTTCATGACGACGGCAGCTACATTCCCCTCTTTGCAGTGCCCTACTATCGCCTGGCACATGCACCGTGGCTTCAGTTTCCTGAGGTACCGGGCACGAAAAGTACAGATGATTTATCCGTCTTCGATCATAGTAGCGGTGGACTCTTTTGGATGGACACCAGCATCGTCGCCGACGTCCGATCTGCCCAAAAGCGAGGCCTCCCCCTCCCCATCCGAACCCGCGTGGATCACACCTTTAGTGTCCTTTCAAAAGCAGCGGGAAAAGCAGGCTAAAATGCCCCTAAGCTTTTTAAGTATCTAATATGACTCACTTTTCCATCCCTCACCCGTATGAGGGATGAAAGCTCTCCAACATATTGTATACAATGAATTTTTCGCTCTTGCGCAAGACAGATCCCTTGCTTCACGTCATCTCTGCTGGCATATTCTGACGCGACCAAAATGCGACCTTATGACCAAGCAGTGAGGCAAGTCCCCATGTTGAAGTTTATGCGTATTCATCCCTTGTGCTTTTTCTTAGCAGCAAGTTTGAGTCTTGGAGCCTGCACGGAAGACGAAACCCTCGGACCAGCATCCCCGGAAATGATTGAGTTGGGTGCGTACCTCTTTCATGACACCAATCTGTCCGAGCCCCAAGGCGTCGCCTGTGCTTCCTGTCACACAGAGGCCCTGGCTTTCACAGGAAACAATGGCTCTCCCATCAACTCGGTCGCCCGCGGCTCACTGCCTCGCTCGCTCGGAACACGCAACTCACCGTCGATCCTCTACTCGAAATTTAGCCCGCACTTTCACTTCCGTCCCGATCAAGAGCAGGGACAACTTTCGCTCAGTCCCTTCGGAGGTCAGTTTTGGGATGGTCGCGCAGCGACTTTGACGGAACAGGCCAAAGGTCCCTTCCTCAATCCCATCGAGATGAACAATCCAAGCGTGGCCTCGCTCATCGCCAAAGTTAGACGCAGCGCGTATGTGGATCTGTTTGTGAAGACTTACGGTGATCACGTCTTTGACAATGATGACCAAGCGTTCCAGCATATTGCCGATGCGATTTCCGCGTATGAACGCAGCCTCGAAGAACGGACCTTCTCCTCCAAGTTCGATGGCGTGCTCGCAGGGCAAGAACAGTTTACGCAGCAGGAAGCCTATGGTTTTGCGCTGTTTAAAGATGCCAACAAAGGCAACTGTATTCACTGTCACACTGGAACAGAAAGCTCACGCGAATCCAAGGACTGGCTCTTCACCAATTTCTCCTACGAAAGCATTGGTGTACCCCGCAACCGCGTGATTCCAGCCAATCGCAATCCGGCCTTCTACGACCTTGGCCTCTGCCAGCAGGATACTCTCAAATCGGTCACAGCCGGTCTGGCTGATATCAGTGAGTTCTGCGGTTACTTCAAGGTACCGACACTCCGTAATATCGCGATCACTGCGCCCTATATGCACAATGGAATCTTTGCCAACCTGCACGATGTCGTTTCTTTCTATGCTTCGCGCGATACCAATCCGCAGCGCTGGTATAGTCCTTCAAGCGGCAGCAATAGCTCGGTCTTCTACGATGATTTACCGCCGCAGTACTTTGAAAATGTGACGATGGATGCTCCTTTTGGACGAAGTTTCGGTGACCAGCCCCGCTTGACAGAGATGGAAATCGATGCGATCGTCGCCTTTCTCTATACTCTCAGTGATCGAGGGTACTAAGGTCTAAGGATGCTCTATGCTGCAGTATGAAATCATCGTCGATCACGGCGAGACACCCAACAAGTGCACCATACTGCCTTTGGCCTATCGCTCAGATTTTCGCATCTTCCGCCCTAAGGATCCCAAAACCTTGCAGGCTGAAGTTCTCCTCCATCCGGAAGGGCGTTGCCTTTCCGAATGGAAGCAGAGCTCACTCGCGAGTGCCCGTCTCGCTGCTATAGACTGTGTCTGGCGACGTTTAGATCCTATTCTTGATGCGCTTTCGGAACAGCCGCCTCATAGGTTCAAGATCCCTCAAGGCTTTGTCACGGCTTACCCGAGGGTCAGCAAAAAGGATTACGATCCCGAAGGGGGTCTGGCTACGATCGAAGCCATCTTTATAGCTGCCGCTTTTATGGGGTCCTGGGATCTAAGTTTACTGAGAGAGTATTTCTTTGCTGACGAGTTTTTGCGGCTGAATGAAAGCCTCTTTCGCCACTATGAGATTTGGGGTGGGATCGAAGGGAAGGTCTATGATCCTTCGCAAGCGAAGAACGCCAGAACGCGACGACTAGGACGTGGCCGAATGCCCAAAGAGGAACAGGCACTGGTCCAATGACCATTTGAAGTCAAGCCCTTGTCGCAGAAGATATCCAGAAAGCCTGCCACAGCCCGAAGCTGTGGCAGATTCCTATTGATACTTCAGTGCAAGTCTTAGGCTACAAATTTTTCGAGAACTTTTTCGACAGTCTTCAGCAAACGCTCGGCGTCGAAAGGTTTTACAACCCAGACTACTACGCCAGCATCTTTTCCAGACTGCTTCAACTCTTTGGATGATTCTGTTGTCAACATCCCTACAGGAATGTTTTTGTAGCGATCGATTTGCTTGATCTTGTTGATCATGGTGATCCCATCAAGACCTGGCATGTTATAGTCGCTGATGATAAGATGCACGCCCTGATGTTCTTCAGCTTTTTTCAGGCCATCAGCTCCATCATGAGCTTCCACCACTTGGTGGCCACCTTTTTCAAGGACTTCCTTGAGTTCGAGGCGGAGGGTTTCCGAATCGTCTGCAATCAGAATCTTAGCCATGAGAACACTCCCTTACACTGTAACTTGTCGACTATTAGTTCAAGGGTACTTCAAACCAGAAAGTAGTCCCTTTCCCTTCCTCTGAACTGATCTCGAGCTTGCGCCCACCCAGGCTCCGTACCGCTTCATTCACCGAGTCAAGACCGATCCCACGTCCGCTGATGTTAGTGGTTTCATCACGACTCGAAAATCCAGGTCGCAGGAGCAGATCATAAACCTCGTCATCACCGATACTGAGGGCATCAACAGGGTCCAAGATTTCACGTTTGATCGCGGCTTGGACAACGCGTTCCCTCACAATGCCAGCCCCGTCGTCGGAAACTTCCACGTGGACTTTATCACTCTTTATATAAGCCCTAAAGATCACAAGACCTATTTCTGATTTGCCAGCCATCAGCCGCTCTTCCGACGACTCGACGCCGTGATCCAGAGCATTATTTAACAGGTGCAAAAAGATCTCGGTGAAGGTCAGCATTTCGTTTTGAATGACCTCAACCCCTGCCCAATCAAATTGGATATCCACCTGCTTTTGCAGGGTGGCACAGGTCACATCTCGCTGGTGCTGGATCTTGTATTCGAGACTGCTTAAGGGTTTGGTTTTTGCAAAGTTACCGCCTCCTAAGCGTTCCAGGATACGGTCGGCATGCTTTTGCCCATCTTCATTCAAAGTCTTCCGGAGCTCACTGAGCTCATGAATCGCAGAACTAAAGTCTTCCTGACTGAGATGAAGACCCGTCTGTTTTCCTGAAAGGGCAAAGACCATAGACTTCAGCTCCACCCATTCGAGGCGGATCTTTTCGAAGCTCTCGTGCACCCAGTGGCCATCGACAGGTGTCTTGTCAGAGACGTGGACGATGATGACATCTTCCATCGCATGAACATCGCGTTCCATGTCAGCAAAACGAGCCGTGCGCACAATACCCTTGATGGTATGAAGAGTGCGCCCGATTTTGTCCACATCACGCGCCTCGACCTCGAGCTTCAGCCTAGGAAACAGCTCTTCTAAATCTGAGAACGTCGCTTCCAAGAGCGGCCCTGAACAAGCCTGAATCTCGAGTATTTTTTTAATCTTATTGTTCTCGACTTCGCGCTGAGCATCGAGAGCATGGCGTGCCTCGATCACTTCCGTGCGATCTTCGATCACGACGAGGAGTTTTTCAATAACATTTTCATGCGTGATAGGGTGATACGTGAGACCCAACCAGAGGTTTTTTTCACCCTCAGGAGTCATCCGGCGATAGCGAACCTCTTTAGGAAAGTGAAGCTTCGCCAAATCAAACCAGAGGACATCGCCTCCTATACAGCTGACGACCTGCATCGCTCCGGTACGCTCGATCGGATCGAGAGTGTCCCAGACGGGCTCGAAAAGCACAGATTCCAGGCGTTTACCGATGAGATTGATATCCCCGAGCAAGAACTCAGAGTAAAGCGAGTAGGGCCATTCAATTTCACCCAAAGCGTTGACAGTAAAAATACCGAGGGGAATCGCTGAGAAAATCTGCGAGAGCTTTTTTTCGAATTCCTTGACCTTGGAGATGTCCTTGCCAAGGATCTTGATCAAGGGCCCACGGCGATCGCTGATCTGTGTAAAGCGACTGATGGTCCATAAGTATTCTACGTTAGCGCCCGTCTCATCGACCGTAGCCAACTCGAACTCAAGGTGTTTGACCCCGAGATCCTTCAGCAACACAGAGATGCGCGAGCGAAAGACATTGCGGGTTTCTGTGCCAAAAACATCGTAGATGTTTTTATTGAGAAGGTGTTCGGTATCGCAGCGGAGCAGGCGTGCGGCTTCGATATTCCCCTTGAGCACGCGACCATTGCGGTCCATGATCACAAAGAGATCCGGCAGCTGCTGGATAATCTGTTCAGAGGATGACTTACATTTTTCAAGAACAGAAATCACATCGTGGCTAGCTCGCAAGCCCTGGGCTGCAACGACCTCGGCACTGACTTCGGATTTCCCACTTAGTTTCAGCGCACTGCTCATAGGAACTCTCCATCAGCATCAGCTTCGGGCACGGGGTCTTCGAGCTGCAGACCTGAAAACTCATTCCAACTCAGGATATCGGAGACGCAGGAACAAACTACCTCGCCCCCATCCCAGCGAACTTTCCAAACATCGTGCAGCTTGCGGCTGTCAATTTTGTCGCTAAAAACAGCCTCATCAAACCCACTGGTGACCAAGGGGATGCTGATACCGGTAATAATACCGGCATGGCTCAGACTTGACTTCAATGCGCCTGCAAAGAGGTTTGTCGACTCGCGAACATGATCGATGGCCATCCGCTCATCGAGATCTTCGGGCTTGCGACGCATTTTATTCGCAAGCATCTTCCGACCTGTGGTCGTATCAAAGTGAACCTTCAAAATGATGCGAATACCTGTCCCAGAAACAAGGATCAGGGACATCCAATGGCCGTAAAGAAAATCGTCTCGATTGCTGACTTCCTCGACGACAGCGTTTTTAAGCGCAGAGGATCGTGAGAGAGAGGTTTCCGAGCGGGCTCGAATCACCTTCAGCAAAGTTTCTTGAATGGTCGCGGTATCGACCTGGCTCTGTTTGGCTTCGGAGCTTTCAAGCGGCATGGACTCACATCCTTTGTGCGAACCGGCGAAGCTCACGCAGCTGCGTCGGGACAGACAGGCTATCGGCAGAAGGTTTAGCGACTTTACCGAAAGCTGCGTCGCACCCACCAAAAAAGACCTAAGCCATTGTTATTGTAAATATATATTCCGAACCTATCCGACTTGAAAGGACCCTCGAGTTTAGGCTATGTTCCTCAGATTCTTAACCAATAGAAAGAATCGACCCTGAGAGCCTTCCCCCTGAGGTGAGGGAATTCAGCGACTGCCTCAATGTTCTGCAACTCTTAGCCGATACAAGCCACAGACGGAGGTGGAGTGCTTATGAGCAGTGTTGCCCAACCCAGTGAACGCCGTGGAGAGATTCGATATAGCTTTTATGGAGAGCTCCCAGCCCGACTTTTCGATGAAACTGATAACCACGAACTAGGATTCGTCCTCGTCGACATTTCGCGTCGTGGTTTGGGTCTTCTCGTGTCACCGAGCCCCAAAGTTGGAACTATCGTACGTCTCGAATTCGACGAAGCCAACCGACCTCCTCTACGCTTTCGAGTCTGCTACCTTGCCCAAGCGATTTACGGAAACATCGCGGGTCTTGAGGAGATGAAGCGCTGTGGCTGCGTGACTCTCGCTGATACCCCTGCCGAGTTTGACCTCATCGAGTATTTGGGACAATTTACGACCGTAATGATTGGCGATTGAGGGGTTTGCCTTGAGTACGAGCTTCAGTGAAAAAATGCTCCAGCGGACGGCGCATATCGCTTTGGTGAATACGCACCACGGCAGTCGCGTAGCTACGGTCAAAGCTCTTCACAAGCTTGGTTTTCAGCATGTCGCCGTCTGTAAGACGACTCAAGAACTTGAAGATCGTTTGATGGAACAGAAGTTTGACTGGGTCTTGGCGCATCCTCTTGAAGACCATGATCACAACCTGTTTCGTTACTTGTCCACTTTTTATGAAACCCACGCTCTGCCAAAAACCTTCTTTTCGTTCATACTGTCGCAAAAGCAGCAACTTCGGATTCCCACCAGCTTTAGCCACGGTCTTTTATCCTGGTTTGAAGCCGATCGCTTTGAAGAGCAAAAAAGCATCGAAAATGAGATTCTTGAGTTCATTGACACCTGCATGAAAAACCATCAAAAGAATCTCACGGAAACCTATACCGCGGCCCATTATCTCCGGCGCTTTCTTCGTAAAGCCATGATCTGGGATGAGCTCGTGAAGCTCGAGACTCTTATGTGCAATGCTTATCCTCTGCATTACGACAATCTCTTCCTGCTGGCGGAAGCTCATTTTTCGGCTGGTGATTTCAATAAGGGGCGCGAGGTTGTGCAGCAGGCTCAGCAGGTTGCCCCTGAAGTCTGTGAAGCTCAGATTGAAAATCTCATGCAAAAATTCCCAAAAGCTCTCCTTAAAAAACAAGGTAGCTTAGCGGAACGTTTTAATATCGGTAGCGTGATTGTCATCGAACGTGATGAGCATGAAGTACAAGTGCTCAGAGCCGCTCTCAAGCGCATAGGCATCACTGACTTTAAGCACTACACCG
>CANGNB010000061.1 GCA_947454545.1 Oligoflexaceae bacterium
GACCCTTCGCTAAGTCCTCGATGCCATAGACACGTTTTTCATCATGGATACCCATGGCTTTAGCACGCACGCGCTCTTCGTCTTTGCGAAATTGGAGGATACCTTGAAACCCCCCACCGAGACAGCGCAGAGCTGCGGCTGCAATCACCCCCTCGGGAGCTCCCCCAACGCCCATCAGGACATCCACACCCGTATTGGGATCTGAAGTCGCAATCGCAGCAGACACGTCTCCGTCTCCAATGAGACGAACACACGCTCCAGCCTGCCGAACCTCACCGATAAGCTCATGGTGCCGTGGGCGATCCAGAACAATGACCACCAGATCCTGAACCTGCTTATTCATCGCCTTGGCGATACGCTGAAGGTTCCAAGTTGGTGTTTCGTTGATATCGATGACATCGCGCGCAGCAGGACCCACAGCAAGCTTTTTCATATAAGTGTCCGGTGCGTGCAAAAAATTGCCATCTTCAGCAGCTGCGATCACGGCCAAAGCTTCGCTTCCGCCTTTGGCAGTAATCGAGGTCCCTTCCAGCGGATCGCAGGCGATATCGATTCGTGGCCCACCTTTGCCAACCTTTTCGCCGATGTAAAGCATGGGAGCTTCGTCGCGCTCGCCTTCACCGATCACGATCGTGGCGTCGATTTGCATCGAATCGAAGGCCAAACGCATCGCTTCAACAGCGGCGCGATCTGCCGAATGCTCATCACCCCGACCGATCCAACGCCCTGCTGCCAAAGCAGCGGCTTCGGTAACTCTAACAAATTCCAGAGCCAAGTTCCGATCCATGAAAGACCTCTTATCCAAATTCTGCCGATGTATACCCAGGAATTTTCTAAACTATCCGCCGCCGCGAGTCAAATCGGGCGGGGCTTGGCGGGAGATGAGAAGGCTTTTCTTTCAGCGCACACGCAGAGACTGAACCATGACTGCGCGTCCTTGCTTCAGGGAGCGCTGCTCAGCTATGTTTAGTTGACCATCATGATCGCTGTCATGGACGGCTAAGACCTGCTCCCAAGAGCGAATAAGGTCAAGTTTATAGGACTGTTCGCCCTGACGTTCACACTCGCGTTTGAGGAGCGGCCCCATCTTGCTGAACCAGGAGCGGAGAGCTTCTTCGTTCAAAGTCCCATCCTGACTGGCGAGGCGACGATACACTTCGGGACCGAAGTTCCAGTTCACGGCTCCACCCAAAGCTCCGTAATCGGAAGGATCCCAGCGATAGGCAGAGAACTCCGCTTCGCTGATGCTCGCATCGCCATCTTTATCTGCAGCCTTGAAAAAAAGTGAGCCCATGAGCAGCAGTCGATCCTCAGAAAAATTTGCCTGAAAATCAAAGACAGCTCCATCGCTACGCGATGCCAAGCTATCTTCCGACCACTTGGGCTGGGGATCTTTCCATGAAAAGCGGGTCAATTGCCCGAGGTATTGTCCTGCAAAAAACATATCGTCGGGGGCTATGCGGCCCTCTGAGTTATGCTCGCCCTCGCCGCTTTGCATCAGCTGCGAGGAAGCAAGAGGCAGCTTGGCTTCGGCCATCTTTTGGGGACCCTGACAAGCCCAAAGAGACATCAGGCCGAAGATGATGGAAGCAGGCATGGCAGATTTCATCATAAATCACGTCCCCCTCACAGACATTATCGGAATTCGATGGCGAGGAGATGAGAGGGGGCGTCCAAAAGGAAAACATACCAATCAATCTGAGTTCTTAGAGCCATCTTCTCACCCCCCATTCTGCGCCCAAGGCGATCGCTTTGACTTTTTCAGTAGAAGGGGCTGGTCTTAACTTTCTTAGGAACCTGGTACCCTCGGTGGAGAGCATTATTTTCCCAAATATGGAGCCCCTCTTGTTCTCCATTAAGAATCCGTCCCACAATGATCTCAGCCACACGAGCTGCCTCGATAGGACGATAATTGAGCAGCCAAGAGGGAAACAAAGGGCCCATGCCGCCCAAGACCGTACCGGCGAGCCTCTCACCTATACGTCGTTCCGTTCTCTGCCCCAGTAGCAGCGAGGGTCGGTAGATATGAAGACTGGTGAACCCCAGCTTGCCCATCTCATCTTCCAAACGCCCCTTGGTCTTCAGATAAAAATTTCCCGACAATTTGGAAGCTCCGATCGACGAGACCAGATGAAAGTGAGCCACACCTTGTTCACGTAAATGCCGCGCAAAAAGCAGGGGATACTGCAAATCAATCGCCTCAAATTGCTCGCGGGTTTTTGCTTGCTTCATCGTCGTTCCAAAACTGCAGATCGCATGCTCAACCGGCAGGGAATGGCAAAGCTTAGGAAGATCAAAGGCAAGATCGATGCGCTCACTGAGTTTGCCATCACCTATCCCCAACGATCGTCGACTTACACTGATGACCTCATCGATCGCCGCTTCGGCACATAGCTGCTTCACACACTCCTGGCCTATCAGACCACTTCCGCCCAGTATCGCAACCTTCATCGACTTACCCGTAAGATAATGTTTGGAGAGCAAAACAGACTGATCTTGGCACGCGCTCTGACACCTGTCATCTGAAAAGCGTGAGGATGGATGTTTGCCGAGCTTCGCGCAATCCTCTAGAATAGAACACAACAGAACCGTGCACACAGACACGGAAAGCACGTCAGTCGCTAGCAGTATCGGAGTGGTCTATGAGCAAGCATGTGGTGATCATTGGAGCTGGTTTTGGAGGGCTCAATGCCGCCAAAAAATTGAGTAAGCGTAAAGATATCCAAGTGACCGTGGTTGATAAGCGCAACCACCATCTCTTTCAGCCTTTGCTGTACCAGGTATCCACAGCGGCCTTGAGTCCTGCTGATATCGCCGTGCCCATTCGTGGAGTTCTCTCCGCATGCAAGAACACTGAGGTTCTATTAGGTACAGTCGAAAAAGTTGATTTTGCCTCTCGAAAGGTTTTCACCGAGGCTCAGGAGATCCCCTACGACTATCTGATTCTAGCCTGTGGGGCAAAACACAGCTACTTTGGCAAAAATGAATGGGAAACCTTCGCCCCTGGTTTGAAAACCCTGGAGCAGGCTACCGAGATTCGTCGTCGTATTCTCACGGCCTTCGAGCTTGCTGAACGGGAGAGCGACCAGGAAAAGAAAAAACAGCACCAAACTTTTGTCGTGATTGGCGGTGGACCAACAGGTGTTGAGATGGCTGGCGCAATTGCTGAGATCAGTCGCCACACGCTGGCTGCTGACTTTAAGCATATCAATCCTAGCCGCACTCGAGTCATTCTCATCGAGGTCGGGCCAAGAATCCTAGCGTCCTTCAGCTCCTCTCTTTCTGAGCGGGCGACCCGAGATTTGGAGAGCCTTGGCGTTCACGTCTGGACCTCCTCACGCGTCACTCAGGTTACGGATCAAGGTGTTTTCATTGGAGCTGAATTTCTTGCAGCATCCACCGTGGTCTGGGCCGCTGGCGTCGCCCCTGCATTGCTGAACCAAAACTTAGGTGTACCGCTCGATCCGGGTGGACGCGTCATCGTCGAAGAGGATCTGAGTCTCAAGGACCATCCCGAAGTGTTTGTCATCGGTGACCAAGCCCACTGCAAAGGTCCTGATGGACGTCCCCTTCCTGGCTTGGCTCCCGTCGCCAGTCAACAGGGCAAGTACGTGGCAGGGGCTATAGCCCGGCGGCTTGAGGGGAAGGCAGCCAAACCTTACGTCTATCTCGACAAGGGTGCTATGGCCACAATTGGCCGGAACAAGGCTATCGCTGAGGTCGGCCCCATAAAGATGACAGGAATCATCGCGTGGCTCGCCTGGCTTGTTGTTCATATCTACTATTTGATCGGCTTCAAAAACCGCTTCCTAGTTCTCTTTCAGTGGGGCTGGTCTTACATGACTTATAAGAAGGGAGCTCGGCTTATTCTAAGTCGAGAATGGCGCACCCATACCACCTCCGTCCCTAAAAATCCTTAATCCCCAGTTTTTGCTAACTTTTTCACTTCACATGAGCACTTTCTAAGGCCGAGATTGATCATCTTGGCCTTACCCAATTATTTGTCTTTTATATCAATCGCATACAATTAATTTAGAAGTTTTCCTTGCGTTTCTTGTGCGTTAGGCCTAAAACCTATAGCATATCCTGTCACTTCGACAGCATTAAACCAAAGATCAAACTCACTCACATGCAAAGGAGGTCTGACCGTGAACATGCGCTCTCTGCGTCTCCCAGTGTCTTGGCAAGCTCTGCTTGCCGCCAGTTTTCTCATGGGCTGTGGCCTGGATGCCAAAGACCCCAAAGCCTCAATGGCGCCCGTGAGCTCACAGAGCTCAGTTCAGACCACCGAAGTAACCGTGTCTGGAGAGACGAGCTCCCTCGCTGCACCTTCGGAAGCCGAAGTGTCCCGCGATACCGCTCTCGAAACAACGCCCAGCAAGGCCTGCCAGCCTCTCAGCGAGCGCCGCAAAGCCAAGCCCTCTGCTCCGCGCGGCCCCATCCAGACTCAGCTGTCTGCGACTTTCACTAAAAACTGTGCTGGCTGCCATGGCAAAGACGGTAAGGGCAAAGGCGATTTCCCAAATATCACGACCACTTCCTACCAAAATCTCGTCTACTCGGTGCGCAATGGTCGCTCCGGCATCATGCCTGCTTTCAACGAAGACAAGTATCCGAGCTCTGTGCTCGATGGTGATTTCGAAGCCCTCACAGGGACAGCCGTGCCCACCGAGGTTCCTAATCCCTGTCCGATCGATAAATCGGGAGACAACGACGAAACTGTCCAAAGTCTCAAATACAAAACCGTCGAAGCTGGCCCCAAAGCTCGAGGCCTTGGCTTTGCCCTCGACCCCTTCGTTCTTCCCTACGTCACCTGTAAAGAACTGCCTGCTAAAGACGGCTCAGGTCGTTTAGAAAAAGTCTGTACCAACGTCGGCATCTCCGGAAGCACCGAAGAAGGTTACAACTACGCTGACTTTGGCGTTTGCAAAGATATCCGCACCCAAAGACCTTACCGTCCGATCGCCGTGAAAAACCGGAACGGTCGTTCGGAAGCCGATGCCGAAGAACGCCTAAAAAATCCTGAATTTGCTCGTGAGCTCGCTTGGGTCACCAGTCAGATTCGCTCGAGCGGTTGCGTGTGCTGCCACGATTCAACTGTCGATAAACGCACCGCGTTCTGGGACATTTCGAAAGACAAAGTCTGGACAGACCAGCTCGACAAGTATGCTGTCGAAGTTATGACCGGTCGGGTCGATTCCACAGCTTTAGGCGCCTACAAACCTGAAGACAACTATGGCTTCAGTCGCTATCACACAGGACTGCCCACAACCGATGTGCCGCGCATGCAAGCCTTCTTCAAGGGACTCGCGAACGATCTCGGTACGACCGATAAAGAGATTGCAGCTATGCCCCCTCTCGCCGACTTTCTGGCGAGTCAGCTTCGCAAAGATCCCGTGATGTGCGACAAAGGCATTGGCGTCGACGCCAAGTCCGGCCGCATCAACTGGAAGCTCGGGCCGGTTCCGCTCGTAGCGCGCCTCGTTCCTGCCCGCTTTGTGTTCGTTCTCGAAGAAGACGCTCAGACACCTCTGGTCACTCCGAACCTTGATAAGCCTAAGGGCACCCTCTGGCGTATCGATGCCAAGAGCTTTTTCCAAGGCTTCCGCAGTGGTACCGTCACCTACGGCGAGGTTCCTGGCAATGGCGAACAGACGATTCCTGATCCCGAACGCTTCAGTGTGAAAACACTCGAAATAGGCAAAACCTATCGCCTGGTCGTTCAGCTCGACGTGGCCTTTCCTCTGACGAACTGCCTTTTCACCTACGGCGAGTAAGGGAAAAGCTCCCGCCAGGACCTCTGCGGCGGGAGAAAATGACTCCAAAACCAAAAAAGGCCCGGGTTAACCCCGGGCCTCTTTTTTTTCATGAATATTGCTTAGACGCTTCCAGGCTTGCGGAACTTGCGCGGATCCAGGTGATACTTCTTCGCCCTCAGACCCATCACGCGCTCAGTCAGACCCAGCTCACGAGCAGCCTTCGCCATATTGCCCTTGGCAGCTTTCAGAGCGTCAAGAATCAGTTCACGCTCCATCGACTCGAGAACGGTGCGCATGCTGTTAGCGGCATCTGAACCCGCGGCTTCTGCAATCTGCAGACTAGGGGGAAGATGGTGCCCACGAATCACCCCTTCATTACTCAGCAAGACAGCGCGCTCAATGCAGTTTTCAAGCTCGCGTACATTGCCTGGCCAGTGATAGCTCGAAAGCATGTCGATTGCAGGCGTCGAAATACGCCGGATATTCTTATTGTGAACCCTTTTATACTTTTCAATAAAGTAATCGGTGATCGGCATGACATCCGTCTTGCGCTCCCGCAGCGGCGGTACATGCAAAGGAAATACGTTCAAGCGGTAGTAAAGATCCTGGCGGAATAATCCCTGCTCGATCATCTTTTCGAGTTTACGATTGGTTGCTGCGATCACACGGACATCGCACTTGATCGTAGTGACCCCGCCCAAGCGTTCAAATTCGCGCTGCTGTAGGACGCGCAAGAGTTTGATCTGAGTGGTCAGAGACAGATCGCCAATCTCATCCAAAAACAGCGTGCCTCCCTGCGCGAGTTCGAAGCGCCCCTTCTTCTGAGCGTGTGCGCCCGTGAAAGCACCCCGTTCGTGACCAAAGAGTTCGCTTTCCAACAGGGTTTCGGGAAGCGCAGCACAGTTGACTTTGATGAAGGGCTTTTGACGTCGCGAACTATTGCGATGCAAACCATCCGCAATCAGCTCTTTGCCCACGCCACTTTCCCCAAGAATCAAGACGGTCGTTTCGGTATCGGCAACCTGCTGCATCAGATCGAAGACCGAGAGCATGGCCTTCGAATTTCCAATCATATGCGAGCGATCGAAAGGAGGACGATCAAGAGGCACCGAGCTCAGAGAAGGCTCGCTATCAGGTTCGTGATCGGGGTAAAAGCGATTGATCATGGCTGACTGAGCAATCATCGAGGTCAAGATAGATAGGAAGGCTTGCTCGGTCTTCGGCTCAAAGCTTCCGTAACACACTTTAACAGTCGTTAAAGTGCCCATCTTCCGCTCGCCAAATTTAACAGGATGACAGAGCACGTAGAGCTGGACATTTCGTTCGACATCGAAGGTGCTGTGAAAACGTGTCCCCTCTGTCTGAGTGACAGGCACCATCTTAGGTCGCCAGTTTCGCAGAACATCCTGCTGCGCGTTGACCATATGTTCTTCGATGTGTGCCTCAGCAAGTTTGTCGTTCTGGGTAGGACGAATATCGCATCCTATATCGACAATCCCTTCGAGAAAAGAAATGCGACCATAAACTAGATCGCAGTGCTTATCCAAGGACAGCAAGATCTCACGTAGGCCGTCCACGAATCCCACGCTCTTTTCAAGATGACTGGCTGCCATCTTGAGGACTTCAAGCTGCTTCTCCCGACGAATCCGATCTTCCGATTGAGATAAAAGAATCGATGCCGCCTGACTTCGGGGATTCATCCTACCCTCCCTTGTGTGTTGCCGAGTATCATGTCTAGACGACATAAACTTCTCGATAGCCTTGGAATACAAGTCTGGAAAATTTCTTCACTCACGTGTGTTAGTCTCGTTATAGCGGCTTTTTCAAAGCCTCACACGTCCTTTATGTAAAAAAACAACGAAGCTTTCCAGTTTTTTTCCTACATTATTGTATTTTTGGGGACACTCTTTGGTTTAGTTCGCCGAAAATGCGCCAATGAGTCTGATTTTCATGCAGTTTGGTAGGAAATTCGTAAAAAAATTTCATCGCCAGCGCCATAGCGGCGGTAATTTCTCGGCGACATTATGGGAGGGAAACTCTCTGAGTTTAGAATTCCGAAAGTAAGCAACATCTTTAGGGGTTCAAAAAGACATAAAAAAAAGGGAACCTGACGGGGTTCCCTGGCTTCGCTTGTATACAAAACTCGAAGTTTACATCGCATCGTCTTCTTCGAGATCTTTGTCTTTGGGATAGAGCGCCTTTTTGGCCTTCTTAAGTTCTTTCCAACGGGTTTTGATCTGCTTGTAAGCTTCCTGGGGAGTGATCTTCCCGCCAGCCTCTAAAGCACAGACGATTCCTATGTCATTGGCAAAGGCCTGTAGGCTCTCTTCCATCAAACTATCTTTTTTATCCTGACGCGCTTCTTTTGGCATGGCTTGATCCTCTCCGCCTCCCAACCCCCTCGGTACAAGCTTTAAATCCTAACGGATTTGGGGCGTTCTTCCCACATAAATTTTCTAGCCTGCAGCCAGACGAACAGAGCCCGGCCGCTGAGCAACCGGGCTCTGGATTGTCTTAACGAGAGCTTAGGAGAACTCCTTCACGCTAAGCGAAGCGGTCGCATGGAATGCTTTTGGGTCGCTTCTTGCTCACTCTTGACCATATTCACTGGAACGACATCGTCCCCGTAAAGACGATGCAAAGCTTCACTATCTTTTTCAATCACAGGCCGTGGTGGGTACCAGCTCGAGTATGCATTGAAGCTCGAGAGAGACTCCCCGCCTCGCATGCGGCGAACCAGATCAAAATTACGCTCGCGACGAAGGTTGCGACTCTTGTACTCGGATACTTTTTTCATATGACCCCTCTCCTACGACTCACTAGACTCCGATATCGGCAGTCCCGTAAGGTTCTTGAGAGGAGGTCCCTAAAAGAATAAATAAGTCAATATTTACAGTGCTTTATAATTCTTACTCTTTCGAAATCTTAGATCCCAGCCTGGATACCAAAGAGGAAACTTGAAGAATTCGCGTCTAAACTCAGCTTCGTCGAGGTGTCAGGGAGGTCCTTGATCTTGTCAAAACCGAGCTTCCGCGAAGCTTTTTCGTATTCGGCTATGACTCCAAAACGCATCAAGAACTCGTAGCGAAGACCCAGGGCAATGAAGCTTCCCGATGGAGACAGAGCGAGGGTCGGGTCGCCTGTGGTATCGAAAGTCGCGGTGTAGGCACCAGCGAGGGTGTAGCCCAATTTCCCGTAAGGAACCAGACCGAAACCAGGAATGGGGAGCCAGGCTTGGATTTCGAGATTGACGTCTGTGCCCTGAACATTTTTGAAATGGTATATGCCGTAACCCAATTTACTTGCATCGTCCCAGTTGGTTTGCGCAAGGCTTAAGCCAAAGCCAACGGGCACCAAGGGAATCGGGTCGATATGAAAAGCCGCCTTGAGTTCAGAACCTTTGAGCGACTCGGCAGCTGAACCTGTGGTTTTAAAATCGGTCGTGCGGCTCCCTGTAAACACCTGAGCATCGAAGAGGGCCCAAGCTGGGGAAGACACCCATAGAGGCAAAAGGCAAAGCAGACTCAGCAGTCGATTCTTCATAGCGGAGCTCCTCGGCAAAATAAAGAGGTTGTCCCTCTCTTTTATCACGAATACTATGCAGCCACAAAGGAGCTTTTGGAAATCACCCCAACAAACTGCTCAGAGCAAAGGACCAGTCATGCCTCAGGCCATCTTACATCTCGATACCGAAAGCACTTGGAGAGGCGGGGAAAACCAGCTCCGCTTGCTCCTCGAACATGCGCCGAGCAAGGACTGGCTATGGCATGTCGCGGCTCCGCCTGCGAGCGAAGTCATACGACGCTTGAGTTCCCTTGTGCAGACGGTAGCCGTGCCAATGCGCGGTCTCGCACTGCTCACAGCAGCATGGAAACTCGCGGCCTATGTCCGCCGCAACAAGATCGTCCTCATCGACTGTCAAAGTTCAAGAGCTCATAATCTAGGCCTTCTCATCAAGCTGCTGGTTCCTTCATGCCGCCTTGTGGTCCATCGCCGCGTCGACTATCCCCCAGGCCGTGGTTGGATCCACCGCAAAAAATATCTAAGCTCGCGCATCGATGCCTTCGTTTGTATCTCCGAGGCGATTGCCCAGGTTCTCAAGGACTATGGAGTCCCTGAAACTCGCTTGCATATCGTTCGCAGCGCTGTCGATCCGAAACCCTTCGAGCAGCTAAAAGCTCAGGATTGGCGAGCCCATTGGCGCTCCGAATGGAATATCGGGGCAACTGTCCCCATCATTGGCAATGTTGCCTACCTTACGGAACAAAAAGATCACGCAACCCTCCTCAAAGCCCTGGGACGACTGAAACAAGAAGGTATTGCCTTTTTCTGCTATATCGCTGGTGATGGCCCGCTTGCTCCCTCGTTGAAGGCGCTCGCCCAAGAACTCAACTTGGGACCAGACAAGCTTCGCTTTTTAGGAGTTCGCCGCGATGTCCCCGAACTGCTGGCAGCAACCGATATTTTTGCTCTCTCTTCTCAGGACGAAGGTCTCGGAACCAGTCTGCTCGATGCAACACACAGCTCCTGCGCCCTCGTAGCAACAGCTGCTGGTGGCATCCCGGAGATTGTCGAAGCGGAAGTTTCCGGACTCTTAGTGCCCGTAGGTGATGCCACAACATTCGCTGATCAGCTGCGCCGTGTACTCTTGGATCCGAGTCTCCGCCAACGCCTCGTCGCGGGAGCGCGCAAACGAGCTATAGAGCGCTTCTCTCTTGAAGCCATGGTCGAGGGCAACCTAAAGCTCTACACGCGGCTCCTAAGCCCGTCTCGCACTTCAGAATAAAAAAATTTTTGTAAGCATTTTGACTCTTTGCCCCAGACCTTGAGGCCCGGGATTCAAGTCAGGCTCGGGGTTTCCGAAGACCCTGAGAGCAGAGGATGTCCATCCCCGGACAGGAGGTCGAGATGGGATTACGACACCGCACACCCATGGCTGCATTGCGAGAATTTCGCAAATGCGCAGAGAAGATCGGATACACGTCCGATCGGCATGTAGCGGCGCGTCTCACCGGCCTTAAGGGATCCCTTCGGTTCCGCAAACTCATCGAAGGCGAAGGTTCCACCTTCATATCCAGCGAACACCCCGAGCGCGCCCAGCGCCTCATCGCGCGTCTGCGTGATGCGATACGTCCTGAGCAGATCGAACCCCAAGACGAAACGATACGAGCTGAATACAAAGCTCTGCAGGAGGAGCTTATGCGGCTGACACAAGTCGAAACAGCTCATCGTCAGCAGCGTGACACCGCAGCAGCCATCTCCGAAATTCAGCTCCCCTACAGTGCCGACGATCTTGTGATGCGCCGCATTCAAATCACGGTTCCCAAGAGTGCTGAAAAAGGTGAACCGCTAGCTCGCATCGAAGCTTTGCCGGTAGCACCGAGCGATCTTGACGGTTACCGCCGCACTCTGTTCGAGCTGCACACGCAGGCTACGGCTAAAAGCACCAGCGGAAAAGTGTCTCTCTGCCTCGTTCAGCCTCTCGCGGAAGAAGCCGAGGGCTTGGTGGCTCCAGAGGGTGCAGAGATTGCCAGTCGAGCTGTGCAGCTGACTCTGCGCAGCCTCTCGGAAAACGAAGAAGCTCGGACCGAAATGCCTCAGTCGGTCAAGCTCAGCCTTCTTGACGCCTAAAAAATATCCCCACGCATCCCTCTGACTTTTTGCCTCAATCCCCTCTGCCTCCTCCGATTCCACCTTGAGCAAAACCTCAGAACAGTCTATCTTTTCCAATTCTATGACCTTTTTTGCAGCGCAGGAGTTGCAGCTTTGAACGATATCGATCTGATGACCAAAATCGTGTCCCTTTGCAAACGTCGGGGTTTTGTGTTCCAAAGCTCTGAGATCTACGGTGGCTTAAAGTCAGCCTATGACTACGGTCCCCTAGGCGTCGAACTCAAGCGCAACATAGCAGCTGCTTGGTGGCGCTCGATGGTCTACGAGCGCGAAGATGTCGTCGGCATCGATGCCTCGATCATCATGCACCCTAAAGTTTGGGAAACCTCGGGTCACGTCTCTGGTTTTTCGGATCCGCTCGTCGATTGTCTGAACTGCAAAGAACGCTTCCGTGGTGACAAAGCTCCGAAAGCCGATCCCGGCACAGAAACTACTTACCTCAAAGGCGGCAAGTCGGGCGGCGAAAAGCTCAAGGGCGTCGTTGGCCCACGCGGCTATGTGTGTCCCGTTTGTGGCAGCTCGGACCTCAGCGAAGAGCGCCAGTTCAATGGGATGTTCCGCACGACCTTAGGGCCCGTCGACCCACTCGACGAATTTTTCCGTGAGATCAAAGGCAAGGATCTCAGCGAGCGCGACATGCGTGGCGTTTATGAAGAAGCGTTAAAGCGCTCTCTCGTTTACCTGCGCCCTGAAACGGCTCAGGCTATGTTCGTGCAGTTCCTCAACGTCCAACAATCAAGTTCGATGAAAATCCCATTTGGAATTGCTCAGCAGGGCAAATCCTTCCGGAACGAAATCGTCGTCGAGCATTTCATCTTCCGTTCTTGCGAATTTGAGCAGATGGAGATGGAGTTTTTCGTCGAGCCCGGCACCCACGTGGAGTGGCTCCAGTACTGGACCAACGAACGGATGAACTGGTACCGCAAGTATGCAAACAAAGGCGAAGCTTTTCGTCTTCGTCAGCACGAAAAGAACGAACTCGCGCACTACTCAGACGACTGCTACGACATCGAATATCTCTACCCATGGGGTTGGGGTGAATTGGAAGGGGTCGCTTCGCGTACCGACTATGACCTCAAGCGTCACGGCGCTGCGACCGGCACGAAGCTTAGCTATTTCGACCAGAATAAAGTGGATCCGGAAACGGGCAAAAATGGTTGGCGCTACGTTCCCTATGTCATCGAGCCTGCCGCAGGCCTCACACGCTCAGTTTTGGCGTTTATCCTCGATGCCTATTCGGAAGAACGAGGCGTCGATGCTTCGGGCCAAGAAAAAGTGCGCGTGCTCCTGAAGCTGCACCCATCGATAGCCCCTATCAAAGCAGCCGTCCTTCCTCTGGTCAAGAAAGATGGCCAGCCTGAGAAGGCTGCTGCAATCGCCAAAGAATTGCGCCTAGCGGGACTCAATGTGACCTGCGATGAGCAGCAAAGTATTGGTAAGCGCTATGCCAAACACGATGAAATCGGAACACCCTTTTGTATCACGGTGGACCCACAGACCATCGAAGATAACACGGTCACGGTTCGTTTCCGAGATACAGCTGAGCAGGTCCGCATGCCTATCGCTGAATGTGTTGAAATGGTCATCAAGAGTGTTCGCCACCCGAACTAAGGAGAGGGAGCCTGCATGAATAACAGACGCCCACATTCCGATCGCCCTCAAGGCTCGTCCGATCGCGGTGGACAGTCAGGGTCCGGTGGAGGCCGCAACCGAAGGCGACGCCGTCCGTCCCAGGACGGTCAACGTCAACGACCTGAACCAGCTGTAGAGCAAGTTAGGCGCGCGCCGCCAGTTCTCAAGCGCTACGGTGTGGTGTTTTACGATAACCACAGTCAAGCCCGAGAAGATAGTCCGCGCTTGCTGGAGTTACAAAAGCAGTTCGACCAGCTCAATATTGTGATCAAAGCCGAAGGCCACATGGATGATCCCGAGCTCGTGAAATATGGGAAAGTCTTTGCAGGAGAAGCCTGGCACCTGATCCATAAGCGCCGGGAAACCGACGGTTGGTACCAAGAACCCCACGAATAGCGTTCGCTTTTCTCGAAGAGGTCCTCAGCCCTCAGCAAGAGGTGTTGAGTGCCTCTTGCTTAGTGCGTTTCGGAAGTCGTGGAAGGCATCGGAAGAGTCTTCGGCCAGACGATTTGAGGCGTCGCTGTGATCACTTCACTTTGCCCGCTACTTTCGCTCGCTGGCGCCTCGAAATTAGGCCAGGAATTTTGCTCCGCGAGTTCCGGAGAGCTCGTATCATCGACCAGCAACTCTTCAAGGCGGCCATCTTCTGAGCGCACCATAACACCTAGTTTCGTCACCTTGAGCAGATGAAGAGTCGTGCCGGGGATCTCTTGATCACAGGAGAGGAAGAGCGTCTTTTGCGTGTCTTTTCGCTTCAGCATCACCAAGGAGCGACTATCATCCTGTCCAACGCGAATGATGCCCACAAGAGTAATCTGTTGACGCAGAGTATCGGCACTTGCAGGAGGGGTTAAAAGGCCCCATGCTAGCGCCCAGCCCAAAGCACCTTTTAAAACTCTCATGTCCACCTCTCCGCTCTGTCATTCACTTAAAATGAGCATCGGAGCAGCTAGGCAAATCTTTACCCCCAAGGAAGCTCTACCCACAAAGGCTGTCGCCAACTTCCCGCAACATAGAGATAAACAGGAAAAATAAAAGAAAAGCTCAAAATCCCTACTAGCTCAGTCTAGAATCTGAAACAACTCGCCCGTCCCGCTAAGCTCCAAAAACGACAAAGCCCTCTCACGAGGGCTTCTTTCACTCTAATACTTAAAGACCTTCTTATTCGTCGTTCAGTTTTACTTTATAAAAGCTCATTTCAACCTGTGCATTGCCACCCACGCCCCCACGGCTTCCTGGGTTATACTTTTCGATCGTGTTGATAACGTCAACAAAATCATCATCGTCAGTTAGGGCTCCTTTTGGAAGCGCGTCGATCACTTTGGTTGCAACATCTGAAACAATGCCCGCAACCGCCAGAGTTGTCGTCTGACTAGGATTCACAACCGCACTCACTACGGAAGCTGCCGCGGTTACAAAAATCTTTGCAAGAGCGCTGTAATCATATTTTGAATCGTGTTCAAAAAATGAGATGTTAGCAATCTGATACTTATTAGCGTTCCACATGTGAATGACCTGACGAAGATCATACTTAACATTTTTCTTGTCAACAGCTGGCAGTTCAATCAACTCACTCACACCTTTACCGTCTTTACCGATATAGGTGAGGCTTGCGTACATCTCCGCTGCACCTTTGATCCAAGGTTCTTTCACATCTTTGAACTGCACAGTGTTCAACATAAGGCCACCGTCAGCACCGACATCTGTGTCAGCCAAACGGAATTTAGAAGAACTGAGACAGCCAAGACCCTCCGCCGGCCCGATCGTAATGATGGGGAAAGCGTAATCCTTAATTTTTGATTCATCTACACCATCGATCACATCGAGCTCACCCTCTTTGGTAGCTCCAGTCAGGTGTTTGAGCTCTTCTTCAGTCGCCGCAATTTTTACCCAACGAGGCTGTGCCTTACCTATCATAGCGTTAGGGTCGATCCAATCGAGTACATACTCAGCAATCTCAGCCTCGCTCATTTGGCTTTTGATCACTTGGATTTCTTGATCGCTCAGTCCGTATTTATCCTTATGTTCGAAGACATATTTCAAGCTCAGCTGAGGTAGACGGTCACAGCTGAGTTTTTGTGCGTTGTTCTCTGCGATAGAATGGACTTCATTGATGAGAGTTTGATTTGCGGAGCTCGCCAAAGACTGCACAACCGAGTTATCGTGTTTCTTGAGACCACAGGCGGGCACAAACATCAGCAGCAAGGAAGCAGCAACGATCTGTTTCATGGAAAACCCTTTCTAGTGAACTTCTTAAAGGAGTCAGGAGCAAGGCCCGTGCCGAGCTTCGAGCAGGTTCTTGGTTTCTTTTATTCTAGAACCTTACTTGGGGCTGCCTCAGATCTCTGTCAACTTTCCCGACACTCCTGTCTAAAACTGGCTCCTTTAACTGTTGAAGCATCTCAGAACCATTGAAGCTTAATGGTTCCAAGAAAGTTTTAACTGAGACCTACACTTAGAATCCAAATAAAGGTTATGAAACCAAGCGTACATATAGAGAGCCAAGGTTAAATTCTCTATTTTTTTCGTAGTACAC
>CANGNB010000062.1 GCA_947454545.1 Oligoflexaceae bacterium
ATCCAAGGCTGCAGGAAGAGCTCTTGCCGTTACAAGTTTGAGTTGGTTGCGGATCTGTTCGTTTTTGGACACCAGTTTATTTTGTTCTGCTTTGATGGCATTGATTTCTTTGATCTGCTGAGAGAGCCACTCTGCTTGTGTAGATTCGTCCTCTTTTATTGCCTTGAGTATGTGACTTGCGATACTTTGCCAGGTCTGCCAGGCAAGAGCAAATTCCTGCTGCTCCTCTTTTTCAAGCGGATGAGAGGCTTCATCTCGATAGGCTTCCAGGATGTGTGATGAATCCAGGAATTCCTGAGAAGCCAGTAAAAGGAGTTTTCTGGTTTTGCGGAGCTCAGATGGGTTCTTGCTGAGCTCAAGAACCTGTATACGAAGGTTCTCCATGATTTGTGAACCTTGTTCCTGAGTAGCGTAAAGCTGATTGGCTAGATCTTCAGCTTGCTTGGCTCTTTCTTGTTCTATCGGGAGAGCTTGGGGCTTATAGCCTTGCCAGATCACCGGTTGAAGTTTGAGCCTTTGCTTGTCGAGCCTATCCATGGTTGTGGAAGTTCTGAGTTGCAGGGTGAACAGTTCATCCCAAGTCTTCCACATGCTCTTATTGGTGAAGGTGTCGATCTTGTAGATCTTTTCACGTCTCGATTTGGAGCGTTTGAGGCTGTTGCTTTTGGCTTCGCTGAGTTTGTTTGCTTGGAGCTTTTGTTCTTCATCTAGGAGATGTTCTCCGATCGCAAAGAGTTGGGTCATAATGTTGCGGAATTGCTGGTTGGCAGCTTGGACCTCGGGCCGAAGGCGCGGATCGATGACGCGGCCTAAGGTATAGGTGAGGCTTCGCATCTGCTGACCGATGGCTAGGATTTTTTGATCATTCCATTCAAGCTTTTGAAATAGGCTTTGACCTTGCTCGATGATGGGTGATTGCATGGCCATGGGTTCAGTTTTGTTGCGGATATGATCGAGATCTATAGCGTCTATATTGGCTTTTCCACTGTATTCGTTGACTAGGCTCTTTTGCAATTCTTGGAGCGATTGGTCTCTGTTTTGGAGTTTATGCTCCGCGGTATCGAGGCGGCCAGAGCGCAGTTCGAGATAGTTCATCCACTCTTGGAGGCGATAGGCCTCTTGGGTGTTGGGATAGTGACGGATATAGGCCTGAGCGATGCTTAATGATTTTTCGTATTCCTGGATCTGCATGAGCAGAACGGCTGCTTCGTAGGCCGCGAGGCGAAGCGAAGTCCCTGGGCCTTCGACTTTTTGGTACCAGTCCCAAGCATGCTGGGGCAGGTCTTTGGCTGCATAGAGTCGTGCTAGGTTTAGGGCCGCCATATCTTTGGTGATTCCTAATGCCGGCTCGCTCAGGCTCATGATACGGAGGAATGCAGATTCGGCTTTGGTGTCGTTGCCCATAGCGAGATAGGTTAGACCTTCGTAGAAAGCAGCCTCCGCTCTTATTTTCGAAGAGGTCTCTTCTTGATTGAGATTTTCAAGCCATGGAATAGCGAGTTCATAGCGTTGAGCATGATAGGCGGCGATAGAACTCAAGAGTGCAATTTCTTGCTGGGTTGCTTTGGGTAAAGGAAGCGACATCAGGTTTGCTAGGAGTCTCTGGAGACTCAGGCGCATGGTGTCATTGCTTTTCTCTTGGAGCAAGAGTGTTCGGCGGATGACCTCTATCAGAGTTTTGTAGTGCTCGTTTTTTTGGCTGGTAAAACTGCTTATATAGCGTAGATAAGCCTTGATCGCTTTGGGGTAAGCGGAAAGTTGTTCGTAGGATCGTCCGAGGAGATACTGTGCTCGGAGGTAGGTTTCGATATCAAGCTGGGTTGTTTTGGAGAGGATTTCGTTATAGATCCTTACAGTCGAGAGATATTCCTTGTCTGCAAAGGTTTGTTCTGCACTTTTGATAAGTATTTCGATACGCCGTTGGACGGCTCCTGGGCTATCCCGATCCGTCTTTAGGTCGATGGCATTGAGCTGCGTATCGAGACGCTCGAGGTCGGCGCGTAGGCGCGATACTCCAAGATCTTTACCAAAGCTGCTTTTTGGTAAGAGATAGAGGAGAGTTAGGCAGATGGAGAGCTTAGGGTATTTCATAGTTCTCCATGTTGGCTTGAGCGTATGTGTTTTGTTTTTCGGGTTTCGTGAGCTTGAGTTTGTAGCCTTTGCGGTAGATCCCTTGAGGGATGTCGAGAGAGATTTCTTGGTTATAGTTATGGAAAAGATTGGTGTCGAGGGGCAGTTTGTCACTGTACTTTCGCAAGGTTTGCGCCTGAAGTTTGAGCTTATGAGTTCCTGGTTCAAGAGGGCCGCTGTAGGCCAATATTTGCGCTTGGGGTAGCCAGGGATTTATGGTTTTTCCGAGTTGATAGAGAGTGTGTTGATCGATACTTACCGTGAGTTCTCGCAGGGCTGTAGCCTCGACATCTTCCAGTTCGATTTGAATTTCTACATATGCGCCCCTTTGGGATTTGTCGAGAATGGACGCTTGAAGTTTTTCGATACGCTGGGACAGATCTTCGGTTTGGGCTTCGATGTCTTGGATTTTACGATCAACTATGGAAAAGTCTTCGCCCTCAGGCATGCGACCTGTATAGCTTTGCTCAGGTAAGCGGAGCTTTTGTTGGTTCTTGTTTATAGGGCTCGAACGTGGAGGTGCCTGAATTTTTAATGTCGCAGCTTCTTGCTCGAGGAGCTTTCGCTCTAAGCGATCGAGCATACCGTCGGTCGCATCTGTACTCGGCTGATTCGCGGCGAGAAGTGTTTGGCTTGTGAGAAGCAAGGCTGTGAAACGTGCTAATGTTCTCATAGGCGCCTTTTCTTATCTGGAATTTGGGAATACTGGGTGCGTTTGAGGGCTTGCCTTACGTTTTCAGCGAGGTCTGCAGGGACTATCAGTTCGAAGCCCTGTGGTAAGGGCAAGTGACGATGCGAGTCGAAGGCTTTGGGGAGGAGGCAGTGGTTGTACTCCTCGATGACCTCACGCTTGAGAGGTGTTGTCGTTAAGAGCTGATCGATAGACATAGGTCGATCGAGGCGAATGTGATCGATGCGAAAAGGTGGCTGGCGCGTGAAGAGTTTGGACTGCCTTAGACTTTTATAGACATGTCGAGCTGCAAGGAATTCAGAGTAGAAATTTCGGCTGGCAAAGCCGAAGCTGCCCCCTTGGTAGCGGCGGATGATATCATCGAGGTTTTCGCTGCCGACCGTTCGAGCAGCTTTTTGCATGCCACCAGGTCCGTGGTTGTAGGCGGTGACCGCAAGGGGCCAGGACTTGAGCATGCGGTAGTTGCTTTCGAGAAGGGAGGCTGCCCCATAGGTTGCTTTGAGGGGAGAAAGTCTTTCATCAATGAAGCCGCTCACAGTCATATAGAGACGAGCTGTGTCTGGCATGAATTGCCAGACTCCGGAAGCTCCGACCTTGGAGAGGGCTTCTTTATTGAACATAGATTCTACAAATACGATTCGCGTCAGGTCTGTCGGGAGGCCTTTGTTCGCGAATATCTTTTCCATATAGGGTATGTAGCGATCAGCACGTTCAGCTGCTCGTGGAAATTCATCAGCTAGACCTTGTTGTGTTCGGAGATAAATTTCTTCTGTGAAGAGCCGGGAAAGGGTTTCTTGGCGGCGGCTGTAGACTTGGAGAACCCTTTGTTCCATAGGCCCATACTCGAGCGCTTTTTTACCAATCTTTTGGAGTCGATTGATGGCCAGCTGATAGCGGTCAACGTAGCGATTGATGATGTCACGTCTCTCGCCTTTATAGTAGCTGCGGCCACTATTAAATTTGTCTTTCATATTTTCAAAATCGATGACATCGATGATGACATCGACAAATTCTGGGTCGTGGATGATGGTTGCAGAGCTTTCATAGCGTTGGAACGCTTTAATCCAGAAGTCAGTTTGGTTTTTTACCAAGGGTGGTATCGGAAAGACTTCATCGCTCTCTTCGGTCGTGGCTGCTCGTGCTATGGGTTGGCCCCATAACTGGCCCGCATAGGCAAAGAGACATATGATGGTTGTGAGCATTCCAGCACGCATACGTTGGTACCTTCCTTAGCGGTGTGCGATCTTTGGCA
The DNA here is from genome assembly GCA_947454545.1 of Oligoflexaceae bacterium. Taxonomy (GTDB): domain Bacteria; phylum Bdellovibrionota_B; class Oligoflexia; order Oligoflexales; family Oligoflexaceae; genus Oligoflexus. The sequence goes on from CANGNB010000062.1 coordinate 4,074, forward strand.
GAACGAGCTGCGGAGACGTTTAGAATGCGTCAACCTGATCGCGCACAAACTCTAGCCTAAGTTTAGCGAAGGCCTTTTGGGACTTGGAGTCCGCCAAAAACTTGACTTTTTGACTTATTGGCAAAGTTTTCGGAATACTGTGAGGTTTTGCCGAGCTATGATACGGCGAAAAAACAGATTTACCAGGGACGCGAAAAGCTATAGAAAAGTTGTTCCCCGTGTCGGGGCGTAGCGCAGTCTGGTAGCGCACACGTCTGGGGGGCGTGTGGTCGCTGGTTCAAATCCAGTCGCCCCGACCATCTTCTTCTCTTCTTTTTCTCGTCATTCCTATCTGACCTTTCAAGGGGAATTCCTTGTGAACGATAGTCGCAAGACCATTATCCGCTCCCAGCCGAGGGGCAAAGTTCTTCGTGAAAAGGCGTCCACGGATCGAGAACTGCTTTACTACGGTCAGCATATCTGTACGGCCCTGGCCAAGATGCGGCGATCGGATATTATTCGTGTGTACTACACCGAGGAGCGCATGAAGCCTCTGGGTGAGCTTTTGCGTTGGTGTGCTAAGAATCGCAAGGCTTATCATCTCGTCTCAGGTGAAGAGCTAGAGCGCATCACAGGCTCTGTTCATCACGAAGGTCTCGCGATACTAGCCACCTGTCCCCCTTTGGGTTCGGCTACGGAATTGCTCGAACTCTTGAGGCTTAAGCCGGCGCCTTTGGTCTTTTTAGATGACGTTCAAAATCCACACAATATCGGTACGATTATGCGAGTGATGGCTAACTTCGGTTGGCCTTACCTTGTGGGTCCTGGTGCCTTGCCTCCGCTCACTGCAGCTGCAGCTAGGATGAGTGAGGGTGGTGCTGAGTCTGTGCGTATGTTCGCCTGCAAGGATTCAAAGAGTCTTTGTCGCGATCTCAAGGCTATGGGCTATCGTTTGTATGGGACTTCTAGCCATGCGAAGGATTCCCTTTATGCCAAGCCTTTGGTTGAGAAATCTGTCGTCATCATGGGATCGGAAGTCGAGGGTATGTCGCCTGGTATGGAAGCTCTCATGGATGAGTTTCTTTTGATTCCAGGAACAGGTCAGGTCGAGAGTCTTAACGTGTCGGTAGCGTGTGGCTTGCTGCTTGGTGAGTACACGCGCGTTCATGGTTTGGGACCAAGCCGCGCGCTCGATTGATACCAGTGATGGAGTGGAAGAGCCCTGTTAGTCGGCTCTTTCGCAGGTCACCTGGTTAGCATTGCAATAGCCTTTATCCTTTTTCTCACAGTCGTTGAGAGCCTTAGCTTTTGCTTCGAGTTTGGTGTCGCCTTTTCCATAGAAGCTTCCGTCAAATGGAGTGTTGAGAAAGCACGTATAGCTGGGGCGTTGGCTTGGACGGCCGTAGCCTGTTGGCGTGTCGCTATTTTTGAGTCGATAGACTTCTTCTTGGAGCTGGCGAACAGCTGCTTCGAGCAGACGAACGCGTTCACGGAGTTCGCGATTGTAATACTGATGAGCTTCATAATTGAAGCCTGGGTAGTTTTTCATATTTCTCTGAGTGATGCTGATCTCGCCATCTTCGGCCCCATCGCCTACTGTAATAGATGGATATGGTTGAGGTGTTTGGCTTGTGGGACTCAGATCACGGGCTAAAAGGGGGCTTGTGCTCAATGTTCCTAGAAGAAAAAGCCAAATAACGTGTTTCATGGTGGTCTCTCGTTCTTTAAGGGGGGCTTGATGCACCGCTTTAGGCGGTTCTTTGCAGATTGTATGCCAAAGCATGTGATTTATAACCTACTAGAATCAAGGGATAAAAAGACTTTTTTAACTGTGTTCTTTTGGATACGCCTGTATCAAGTCTGTTGAATGAGTAAGTTTTTGATCAAAGACGCCGATGCTCTCTTACAGCTCATCAGAAGTGGGGTGTTGCCTGGGATGCTGAGACGTCTGCTCATACTAGCCGTAGCTTTAGTCACGCTTGAAGCCTGCATTGGCAACAGGTCTGCTAAGCGTTTGGTGAAAGAGGACGATGATTTCAGCTTGAATGACAATGACAATGGTCCAAAGGTCGATGACAAGACCTATTTTAATGACCTTCAACGAAGTGAATCTGTGATCGGTTTTGAATCCTCTTTTCCCCTGTCTTTTGCTGTTGGAAAAAGCATCGATAAATTTGAGAATGTGCCTGAACAGGCAAAAAATCCGACACCTTCCATTCTTTCTGTCCAATTGGGCGACTGCCATTTTACGCTGAAAACAGGTGCCACGCAGGTGGATCGCTATATCCTTGCTGGACAATGGATCAAGCTGAGTGAGGGTTTGCCTGCTGGGGTTCCTGTGAAGCTCGAGCCTAACATGGACTTGAATGTTAAATTAGTCACTAAGCTGAACATCGATATCAATGCCTCGCAGATGGCTATCTGTAGGAATTTGATGGAAGGTAAGCGTATCTATATCGGTCGCTTTCACCTCAATAAATCTAAGATTGGTCTCTTGGGTGGAACAGGTTTTCCACGATCGGTGTTTTCTTCACGATCTATGGAGCCCAAAGGAAAGCGGGTTTTTGTGCGCTGGCAGGCAGGTGCGCCAGGCCCTATTTTGATCGATGATTTAGATTTTCCTGCTACTTCGGAATCAGGTATTTACAGAGCTCTTCTGGGTGACAGGGGGTATTACTATCTGATCTTCCTGCCTGCTCTGCGCATGGACCAGTTAGATCAGGTGGTGATTAAAATCCCGTTCCAAGCAGCTCGTCCTACCAAGAAGAAAAATATATTTGATGCAGGTTTCTCTCCGCAAAGACTTGTTCGCTAAACATGATTACGCACACCGTGAGCTCGTATCCTATGAGGCTTGATCTTTTTCTTTTGTTGCTGACGACTCTCTGCTTCAGGTTGATCTCGGCGAAGAGCTACAATATTTTTGTCGCGCCATTCCTGTGCGAAAATCATGTCGACTAAAATCGAATGAGATGCCGATTGTTTTTGAAGTTTACCGCGTACGCATAGGAAAGCTTGCCGTTCAAGGCTCGAGGCCCATTTTTCCGCAGCATCTGGGGTAAGAGCCAGATTGATAAGACCTGTCTCATCTTCGAGAGTAAGAAAAACCATGCCTTTGGCTGTTTCAGGTTGCTGGCGCATCAAGAGGAGGCCAAAGACCATCACCGAGCGGCCTGCTGGGGTTTTGGCGAGATCCTCTGCTCTGGATATCTGCTGGGAGGCGATCGGATACATCCAGTGCTGTTCGCGTATGATCTGACAGGGATGGGCATGGAGTGTCGTGCCAAAGTGTTCAAAATCCTGTTCAATCTGTCGCAAATCCTGTTCTTGGGGAAGCTGTAGGGCTTCCTCCTGGTCCAAGAGCGGGGCTGGCCTTCCTGCTGCCACGAGCCAGATGGCCTGAGGTCTATCGATATCAAAGCAGTGAAAGACATTGGCAGCAGCTAAGGCAGCGAGTTCATGGATAGGAACGTTGGTATGAAGCAAGAACTCGTGAAGGGAGGACCAAGGGCCCGTCCGTTCTCTTTGCTTGAGAATGTGAGTAGCCGTCTTTGTACTGAGTCCTTTCACAAGGCGAAGTCCTAGGCGTATGAACGATACTGCTGAACCATCGGGGAAGCTGTGCTGTTCATAGCGTGTATCCCAGTCGGACTGGGTGATATCTAGGGGGAGAAAGGAGCAGCCCTCACGGCGAGCACTTTGTACGAGGGCATGAACCGAATAAAATCCCAGAGGCTGAGAATTCAACAGAGCGGTGTAAAAAATCTCTCGGTAATGGCATTTGATATAGGCTGAGGCATAGGCTAAGAGCGCAAATGAGACGGCGTGAGATTCAGGAAAACCATAGTTAGCAAAGCCCTTGAGGTGGTCTAGCAGCTGTTGAATGAAGTGAGGCTTTATACCGTTGCGGTGCATCCCACTTTCCAGACGTTGGACAAGAGGACCCCATTCTTTATTGAGCGACCAAGCTCCAATGTGCTTACGGAGTTGATCTGCTTCGCCAGCACTAAAGTCACCGACGCTTATAGCTATACGCATCACCTGTTCTTGGAAAATGGGGACACCGAGAGTTCTGCGGAGTATCGGTTCGAGCCGTGGATCTGGATATACTATCGGTTCCAGCCCTTGCCGACGCTTGAGATAAGGATGGATCAGTCCTCCTTGAATGGGACCAGGACGGATGATACCTATTTGAATGACAAGATCATAGAGTGTGCGCGGCTTTAAGCGAGGGAGCATCGCCATCTGGGCACGAGACTCGATCTGGAAGGTGCCAATCGTTTCTCCCTTTTGAATCATGGCATAGGTAGCAGGATCATCCGGAGGTATATCTGTCAGCTGCATGCCTCTGTTAGCGTGTTGTGAGATCAGATGGAGGGCTTTGCGGAGAGCTGTCAGCATCCCAAGAGCCAGAATGTCGATTTTGAAAAAGCAAAGAGATTCAATATCATCTTTAGACCATTGGATAACCGTACGCCCTTCCATAGTCGCCGGTTCTTGAGCACAAAAAGTTTCGATAGGTTCCTGTGTGATAACAAAGCCACCGGAGTGAATGCCAAGGTGATGGGGGAAGCCTTTCAGGCTTTGGGCTAGACGATCCCATAGTTCCCAGGGAATCTCCTGGACCTCTTCACAGAGGGGAGGATCTTGAGGGGATGAGGCAGGGTCGACTGTGATATTCTGCTGAGGAGCTGCTTTTTGGTGATAGGAGCTACGACCCTTTTGGGGGGCGAGCTGTTCGATCAGAGCTTCCGATATACCAAGGGCCTTTCCGGTACAGCGTAGGGCACTGCGATGTCGAAAAGTTATGACGTTCGCAACCATAGCAGCTCGGGCACGACCATAGCGTTGGTAGATATACTGAATGACTTCCTCGCGACGCTCATGTTCGAAGTCGACGTCAATATCAGGAGGATCACCACGCTCCTTGCTGATAAAGCGTTCAAAGAGAACATCAAATTCGCAAGGATTGACGGCAGTGATACCCAAAACATAGCAGATGGCTGAATTTGCAGCAGAGCCACGGCCCTGGCAGAGAATATTTTGGCTGCGTGCCCAGCGCACGATATCCCATACTGTGAGAAAGTAATCAGCAAATCCCAAGTCTTTGACCAGAGTGAGTTCACGTTGAAGCAGACGGCGCAGAGTGTCAGGTAGGAGACCATAGTGTTGCTCCGCACTTTGCCAAGTGATTTCCTCGAGAAAGCTCTGAGAGGTATAGCCTTCAGGGAGAAACTCCTGCGGGTAATGATAGCGTAGTTCGTTGAGAGAGAAACAAAAGCGTTCGGCGAGCTCTTGGGAGTTGTAGATGATCTGTTCTGCCTGAGCAAAGCAGAGATAGCGTGCAGCGAGAGTCTCCAGGGGCCGAAAGCTTCGCTCGGCATTCACAAAAAGATGCGGCATGGCTTCATCGACCGTTTGGCGAAGGCGTATGGCTTGAAGGATGTCTGACAGCTCTTTGCGCTCAGAGTTATGAAAAAATGAATCTTGGCTGAAGAGAAGAGGAATATTGAGATGCTTGCTTAATCCTTGAGTATGTTGAATCCACGCATCTTCGCTGGGGTTGAGATGTCGACTGAGGATCAAGTGATAATGTGATCCAAAGTGTTCTTTGAGCAGAGCATAACGTTGAGCGACCATGTCCAGTGGGGCGCGGCGAATCAGGCCCCGCATAGGTTGAAGACATACGATGTCTTTGGGACTGCAAGCCAGCAGGCTGTTCAGAGATAGCACAGCCTCCCTCTTGCCCGTTTCATGGGCCTGACTGATGAGACGGCAAAGGGTGCGATAGCCTTGAAGATTCAGAGCATAGAGGACGATAGTGTCGCGAAACAGAAGAGGACGCTCATAGTCGGCTGCAAGATGAAGTTCTACCCCATAGTAGAGCTGGGGAGGCCGCTCGATACGCGCCTGTTCCTTATGGGCACGCACGATGCCGTAGATGCCATCATAGTCACATATCCCAAGACCCTTATAGCCTAGGCTATGGGCTTCGCGGACGTACTCCTCAGGGTGAGAGGCGCCGATGCAGAAGCTGAAATTGGTATGGCATATCCATTCGTGCCAAGGGAGCTGGGGTAACATTAGCCGTAGATTCCATGCATGAAGAATTGACCTTGAGCATCGCGAAAGACCCAAGCGAGGCGATCTTGAGTGAGGACTTGATAATAGTCTCTCACCATGTTGGGCGTACGATGTCGTACCCACCACTTATCCATGGTGCGTTCACGAAATTTCCATAGCCGGCTTTGCCCCTCGGTGGAGAAGCTACGAATATTGCGCAAGAGAAAGAGGGGGCGTTGACGTCCGAGTAAGCTTAAGGCTTCGGTTTGCTCTGAACTGATCAGGGCAGTATCCCCCTTGCTGGCAAAAGAATCCTCAGGAACCCAATCATTTTGAATCTGATACGTTTCAAGTGGGCATTGGAGCTGATTTTCCAAAGTCAGCAAAGCCTCAGCCTCTTGCTGTTCGGGTTCGAAGAGGCTGTGAGCTAGGGGAGGTCTTTTCCAACTTTGAGTGATGCGGAGCTCCCAGCCAGAGATCCAGCAAGGTTCGGCGCCGAGATCTTTTTGGAGCCGTTGATAATGCTCAAGAATATAGGAAATCTGGAGTAGAGCTGTCCTCTGATGGGGGGCTTCGTGGTGAAGGGAATGTGGATGGCGAAAGGGGATAGAAAGCGAGATGTCTTGGAGGTTATAGAGGACAATCCGCCACTCCAATTCCAGAATACGCTGATCTTCCTTAAAAGAATCTAAGAGACAAAGACGATTCAGGTCAGAGCGTAAAAAGTCTGCAATATCATCCCATTGTGCGAGTATGGTATCGAGGTGTCGCGAGATGCTGCGTGGTTCCTCGTACTTAAGATAGGACCAAGGGAAGCTTATCGTTGGCGAGGGAGAGTTTGGCGACTGGGTAAAACTGCGTTCCCAAAGTTCGGCCAGTAGGCTTCCAAATCGACGTCGCATCTGTGAAGCAGGCAGCACTTTTGCAGCCTGGGGACTTTGAAAACCGAGTCGACGCATGGCAAGCTGCATGCTCCGCTTTGCTTTGAGAAATTTACTTCGCTCATGAGAAGAAGCAGCATAGCGCACATACTGATCGCAGCAACGCCACCAGCATCCCCAAGACAGAGAGGAGGATATATTATTTAAGATACGACTTTGCTGAGGAAAAAAACCAGAAAGCCCTCTCTCACGAAGCCAAGAGATATGAAGGACTCCTAGCCAAGGATCTTGGCTGAGCGTGGCCGTGTAGGGCTGAGCTATATGATCCAGATCCTTCGCGATCAGGAGCTGATGCAGTTGGCTACTGAGTTCCTCCGTCAAGCTTCGCTTATGCAGAGTCGCTTGAACTTGCCAGTAGCTTATACAAGACGACAGATCAAGAAGCCACACATCCTCTTCCCACTGCATGACAGAAGGGGTGAGGGCTCTGAGCGCCTCGCCGGTAGTGGAGGCGCTCAGAGCAAGGTAGCAGCCAAGAGCGGGAGCTGAAGCTGAGGTTTCGTGATCTGGAAAAAGTAGTACCTGTTTCATCGTTTACCATTGGTAGAGGGCTGTCTCGAGCCATGTGACCTGACGTGGGGAGCGTCCCTTGACAATCTTTGCGTAAATGCGTTGCTGTTCATTGCTACGCCAGCAGTTGATACGTGTCTTTGCCCAAACATTCCCCTGTTGAGGTGAGAGTAAAAAGGGTCTTATCAAAAATAGCAGCTGCTGTTGGCGCCTCGCCTGACGGGCAAGAAACGCACATTCCTCATCACTTAAGTTACGGACACTATCGATGACGATGATGCGGAAAAAAGGTGACAAGAAGATGGGCTTGAGTTCATGCACCGGCTGCTGAGTATGGGCAAAGCGCATATGACTCAGGTCGAGACCGCGTGCATGCCAAGCGAGAGGATTGATACAGACATCCTTCTGTCCGTAGATCCAGAGTATCCATGGTTTGGGAGTTTGGTTTTTTTGGGCAGAGACTAAGAAGGGAAGAACGACCTCGCGCAAGGCCTGGCCCCAGGGTATGCCCCATTCGCTGATTTCCCCCCAGCGGATGCCTCCCTCTAAAAACTCATCCAGTAAGGGGTGATGACTCGCAAGAAGCTCCTCTTGGGGCGCTGCGGGAACCTTATTGTCTTTATATATTAAGGTCTTAGCTTTCATGGGGAGCCCTCTTCAAACCAGTCTCAAAAACAACCATACATAGATATGGTATTCGGCTTTTAGGGGCTCGTCAACGGACTTTCTGGGATTTTTCTAGGTGCTTAGACATGCAAAAAGACGTATGGCCCGAGTTTCCCCAGGCCATACGTCTGAACTGCTGAAGTAAAGATTTTTAAGGTATTAGAGGTCTGTCAGGCTGCGCTGAAGGGCGATCACACGTCCCACGATTTCAAAGGGTGACTGGTCGGCAAAGACCTCACGAAAAGCAGGGTTTTCGGGTTTGAGATACCAGATCCCCTCTTCGTTTTTCATCAAGCGTTTCACCGTGGCATCACCATCGAGCAAGGCGACAACGATAGAACCAAGAGGAGCTTCCTCTTGTTTGTGTACGATCAGCCAATCCCCGTCAAGGATACCAGCGTTCAGCATGCTCTCGCCTTTGGCCCGGAGGGCAAAGAGCTTTTCAGGCTTGCGAATCGAACGTGGGATAAGAGCGGTCGACAAACGTAAAGTACCCTGTAGGTCCTCGATAGCCTCTACAGGAAGGCCTGCGGGGACACTCCCTAGCTGAGGGATGGCAAAGGAATCCAGGCGATCCCGCTTTTCTGGGGGACGGACCTTATAAATCTCTTTAGCCTGAGCGGAGAGAGTCAGGCAGCGCGCGGTCTGCTTATCCGGTACAACCAGGTAACCCTTTCTACGTAAGGATGCGACCACATCCTGAGCAGATCCCACAGCCTTGTAGCCCATGAACTTACAAATCTCACGAAGGGTAGGTGCATAGCCGACCCGATCCGTGTGGCTGGTAATGAACTCAAGCGCTTTTTTCTGAATGGGGGTCAGGTTATCCATGGGCTCTCTCATAAAAAAGTACGGTTATCGTCAGTGAATGTAACCCATCGCTTTTAAACGTTCAAGCAAAGGTGGATGAGAATGGTAAATCGCCGAGTAGAGGGGATGGCTGAGGGGCATCACATGAGAGTTTTCCCGCAATTTAAGTAGAGCATCTCCAAGGGAACGCTTGTCAGGCACTTGCTGCAAGGCAAAGGCATCCGCCGCAAACTCGTTCCGCCGCGAGATGAGGCTGCCAAGGGGGCGTAAAATAAAGCCAATGGGGCCGAACCAGAGTGAAAAAATCACAAGGGCTCCGTAGTAGGAGACATCTTGCAGACCGAAAGCTTGATAAAACTCTTTCAGAGGAAGGCAGAGGCTCAGCGCAAAAAAAGTCAAACCAGTGGTAAAAAAAGCCCGAATAAGCGACCAACGCACATGATTGAGCTTAAAATGTCCCAGCTCATGGGCAAGGACAGCCACGATCTCCTGATGCCCCATGGATTTCACGAGCGTATCAAAGAGGACAATGCGTTTTTTTCCGAATACACCCGTAAAGTAGGCATTGCCATGAGCGGAACGCCTCGAGGCATCCATGATCGAGATACCGTCTGTCTTAAAGTCGATCTTTTTTGCTAGCTCGAAAATGGCTTCTTTGAGGGCGCCCTCTTCAAGAGGACTAAAGGTGTTGAAAAGAGGCGCCAAAAGTGTGGGATAGAGCCAAGCTGTTAAGAGATTGAAAGCAAAGAGGAGAAGCCAGGCCATCCACCACCAAGAGTTGCCAGTCTTTTGCATCACTGAAAGCAGCAGACTCAGAACAAGACCGCCGAGAATGATGCCCAACAAGGCTCCCTTGATCTGATCGGAGACAAAGCCCTTCCATGTTTGGCGATTGAAGCCATGCTTTTGTTCCAAAACAAAGGTGAAATAGAGATCGAAGGGCAAACTCAGCAGGTAGCTTAGCACTCCTAAAAGAGCGAAGAACCCCAAGCCTAAGAGGACAGGACTCGAAAAGCCCAAAGATTGCGTCCAGCGCGTGACAAGGGCTTCCACCCATCCCAGACCACCCGTCCAGAGGAAGACCAAACTCACGAGGGTCGTGATCCAGCCGGAGACCTGTCCGTAACGAAATTTATCGCGGCTATAAGCCTTGGTTTTCGCCATGTCGTCAGCCGGAATGGAAAGGGCGGTAGCGGCCGCTTGGGCGCGCTTTTCGTCCATGGCATAGCGAAAATTTAAAGCGCTTAGAGCGGATTCGAAACTATGTTGGACGAGTTTCAAAAGAACATAGAGCGACGCAAGTGACACCCCTAACCCCCTTTTTGACTGCCATACAGGCAAGCTGACGATAGCGACTGCGTGATTCTCACCAGGCCATACTGAGCCAAGTGCTTTGCCTAAACCTAATGATCTAGGAGGGGAAAACAAAGCAAAAAGAGCGGGACTTCCAAAAACAACATAAACCACTGATCACGGTGCTTTTTTTTCGCTTCGTGAGGCCCTTGACTGGCCGTGCATCCTAATTGCAAGTCCTCAGGAAATAGATTAGAAGAGACAATTGTTTTCGCGGGACCATGACAAATAGGAAGAGGTTCATGCAAGAATCGAACGCTTTACTCGAGGTTCGGAATCTTCGAACAGCCTTCAATACGGAAACCGGCAAGGTACGGGCCTTGGATGGCGTGAGTTTTGCGGTCGAAAAAGGCAAAACGCTCGCGGTTGTCGGGGAGTCTGGATGCGGCAAATCTGTGACAGCTATGTCAATCATGGGTTTGGTCCAAGATGCCAACGGCTTTGTCGAAGACGGTCAGATCCTCTTCGAAGGCCAAAATCTCGCAGCCCTCAGCCGTGATCAGATGCGAACGATTCGTGGGGATCGTATCTCCATGATATTCCAAGAGCCTATGACAGCCCTCAACCCGGTCTATACGATCGGTGAGCAGATTGGCGAAGTTTTTCGGATTCACCGTGGTATGTCTCGAGCCCAGGCAAAGCAGGAGGCCCTGCGCATGCTGAAGCTGGTGCATATCCCCGATCCTCACAAACGTATCGATGAGTATCCCTTTCAGCTCTCAGGTGGGATGCGGCAGCGCGTGATGATTGCGATGGCGCTGGCCTGCGAACCCAGTCTGCTCATCGCCGATGAGCCAACGACAGCTCTCGATGTCACGATTCAGGCACAGATTCTACGGCTGATGAAAGAACTTCAGCGCGAGAAAAATACAGCGATTCTTTTTATTACGCACGATTTGGGTGTTGTTGCAGAGATGGCGGATCATGTTGTCGTCATGTATGCAGGGAAAGCCGTCGAGTACGGAAGCGTCTACGAGATCTTCGAAAATCCAAAGCATCCCTACACAAAAGGTCTCCTGAACTCGATACCTTCGAGCACTGTGACCAAGGCGCAGAAGCTTTTCACGATAGATGGGACAGTACCCAGCCTTCGTAATTTGCCCAAGGGATGTCGTTTTAATACTCGCTGTGCCCAC
>CANGNB010000063.1 GCA_947454545.1 Oligoflexaceae bacterium
GGCCCTCTTGCGGCACTCCCTTTTAGGTGACTATACAGAAGCCCCAGAAGCTCCCAGCGTTTTCCCACTCCCAACCCAAAGCCCGTCGCTCAATGCCTTACGAAGTTTACGGCGCGAACTCATGCTGGTGGCACTCCCCTTTTCTGCAAAACAGGACATCTGGACCCACATATCGCAGCAGTCGAACCTGTGGTTGCAGGGGCTTCAGAGCAGTTTTTCCCTCAGCCAGAGTCTCCGAGATCAGGCTCGACGCCATGAAAAAGCCGTTCAGAGACTCAAAATTCTCCTGGATGCTGAAGATCTCGATGCGTCAAACTCTCAAAGTGATCTCAAAGAAACCCTGACCCTGGCTCTAGAGCTGCTTTTACCCAAAGCTGAAGCTTTGCATATCAGCTTTTCGATGCCGCCACTTCCTGACCCCCTCAATCTTGAGGCCGCACCCAAAAACCTTCTCCAGCTTTTGCTTGCCCTGCTTACACCCCTTTACCAGCAGCTTGCCCAAGGCTTGGATCAGGACAAGAGCTTTACGATAAGTGCGACGCCTCAGCCCCCTTTTGTGGAAATCAGCTTCCAGCTGCAGGGCTTTCAACCGCCTCCTGAAGAGTGGGAAAGTTACTTTCAACGTCACGCAAGCGGTGTGTCTGGTACCTCCCTTTACGAAGCCAGACGACTCGTCCAAATCCATCAAGGAAGTCTATTTTTCCGGACAATCTCTTCCCAATGGCATTGGGTTATCCAAATCCCCGCAGCTCTGAACCCTAGAGTACAAAAATAATAATTCTTTTGTTTCAATGACTTAGATAAAAAAATAACAGGGATTCTTAACTTACTTTGGACATCTCCGATAGCCCCTTAAGGAGAAAGTTGAATGATGGGACTATTGGAACACAAAGAGATATCGCCTGGGCTCGTATGGATCGCCATACCAAGCCGGAAGGTCTATATCCAATGTGGATGCCCGGCTGATAGCGTGAAACACCTCATCAAAAACGGTGTTATTCGCAATCTCGGATCCCAAGGGCAGCTGCATGAAACGGGTCCAAACTGCCTGTTGCTCGCAGATCTCACTATTCAAAATGGTCAATTTTCTAATCTTGGCGAGTTCTCTGTGCTGCAGATGTTCTATCGCCAAGGGCTGCTGATACCAGGTCACCCCGGATTTTCCAGTGAAAAGCCGATCATGATCGGCAATCACGAACAGATCAAATCCCAGCTTGATTACGTCTTCCGGGGCAATTACGGTCTTATTTCCGAGCAGGAAATTCTTGAAGCCGGCATTCCACGGGATCAAGCCCACGAGATGATGCGACTCAAGCTTCGTTTTGCTTTTGGCAAAATTAAACCTGTTGATGAACTCTTCGACACACGCGTGCTGCTCGATCAAAAAATGGAAGTGAAAAACGGCGTTTTCATTCGCCGTCTCAGCACCAATAAGTTTGAAATATCGGTCGAGAATGAAGCGATCATCGTCGATTTGAATCTGGCACCCCACCAGTCTTATATGCCGACCTATAAACTGAATTTCCAGCGCTTTTCCCCAGAATTTTTCTCTGTCATCCACAGCGGTGAAGGCGATGGCTGGGATATTCATCGTCCAGCTATGGCAAGTATCGTCTGCTATGGACCCGACGTCTATCTGATCGATGCCGGCCCCCATATCACTCACACCCTCCGTGCCTTAGGCCTCAGTCTGAATTCGGTACGGGGTATTTTCCAAACTCACGCCCATGATGACCACTTCGCGGGGATCACCGAGCTCATGCTGGGGGATAGGCGTCTGGAGTATTTTGCGACTCGATTGGTTCGCCACTCTGTCAATAAAAAGCTACAGGCTCTGCTCAACGTAAAGTTCCCGGTACTCGAGCGCTTCTTTGTCACTCATGATCTCGAAGCTGACCGTTGGAACAACATCGATGGGCTCGAAGTCATGCCCCATTATTCTCCCCATCCTGTGGAAACGAACACATTCCAGTTTCGGGTTGTGACCGAAGGTTCTTACAGAACCTACAGTCACCTGGCTGATATTGCTGCGTTTAGTACCCTCAGCAAAATGGTAGAGCCTGATCAGAGCAAAGCAGGGATTTCGCCAGAGCTCTTCCAAACAGTTCAACAGCAGTACCTCAGTCCCGTCGACCTCAAGAAAATCGACATTGGGGGCGGTATGATCCACGGTCAAGCCGGTGATTTTGCCAACGATCGCTCCAAGAAAATTATACTGGCTCACACCGCCGAAGAGCTGAGTCCAGAGCAGCTCTCCATCGGAACACGAGCCATTTTCGGACAAATCGATCACCTTGTGCCTTCCCATATCGACAATCGGCATGAAGTGGCTGCCCGAGCCTTGCATCATTACTTCCCAACAGTACCTTTTAGCTCCTTCTATGAGCTTTTGAATCAGAAAATCCAAGCCATAGAACCTGGTTCACCTCTGTGCAAACATCAGCAAGAGCACCACGATATCTTCTTGGTCCTCTCCGGCATCATTAGCGACCCCAAGGCAGAAAGCAAATTGGGCCTCGAGTATGTCGCCGGCTATTTGGTGGGTGATGATCCAGATTGTTCACTCGACAAGCTCTATGCTAAGAGTTTCGTAGAAGCTCTGAGGATGCCCAGACGCATATTTGAGGCCTTCTTGGAACGCTATGGACTCAAAGATAGCTTTTCCAAAAACATCGCTCGGCGCCGCATGCTGCAAAACAGCGATCTGTTTCAGCATATTCGCTGGTCACCGCTCTTGAACAAAGTCGCGAAATCCGTGCACGATATTCAAATTCGTGAGCAGCAGATTATTCAAAATTTCACGGGCCACTTTGTTTTTGTCCTAGAAAAGGGTCGATTGGAACTCTTCAAGGAAGGCTATACAGAGATTCTGCTTCCGGGACAATTCTGCTATGAAGATAATGTGATCACCGACCATGCTCCCCTTGAGCTACATATGAAGGCCTGTGAAAACAGCTCTGGTTTTCTGATCCCTCATGTCGTGATCAAAGACATTCCTGCAGTCGAGTGGAAGCTACTGGAAGCCTACAAGCGACGCGCTCAAGCTCTGCAAAAACTCAAATCTGTAGGCAGCGCAGCCTAATCTCGATTACTCATCCAAGATCATCAGTTCCTTAAGGTCATCGGAAGTGCCAAAGCGTTTATCCGATCCGGCAGAAACCAGATACATCCTTACACCGACAACTTCAAACCTCAAGGGCGATCCCCATGGATCCCGACTCATGTCTGCACGTTTACCCTCTGGGTCGACCACCCAGCGGTTCAGCCAGACAAGCCTACCCTCTGGGGATAAGACCGAAAGCTCGACTTTTCCATTCGTCTTCCGTTCGATGCGTTGGCGAATAAATACGAGCTGTTTTTGGGCTTTAAGCCTGTAGCCCAATCCCATCGCCGAAGCCAATTTCTCGCGAATACCCCGAGTGCCGAGGTACAAGACCACACCGAGTACGCAAACTGGAATAAAAGGAGCAAGACGCATGCTAGGCGCTTTCAGAAATTTCAGATTGCTGTTTATCGATAAGATCGTTGACTAGGAGAGCCACAAAAACATTCGCCATGCATAAGCGTAAAAAGCTATCCTTATCTATCACCAAAGCTTGCACTGGAGTGAGAGCACGTACACTTGCTGTGCGCGTAACATTTCTGATAAGGGCAGTAGCTCCAAGAAGATCGCCTCGCCCCAACTGCGAAATATCGTCAGCAAAACCAGCTTTCGAGACCGCGACCTCCCCGGATTCAATAAGATAAGCAGTTTGCCCCATATCGTGCTCGCGTATCAAAAATTCCCCTTCAGCAAAAGCCTGCACACGCGCTGAGCGGACAAACTCACGAACCTGACGAGGGCTCAAATGAGAAAGCGCTTGTGATTCAAGCACGAGCTTCATCAGACGCATCGTCTGGGTTAAGCCTTCTCGGACCGAAGACCCTTCTGGGAAAAGACCATCAAAAGCTTCGCGGCGCAGGACCAAGACTTTGGTATCGGGGCTCATGGCTTTGACATTGGCTCGGCGTGTGGTTCTCTCTATCAAGGCAATTTCACCAAAGGAATCGCCTGGATGCAGCATATCCAATACCCGATTTGACTCAGTATTTTGGCTTAGGTAGATCTGGGCATCACCCTCGGCCAAAATATAAAACTCATCCCCTGGTTCTCCCTGCTTGATGATGAGCTGCCCTCTTCCAAAGGTGCGCATTTTGAGAGAGGGAATAAGGGCATGCAGTTCGAGTTCAGACAGATGCGCTAAGATGGGAATCTCGCGCAAAAAATTCTCAATAACTTCTGTCATGCGCACCGAATGATCGACAAAGCCATGCAGGCCACTGCGGGCTTTACGCATAGGGATAGAAACCGCTTCCGCCAAGTTAAACAGAGGAATCTGGAGAAGTGTTTTAAGGGGATACAGCGTTGCAAGTGTCAGGACAATCAACCAGAACATTGACATTCCCGCTCGAAGCGGAGCTTCAGAAGCATTGGCCAGATGAAAGAGCAAGTGCGGGACCGCATCGACCAAGACAGAGAAGAGAATGATCCCCACAGCATAGAGCCATACCAGCGCCAAACAGGACAGACCTAGTATCCAGTGAGACACGCTTTGATTTTCCTGGGGCTGCTGCTGATCTTGAGCTTGAAAGAGCTGCTTGAAAAAGCCGCGTTTCAAATAGCGCTGCAAGGAATCTAAGAGCTGAAGACTTGCTGTCTCCCCTTCCGCAAGTTTCACCACAGGACTGCGAAAGAGCGGGCAAAGCTGTACAAGCCCGATGATAGCAAAAGAAAGGCCCAACATCGCAAGACTCGAAGACATCCGATATTTTTGCAAGCAAAGGAGCGAAAGAACGAAAGGCAAAAGCAAGCACGACAGTTGATAGGGAATTCGAATATTTCGATCACACATAATGACATCATCATCGCGACAGCGAACATTCAGCGCAAAACCACCCGACAGGCGTGCATCACCGTGAACAAATTCAGCCTGAGTTCCCGAGACAAACATAATCTGCAAAATCCCATGCAGGCAACCTGCGAGTGAGAGCATAATCACGAAAGTAAAGAACCAGGTTTCAGGCGTTTCGAAGGGAAACAGACCAGCAAGCTGCTCAAGAGATACAAAGCGAACTCGCCAAAAGCCCAAAATGCAGATTGTAAGCAAAAGAATAACGCCCAGCCACGAAGCAAAGACCTGACCGAAAAATCGTAAGAGAGGATGCACCGTGATACTTTTGACTTCCATGAGAGAAAGATCAAAATTCTGAAGCAAGGAATCAAAGTAGCTTCTGGTAAAGAACGAGGAGGCTCTCCCTCCATGATGCAGGTCTTCAAGCTTTTGTACGATACCTGTCGATGTATCCAACAAAAAGCCTTCTTCAATCAATCGCAAAAGCAAAGAGATCGCACCGCGAAAACTCAAGCCCTGATGCTGCGACATGTGCTCCGAGAGCCATTCACTCACCTGCATGGGCTGATAGCGCAACTGCTCAACAGCTGCAAACTCTTCACGAGTGAGACATATATACTGGGGATGGTCACGCCGACGAATTACGATGCGAGTCTCAGTACTGGCACCTTGTGTATAAGGTGCCACCCGTATGAGGGGGTTTTCTTCGATACTCATAGACCCCGTGTCCTCTGCAAAAATCTTTTCCCCTAGCTTATCACAGGAAAAAATTTCTCAAAAGCTCACAGGATTCCCGCTGCTAAGAGCGCTGGGAGCACCCTCTTCAATGCGTGAGGTTTTGGGCTAGAACGGATATAGTCTCGGGAGTCCGCATCACACGTTCTAAGTCGAGGGTCCCCTCGTGGCTAAGCAGTCCTGCGAGTTTGGGATCTGCTAAAACCTGACTCAGAGGCATGATTTCCCCGTCAACGAGCACCCATCGAGCCACAAGCCGGATACCGTGACTGTAATCGGCATATCGCTCGCCGTGCCAGAGACTGAGAGGCTGGATGGGTTCACCATCCCGAATATTCTGCCAACCATAGATGGCTATGCGGTCGGTCTGCTGGTAAAGGCGCCTTGAGACCACAATGTCTTTCTTGTGGCCTGCGGTGAGCACTTCCTGGTCCCCATAGAGATAACGCTGGGCCGAAATCCAATCGTTATGGGCCTGTATGGTCGCCATAGACCCCATCTCGGGCCCGGGACGAAAGGTCTTGGGCCAGATCACGCGCTCCGCCTGCTGGTAGATGGTATCGACCATCCTTGGCGTTGGAATATAAAAGCCCCATGCTTGGGCTAACTTACGCGTATTGATCCAGTTCAGAGGGACAAGCAGAAAATCATCTTCGCTGCCTATCGAAAGATAGTCCGGCATGACCCAGTAGCTGATCTGGTGCCCCCGCCCTTCGACTCGTATAGGCTTTAAATGTCTAAGAAAGTTAGGAAAGTGACCAGCCTGGAGCAAACTCACGATCAGCTCTTCCCGCTCGACATCATTCTTGCTGCTTAAGGTTTCAAGGAGCTCACTGGCCCCCAGTTTCGATTCGGGGCTCGGGGGCAGATTGAGCACTTGCAGCTGCTGGAGAACTTGGGGCTCGACCTTAAGGGCCTGAAGCTCTTTGACTTTTCCGACCGGCGCACTCCAGACGGTGCCCGCGAACGCTAATCCTAAAAGTCCCCAATTGAGCATTCCCAATCCTCCGACGTGTGGGAATAGTATCGGAGTCTAAGCTAGGTGACTTAAGCCTATAGGGACTTTTTGCGATTTTTTCTCTTTCACCAAGGCAGAATTCATGCAAGTCCCTCATATCAGGACCGCGAGAACCGTTTCAAAAACCGGGAAGCCCCTTGGCGAGCGATTTTTCTTCTTCAAACTGGGTTTCCATCTTGCCAAACGCAGTATTGAGATGGAGATGACCCTGCACCAATATCTTGAGTTCTTTGGGGTGACCCAGATACTTTTTCATGATCTTGAGGGCCACGTCCGGGGCCATGACAAAGGGCAAGCGCACCTGGCTGCGCTCTTTACCTTGAAGCAAAAAAGGCTTTTCGAGAGCTCCGCTCCCTAGATCGAGGCCAAGACCACTGACCTTGTAGTCTAGTCCCTCAACATCCAAGGAAAAGCTGTTGGGATTGTAGGCATCCAAGAGAAAGACCAGATCGATCCGCTGCACCGAGAACGATTGGACTTCGATCTGAGCGAGTTTGAGTTCGGGCTTTTCTGCGACCAGCCCTAAAAGCTGACGCATGGCTGTGCACGAGCTCGCCCCCCCTAAGATACCAAGCCAAACTGTTGGTAGCAGAAGGGTCACGAGTAAGGAACCCATCCACGTTCGCCTCGAATCGCTTCGCCTCACCATGACTGTCCTTCCTTGAACAGGGTTCCTTGACTTTGGCTCAGGGGACCAGCAGCTTCAGCAAACGCTCCCGACCGATCTCTTTGAGAAAACCAGGTAAGCGTGGCCCCTGATCACGTCCGATCAGCTTTTGATACACAGCAGCAAAGAACTCTTTGCCATCGCATGACACCTTGTGAATGATATCATCATAAAGGCGCTGATTTAAATCTTTCGCATCGATCGTTTCGAGATCGAGTTCAGAAAGAAGCTGACACAGAGCTGTCAGAGCCTCTGTCTGTTTTTCGCTCAGGCTGACGGCGACAGGCTGAGTGTGGATCTGATAGCGGAACTCGTCCGAAGCACATTCGCGCAACCAGTGAAGGGCACGTTGGGCTCGCGCGAAGAACAAGGCTTTTTCCTGCTCTGATTTGGCAAGATGCAGATAGTAGCGTTCGTAGGTCCTTTGCACATCGTTATCACAGATCTGCAGACGGCCGGTCAGCTCGCGAAAAGGAGCACGATAGGGAGCTTTCACAAAGACTTCGCCCACAGCGGAAAGCTCGTAGGCACGACGTATGGCGGGCCATTTTCCTGGATTCTCAGGAACTGGCCCTAGAGCCGCAAGCTCAGCTCTATCAAACTCGTCGTAGACTTTGATCACATCGCTATCGAAGGAAATAGCAAAGTCTGTGTTGGGACGCTGATTGGCAAAGATCCACCGGATCATCTGTGGCTCATAGATGGCCAAGGCCTCGCTCAGGGTGATGAGCTCGCCCGACGAAGAAGACATTTTGCCCGATCCACCTTTGATCGAGACAAAGTCATACTGAAGATACTGAGGCGCCTCTTTATCCCACAAAGCCTTAACAATGCGACGTCCCGTATCAAAGGAACCCCCGTCACTGGAGTGATCTTTGCCGCCTGGCTCAAAGTCAACACCTTCGTAAGCCCAACGCATAGGCCAGTCGGTTCGCCAATTCAATTTCAAATTGCTGGTTTTGCGAATGTCGACCACCTCTTCCAAGCCACAGGAACTGCACTTATAAGAATAATCATACTCACCGAGGTAGCGCTCGTAATCCATCTGATCTCGCTGACAGGCCGAGCAGTAGATCGTGGTGGGAAGCCAATCGGCCTCCAGAGGTTCTGAACGAAACTCATTTAAAATTGCGACGATTTTATCTTTATGCTGCAGTGCATGCCGCATGGATTCTGCGTAGAGTCCTGCTCCATAGCGATCGCTTTGGTAAAGATATTCAGGCTGGATACCAACCTGCTCCAGTTCGCGTTCGAACACGCGTTCATTGTGCGTTGCGTAACTCTTGTCTTCCCCATAGGGATCTGGGACACGGCTTATAGGACGACGTAGCTGAGTTTGCAGCATCTCCTGTTGGGGTAAATTTTTAGGAACTTTGCGCAGGGTATCAAAATCGTCCCAGCTATAAACGAAACGCACGTTTTTCCCTAGGGATCGAATAGCTCTAGCTACAAAGTCTACGGTAATGACTTCGCGAAAATTCCCAATATGGACCGTACCGCTTGGCGTGATTCCACTCGCCAGGGTATAAGTCTCTTTTTCGCCGCAAGTGCTTACGACGCGAGCAGCTGCGATATCGGCCCAATGTGGGGTCAACGGCTTCATGAATATCCTTTTTGCTGCGATCTCCAGCGTGGCTCCAGGGGATTCCTGGCTGGCCGACGCGGTAAGTTCTCAATAAACGGATATTTTTAGCATAGCTTGGGGCCAAGGCAAGGGAAAAGCACCTCTTTTTTGGGTACCATCCGGCTTGGGACAGCCGCCAGGCTTTGCGTGAGCTCACACTCAGTCTGCGAGAGAGGCGCAGGATTTCCCTCGCTCGAAACCTTACCACTGCCGTTAAACCGATATTTTTCATTGTGGTATTCAATGATTACACCGCAAAAACTTTTTTGACATACTTTGGCAAGGTCCGTGCTTCTCCTCTCTCAACGCTTTCGATGGCTTGCGATGAGGAGAAATCGAGCCAGCAGAAAGCGAATAAAAAAGTCCAGTCTTTGCGTCTGAACTTTGCCGTCCCTAAGAAAGAGCCATCGAAGTCTCGATGGCTCTTTATTTTTCGAAGAGATCAAGCATTTCAGGCTATTATCTCTATCACTCGGGGGCTAGGGCTGGTCCTCACGGGGTCGCCCTCAGTCTTTGCTCCTGATGCTCCGATGAGAATTGCTGTGCGTTACTTGAGGATCTTTCATGAGCGGCTCGCATGTCTACTGGCTATGTCCCGAAACCACCGAGGTTCAAGCCCGGCGCGCCGCGATACTAGACGAAATTGGCTATGAAGTCTCCTTCTTCCACAATCTCGAACTGCTCGCCAAAGAAGTCTGCAGCAAACGAGCCCAGATTCTGATCCTAGGTGATGCTTGGGACTCGCGCGTCACTCTTCAGTGCATACAGCTGCTAGCAAGTCTCCCTGAGATCAATGGCGCTCGTCTGATACTCTCGCATACAGCCCACTCTGACAATCGGGATCTTGTGCTCGAAGCTGCTATGAGCCAAGGTTTTCGCGACCTCATCCCCGAATCTTTGTCGGATGCAGATTGGTTGCGACGCTTTGAATTTTCGACCTCAGGGCTAGCTTCGATACTGGAACCGCACGAGGTCGCCTCAGTTCCCCAGGAAACTTTAAATCTTTTTGTGCCTGCTCGCTTGGTGTGGATTGGAGCTCAGCAGCTCTGGCTCGAATGTCGGGGGGGGCCTCAGATCGGTGAAACGATCTACCTGCAAGGTCCTCTCGTCGAATCTTTGGGGCTTAAAGAGCTTGAAGTTCAGGTTCAACAGCGCCTTCACACCCACCTCTCCTATCGCTTTTCAGAGGCTTTGATAGGCAATTGGTACCGCAGTGCTGTAGAACATGCTGATCCACAAAAAATTTTAGATACTCTCGATCATCTTGCTGAGATAGATTTGGGGCCACGACCTCGCATTTTTCTTGCGATTCAATCGCCTGCTTTGCGTACAACTGTCGGCAAATATCTGGATCGACGCCGTTACGAAGTGCATACAGCGCTGCAGCAAAACAGTTTGCTTTATGAACCCAAATACTTTAGTCCCGACCTTGTGTTCATAGAAGACAGGCTCATGATGGGAGAACATCGACGGAACTTTCATGAGCTCCTCCGCTTTCTTCCCGATCATACAGTGGTTGTGAGCATTGGTGGCAAAGAGGATAGCACTCAAATCAAATCCCTAGGAGCCTCACGCCAGCTGCGCTTTCTCAAAAATATACCGCATCACCTCAACGAAATCATCGAGCGTGATTATCTTGCCAATCTCAGCTCTCGGAAAATTTCCCTCTTTGATCTTCGCAAGGTGCACTGTCTCCCGAACGAAGAGCTCCTGTCCTGTGCCAGCATTCGCATCGAAGCTGAGCTCTGCCGTATGGATGGTCAACAGGTTGAATTCCAATGCACCCATAACATAGGCCATTACTCTTTGATGGCAGCATGCAGCCCGCTTTTGGAAAAAACTGTGGGAGGGAGGGCCTTCATGAAAGTCATCGCGAAGGAAGAGATCTCCGAGGGAGAAGTGCGCCGCTACTATTTTAAAGCACACCTTTGCAATCAAAAATCTTAAGACGATTTTGCCGTGATACGCAAGACGCAGCGCCCCACCCTAACCTCATCACTGGGTTGGACCCGATGCAAACCATTGATCTTCTGCCCATTCAAAAAGCACCCATTGGTTGAGCCCTGATCCTCGATGAAAACCTCTCCCGTGTCATTGAGTTTTATCATCATATGCTTGCGAGAAATTTCCGAGTCCTGATCAAAGTGACCAAAGCTTGAGGCTCTGCCGATAAAGGCAACTTTTTGATGAAGGAGTATGGTTTCCCGTGTTCCATTGCCATATACGACATGGATCTCTAGGTTTACCTTATGCGCTTGCTTGAGTTCTTTTTCGATAAGAGTGTCGACGAGACTGGTGCTTCGGTCTTGCTTTTTATTGGACGAACCAAAGAGCGTGGGAATATGCCGGACATTTTTTTCATCTTCCAACGCAAAACGGAAGACCGTCTTACCCATTTCAATGGTATCTCCCTCTTTGAGCTTGGCTTTCACTATGCGTTGCCCATTGACGTAAGTTCCATTGCTGCTGTTCATATCAAAAAGATGGTAGGAGTCATCGATACACTGAATCTGACAATGCGTCGCAGATACTTCGGCATCCGACACGATAATATCGGCCTTCTCGCGACCGAAGATGGTATTGTCGCGTCTTAATTTCACCAATTCGTTTTGAGTTCTTCCGGAAATACACACGAGAACGCCGCGCTTCTCTTTTTCCGGTTTGCCGCCTTTGTTCATCTTTCCCTCTTCTCAGATCGAGGTTGGCTCCCAGAGAGAACTCTCTCGGCCCCTCCCCTCAATCCCCAAGCGTCCTGCTGCGGAGACGCATCTCATGGCTGCTAGCAGACAAAAGCCAGGTAGTAAAACAGCCAACCTGTTGCGGCTGTTGCAACCATACCGAGGGCAGCCATGCGTCCGAGCTTCTTATGTATCATACTATAACCTGAAGGACGGGTGGGCCTAGGAAATTTTTTCCAGGCATGGGGGATCATGTAGACCCAGAGCGCAAAGCTAGGACCGGCACAGAGAAGGTGCAAGAGCAGGGCGGGCATGACCCAGGTATCATAGTAGCGAGAATCTTGAGCGTAGAGGCGCCAATCGATCGAGCGAATGTCCCACTCAAACCAGACCAAGGCAGAGAGCAGAAGCAGGCCCAAACCTGTTTGGAGTATCTTATGCCAGCGATAGAGCCGTCCGAACCTCACGCTAGCTACGCTGATGGCAAGAACTGGCAGAACTCCTAGCGCTGTTAAGGCCAGGGCATCTACACCTAGCGGTGCCCGTGATACGATCCCCAAAAGACTCATAAGGCTGTTTCCTCCACCTCAGCAAAGTGTACGGCGCAATTTCGGTGTACCAGAAAGCTGAGCCTCTGGCGAGCCTTGCGAAGACATAAGTGGTATCAAAACTTTACCTGTCAAAATGCCGCAAATTAGGTAAGAAGGCCTCAAGACCAGGCACTTAGGGGGCATTCTCAGCGCGAAACTAGTTCACTATGGCGTATAAAACTCTGGTACAAACCGTGCAGTCACAGCCTGAAGTCTTTGCGACAGGAGGTGGAATTCGTGGATTGGAACCAGGCCAATAATGAGGTGCGTGAGCTCTTTTATCAGTGTCGCTTTAAGCAAGCGGTCGCTGCAGTGGATCTCTATTGCGCAGGAGACCCTTCGGACGCGGATCGCTTCACCCTGCTGCTTCGCAAATCCATGGCGCTCTTTGAAATGCACAAAGTCGCTGAGTCGAAACAGGTTTTGAGAGAGCTCACTCAATTTCAGCAAAAACAGTCGGACGCTTATCTCTACGCGACGGCACGTTTGGCCTACATGGATCAGGAGTACGAACAAGCAGAGCGCCTCTTCAAGCTTCTGGCCGATCGCAGTGAAACAGTTAAAGATTATTTCCAATCCGCTCTGGGACTGGCCAATGTGTACTTTTCCTTACGTCTCCCCCAGGAGGTCAGCCGTCTGATCCACGAGATGGAAGAGCTTTCCGATCTCGTAAATCTCGATCAAAGAATCAGTCTCAATCTGCTTAAAGCGATGGTTTCCGATCGTTTTGATCAAGATACGACCCTTGCCAAAAAATATTTTCAAGCCAGTATTCGCGAGGCTTTGCCGCAAAATTGGAACTATTTTGCCATCAAAAGTCTTTATGGTCTCGCTTGCCTGTACAAAGACAAAGGCAAACTGGAGGCTCTTGAGGCCAATCTGGATCTTTTGAAATGCTATCTGGACCCCGAGGAATGTGTGTACCTCACCTATCTGGTGAACGAAAAGTTTAAGGACCTCGACTACTCGCTCAACTGTTCTTTGCATATGGATCCAGAATTGCGTCGCATCTCTGTCCAAGGCAAGTGGATCGCTTTGCACGACAAGCCTTTGATTTATGATTTTCTTGAGCTTTTGCACATTCGCGGCAGCTTTGTCGGTAAAGCCGAGATTGCGGCCCGACTCTGGGGAGACGAAGAGTACAAACCCCGTACACACGACCCACGAATTTTTGACCTTGCCAGACGTATCCGAGCCCTGATAGAGCCCTATGAGAATCAACCTGTCTGTTTGCTTTCAGGCCGACAAGGGTATAAGCTGGCTGGACGCGATAAGGCCTTACCGCTAACAGATGCAAACCAAACCGATCGGAGGCACGCACATGAACACCGTCAAGCACCTCAATAAACTGCTGCTCGTAGGACTGTGGGCGAGCTGTCTGAGTATCCGTGCCGAAGGCACCCTTCCGATCCCCGGTCCAAAACCTTTACCCGCTAACTTTAACGGCCGGGTCAATGAGATCGACGAGCGCGGCGTGGCTGCTCCCCGTCCTGATCTGAACATCGAAGTCAGTATCGATACTCCCGACGGCAGTTCCGTCGAAGCCAAAGTAAGACAGCGATGCCGTGCAGGTGAAACGTTCTACCCTGCTGGCGGTCAAGTCGCCGTTGGTAACGAAGCTTTTAACATCCGTGGACTCTGCGCTCCCAACGCTGCTCCGGGACGCCGCCAAATCCTAGCGACAAGCGAAGAAGCTTTAGTCCGTTTGGAAGGTACCATGCAGGCTGTCAACGCGACAGGAATGACCCGCTTTGAGGGCGAGCTACGGCATGAATCTGTAGACTCCGGCGCACCTCAGAGTCCATCGGAACCTGGCAAACGCCTCCTCTTCAAACTCGATCGTACCGGCCTCTAACAAGTCCGACAAAGCAGCAGGTCTAAGACCTGCTGCTCTCCGAAGCTCCCTAGCAAAATAGCTTGCTCTTTCAGGCATTTTTCGCAAAACTTGGCCCCCCAAGGCCGACCGCACGCTCATGGCGCAAGGTTGAGCCGTGATACTTTACGGGAGGTCCTTCCATGCTACCTGTTACTTACCAAGAGACCGTCGATCTTATGCATCGCAGATTGGACGGCTTACTCCCAGACTTTGAAATACAGGCCAAAGCCGAGCTTGTTGTTGCCATCAATCGCCTCAAACGTGAGCGCAATGCCCTCATTCTTGGCCATAACTATATGGAGCCAGCGCTCTATCACTGCGTCGCCGATATCACGGGAGACTCCCTCGAGCTATGCCGCAGGGCAGCGACAGCTGAAGCGGATATTCTGGTCTTTTGTGGTGTTGAGTTTATGGCGGAAACAGCCAAGATCCTCAATCCAAGCCGCAAAGTCCTGATCCCTTCCAAAAAAGCGGGATGTTCCTTAGCCTCGAGTATCACGGCCAGCGATGTGCGGCGTTTGCGGGAACAGTTCCCCGGCGTTCCCGTCGTTGCATACATCAACACCTATGCAGCTGTGAAAGCTGAGATTGATATCTGCTGCACCTCGAGCAATGCAGCTAAAATCGTAGCTCAGCTTCCAGGTGATCAGGTTATTTTTATTCCTGACGAATACCTGGCCCGCAATGTGGCTCAGGCGACAGGTAAACAGGTCATCTTTCCAGAAACCAATCTCGCCGAAGTCATGAAGGGTTCCTCCAGCAAGGATTCCCTGCAGAAAGTCTTTATCGGCTGGCATGGTAAGTGTGAGGTTCACGACCTCTTCACTGTCGAAGATATTCGGCAAGTTCGCGCCCAGTATCCGGATGTCGTGGTCCTTGCGCACCCTGAATGTCCGCCTGATGTTGTCGCAGCCTCGGATTTTTCGGGTAGCACCTCAGCAATGATAGCTTACGTTCAAAAAGTTGCTGCGCCCCGCTACCTCTTGCTGACTGAGTGTTCCATGGCAGACAATATTATTGCAGATAATCGCGATAAGGAAGTCTTGCGGCTTTGCAGCCACCGCTGTCCGCACATGGCTCAGATTACCCTAGAAGACACGCTGGCAGCGCTTCAGGAGGATCGTTACGAGATTCATCTCGAAGAATCGCTGCGCCTGAAAGCGAAGCGTTCCATCGATCGCATGCTCGAACTTTCGTAAGTCTGCATTGACTGTCTTGGTATGAAAACAAAGGCACGCTCTCCCTTGGAGAACGTGCCTTTTCTCTTAGACGGGAGCCTGATTGTAGAGCTTTTCGTAGTAGCCTTGCAGCATAGCCTCAACGCTAAAGCGCGGTGTGATCGAGCGAATGCTCGCCTGCATCATCCGAATCCAC
>CANGNB010000064.1 GCA_947454545.1 Oligoflexaceae bacterium
AGCCTCTTTAGGCAAATCCGAAAGCTTGGCAAAGATCTTATCGCGCACCTCTTGGGATGCTTGATCTGAGTTTTTATTGAGCTTAAACTTCAGAATGATCTGAGCTACGTTTGGATAGGCATTCGAGGTCACGGTATCCAATCCGGCGATACCATTGACAGCCTCTTCCAAGGGATCAAGGATCCGCTGTTCGACTGTCTCAGGGTCTGCCCCTGGATAGAGTACCGTCGCTGTGACGATTGGAAAATCCACGTTGGGATACTGGTCGATTGCCAAGCGTGGCAAGGCAAACAGCCCGAAGACGACCAGCACAAGATTGAGCATGGTCGCAAACACTGGGCGCTTAATCGATATCTCAGAAAGGATCATAAGTCTTTCTCCCCTGGTTTAAGCGCCCTTAGCGCAACGATGCTTCTGCATATAAGCCGGGAACAACGCGCTGGTCTTGCGGCGCCTTGGCGATGACTTTAAAGGTTCGGCTGGCCTCATCGACGACCGAGACCAGACGTACGATTTCCACAGAACCCTTGTAAGAGGTCGCGGGAATCGTCACTTGAATCTTATCGCCAACTTTAAGCTGACCTGCGAGGCGTTCAGGCACCGAAAAGCTCAGTTCCACGTCGGTAGTATCGTAAATCTCAAACACGGCATTGCCAGACTGTACATTTTCCCCAACATACTTCATCTGCTTAGCCACCACACAATCATAAGGGGCGACCAGCCGTGTATCGGAAAGAGCCTGCTCTGCCCGACGCACATTGAGGTCTGCCAGCTCGTAATCGATCTTAGCTTTATCATACCCAGCCTTCACTTTATCGAAGAAAGCTGCTGTCGATGCATTCTCTTTACGCAAACTATCTTCGCGCTCAAAGTCGCTCTTAGCATTATCCAAAGCCACTTTTGCAAGATCACGCTGCGAGCGTGCCACGTCCGAGTTCAACTTGAAGTCGCGAGGATCTAAAACCGCAAGAACATCCCCTTTGTGACAGCTATTGCCCGGCCGCAATTTAATTTCTTGCACAAAGCCCTGCACGCGAAAAGCCAGATTCGAACGGCGTTGCGAGGACACTTCACCTGAGAGTCTTGTGCTGACGGCTGTAGTTTCTACCTTGGCCTGGCTTTCATTGAGAGCTGGGGTAGCGAC
The DNA here is from genome assembly GCA_947454545.1 of Oligoflexaceae bacterium. GTDB lineage: Bacteria > Bdellovibrionota_B > Oligoflexia > Oligoflexales > Oligoflexaceae > Oligoflexus. Next base: position 1,145 of record CANGNB010000064.1, read on the forward strand.
AGCTGCAGCCGGCGCTGGAGTTTGGACCGCTGGAGCAGCTTGGGCTTGATCTGACCCTAGGGCGCTTACGCTGGTGTCCTTTGCTGGCGTCGGCTCGGCTTCCGCAGTTTGTGCTGCTTGAGCTGGTGCCTCGACGACAGGTTTTTCAGGCAGGGCGACTTTGCTACCGCCAGGAGTACAGGCTAGAAGGCTCATGCCGAGACTTAAACAAAGGGGCAATGACGGATTCTTTAACATTTTAGGATCTCCTCGTAGAGAAAATTGTTTTTATATAGATTCGTTAAGGGTTTGCTGCCACATGGGGCAATTCTGATCCTGCCGCTTTCTGGAGGCGCAGATACCAGACCAGCAATTGAGTTTCGGCATTGATGAGATTACCACTCGCCGTAGTCCGATCGCTTTCCGAACGGATCAAATCCGTCGCCGAAATCTGGCCGTTTTTAAAGCGAAGCTGATCGATGCGATAGACCTCATCGGCTTGAGCGACTGCGCTGCGAGCCAAGCGCAGGGATTCTTGGGCAGCCATCGAATTTTCAAAGGCTTGGGTCAGGTCGAGCTGAACAGCGTCGTTGATGGACTGTTTGACAAGGTCGGCCTTCGCCTGCTGGGCTGAAGCTTCGCGAATCTCAAAGACCGAGGTCCCGTTCGTCCACACATCCCAATCCAGCTTTACACCGTAGTATTTGTTATCTTTGGGGCCGGAGAGAAGTGTCTGCTCGCCAAAGTTCCGATCCCATTTCGCAAAAACGCTCACATTCGGAACCAGCTTTGCATAAGCAAGCTTTTTACCGAATCCTGCTATCTCCGAGCCCAAGTCAGCTTTACGAAGCTCAGAGCGGCTTGCATCGAGCTTAGGTTTGACACTATCAGCGGGAACCTCTGGAATTTTTGGAAGCTGCTTTTGTAAGGTCATCGCTTCATTATCGGGCAGCTGAATTGCTTGTCTCAAAGCTAAATAACTCACCTGACGCAGGGCTTTTGCTTGCGCAAGACGCGTTTGCGCTTGAGATAGAGCTAGCTCGAACTTCAACTGATCGGCTTGGCTCAGACGTCCTACACGAAACATGGCTTGTGCATCTTGAAAGGCACTCTTTGCGGCTGCAACAGAGGCCTCAGCGATCGCCACCTGTTCTTGAGCTTGATAGGCTTGCAAAAAACTCTCGGCTGCCCCATAACCCGCATCCCGCTTGGCTTGCTTAAGGGACTCCTGCGACAGATCCGCCTGCAGTCCGTTCATCTTTGCGTATTCAACCGCAGCGTAGAGCCCCGTAATGGGCTGGGCCAGAGTCAGACTTCCCGATTTGGTTGTATCGCCCCGCACCAGCCCGAGAGGAGAAACCTGAGCTCCATCGAATCGTGACTCCGTGTAAGAGGCCGAAAGTCTTGGCCCCACATTCGTCCAAGCCTGACGCTTGCGTTCAACAGAGGCCTGAAGATCAGCTTCAGCCACCCCCACTTGCGTCGAGCGCTGAACCGCCCTATCGATCGTTTCTTGCAGGCTCAGCTCGGTATCGGCTCGGGATACTCCGGTAGCGGCGACCCATAGGCTCGTACTCAAAGGTAAAAGCCAGATTGCTTTGGAAAGCGTGGGTAAGATTCGGATCTGGGGCTTCATCATCGTGTTTCCTTATCTTCGACTCAATTCATGAAAAGGGTTTGATTGGGTATTCTCTTAGGGCGGGGCTCCAAGGCCTCGCAAAAACAGCTGGCAGATTACATCCTGCTTTGCGGCCAAAGTCTCCCTTTGCCAGGGTTCCCAGGCCCAAAAGCGGCTGTAGCCCTCTAAAGCCGAGAGGATGGCCATAGCGGTGAGATGAGGATCCTCACAGCGCATCTGACTTCGACCAGTCCCCTCGCGGATAATCCCTTCGAGAAGTTCGAGCTGTCGCGCCCGAAAGCCGAGAACGATGGGAGCCAGGGGCAAAGAGGTCTCAGTATCTTCGAACTCTTTCATCACCTCGCAGCTCAAACCAGCTTCACTGACGCGATCTGCGAGGAACTGGAGGCGATGGCACACAAAGTCCCTAAGCTGATCTGCAGGGGTTGCTGAGCGGGCGATAGCCTGTTCGAGACCGTAGATCAGGCGTTCACCAAAACCTTCGACAATCTTTGCAAAAAGTTCTTCTTTACTCTTAAAGTAGAGGTATATAGTACCCTTACCGAGGCCAGCCTGCTGGGCGATCTCGTCGATCGAGGTCTTCTTGAGCCCGTAGCGCGCAAAGAGCAACCCAGCCGCCTCAAGTATGCGGATTTCTTTATCATTGAGCGATTTCTGCGCTTTTTCCACAGTCCGACTCCTGACTCACTGACCAGATGACCCGATGACTCAATTTGGTCTTTCAGTCATTTAGCAAAATCTCTGATCGGTTGCCAGGAAAAAAGATTGAACACAAACTAATTGTGAAAGCGGGGAACCCACTTAAAGGGGGAGCTCAAGAAAGCGGAGCAGGAGCTGCTCCGCCTAAACCTCAGAGATAGTTCGCTTGGCGTGCTTTGAAGGACAGCTCATCCCGGAACTGAGGATGCGCCACGGCAATCATGGCACGAGCTCGTTCTGCGACCGTTTTACCCTTGAGCTGAGCAACTCCAAATTCTGTCACCACTGTATCAATGTCATTACGGCTGATAGAAACCTTGGCTCCAGGTTGCAACTCGAAGACTATCTTCGAGCTGCTGAGGTCCTTGGTCGCCGACTTCATGACGATGATCCCGCGACCTCCTGCCGAGCGCTGCGCTCCGATATGGGTATCACTCGCCCCTCCGACGCCACTCAGCTCACGATGACCGACCGATTCCGAACAGACCTGCCCTGTGATATCGATCTCTACGGCAGAATTGATAGACATCATCCGATGGTTAAAGCCAATCCGGTAAGGATCGTTGACAACGCTCGCAGGATGCAGTTCCACCACAGGATTTCTATCAATAAAGCGATAGAGCTCGGGCGTTCCGTAAGCAAATGCTGCCACCATTTTCCGTGGCCAGCGGGTCTTGTACTCACCGGTGATAACGCCCTTCAGATAGAGATCCATCATCGTGTCATTCATCATTTCGGTATGGATACCCAAATCTTTTTTCGAAGATAAAGCTAAGCCGATAGCATTGGGTATCGATCCGATGCCCAGCTGTATCGTTGCCTGATCGGGGACAAGATCCGCGACAAAGGCTGCAATCTTATGGTCCGTATCCTCCATCGTCGGACGTTTGAGACTCGGCAAAGGCAGATCCGAATGCACAAAATAATTGACGGAAGCCACCGACACCAAAGTCGAACCATTGGTGGCAGGGATGTTGGGGTTGAGTTCCAAAATCCGAATTTTGGCCGCATGGAAAGCCTCGGTCTCATAGCAGGCCCCTGGTCCTAAGGTCACAAAACCTCGTTCGTCTGGCACGCTGCAGGAGCCCCAGTAGATGTCGATGTCGGGGCCGTACTCACGAATAGACTTGAACCACTGCGAGAGATGCTGAGGAAAGTACTGCACGCGCGGCCCCTGCTTACGGCGCACACATTCCGTCAGAAACATCACAACAAACTCGACATGCTCTTCGAGTCCTTCAGCATCAAAACAAGGGTAAAGTTGCCCTGGATTCGCACAATAGATTCGGAGTTTTTCTTTGCGCTGAGGCAAGATCTCATGCAGCTGGCGATAGAGGAGCTGCGGCTCTGCAGCCGCCATACCTGTCACAAGGCAGCGGCCTTCGCTGCGCAAAATATCGAGAGCATGAGGAAGCGTAAGGGTTTTGGCCGCGATCTGCTGGCTTACGGATGGCATGATGGCAATTCCTTATGAAGAGTCAGTGTGGGAGTTCCGGCCCTGCTGGGATCAAATCGTAATCTTTAACACAGCTACTGTACCAAATCCCGCGCAAGGTTCTCGAGACTCCTTTCTCGGACCAAGCTCTGCAAGGGTGATACCACTCACAACCCAAAACGCTGATTTTCTTTCTCTCGACTCTAAAAAGCGAACGCAGACAAAAAAAGCCCCGCGAACTGCGAAGCTGTTTCATACTGGCGAATAAAAGCTTGGGTCGCTCTCTTAGCGCTCTTTCAGGACACAGCCAAAAGGTGCCAGACTGAGGGCTTTACTGACGCCGTCTGTTGCGTTGAGATTTAAGGAAGACGTGTCTTTATCAAAAGTGCCTCTAAATGTCCGGCCCCGGCCCTGGGTCGCCACTTCTGTCACCTGCAGCGATCCCGCCTGCGGCACGCAACCTTTGGCTCTATCAAAGCGCAGATGATCGAATTCCATCACGAAGGATTCCCCAGCGTTCAGCAGGAACTCCAGCGAGGCCTGGTCGATCGTGTAGGATGTCCACTGCTGGGTCACCCGATCCAGAGTAATCTTAAATGTGAGAGGCCGTCCTCCCGTTGTCAGCTTAGCGAGCACCTTCTCGCCGTTTGGCGCTGTGAGAGCTAAATCTTCCACTAAGTCATTCTGAGCAAGCGTGGCTGTAATCTCAACCGTCTCGTTGTCCGGTCGTCGGTAGGATAGCAGCTTGATATCGCGGTAACCTTCTCGATGCAGGATCAAGCTATGTTTGGTGAGTTCGTGAGTGTCTTTGTTGGTCAGCGCCAGTTTCCTTTGGAGATCTTCAGCCACTTGGCTCCTGAGACTCACGCTCCCATATTCGAGTTTGCGGTAGTCGAGAGCCATCTGCCCCGACGGATCGCAGGCAAGCGTCTGGCCGTTTTGTGACCACTTGTCCTGATAGGTGCGCTCTATCGTTAATTCGGAGCTCACCAGCGCATGCGGCGTTTCATCTTCGACTCGGTGGGACGTCTCCGCCTTTTGCACAAGAGAAGCTCCCTGCGGCCCACCTAACTCGCAGCGACGCAAAGTCACAACCCGGCTCTCGGACTTCGAGTAGGCATAATCACCTACGTTAATCCCATCGATCGTGCTCATCAGAGCCGCATTGGTTGCTGTCTCGAGATTGCTCGTCTCTCCGAGCAGCTGGGAACCACTCCCTCCGGTGGGGTTACCGATCTGGGTTCCACAGGCTGGCAGGCAAAGCAGCATCGCAAGGCTAAGACTCGCTAGGAAAGGCTCTTGTGTCTTCATCGTGAGATCCCTTACTGCTGGCTTGCTGGAAACAGTTGCATGTTCAATCGAACCACTCGATCTGGCGGACCTGCCGAACGGTCGCCTTCTAGTTCTAGCAGCCTTTGCTGGAAAAGTTCAATTTCTTGTTTCACCTTCTCAAACTGTGAGCCGGAAACACAGAGAATCAAAGCTGAAATATGGCGCTGATCAGGCGTTGAGTTCACCATCGAGTCGAGGCCGTGAGGGATAGACTCCTGGTGAAACTTTTGCACAGACAGGCTCATGACCTCTGGACCCGTCGATATGATCTGGTTGGTCTGAGTGTAGCGTCCCAACTCTTCATCGAAGCGAATGAGATTAAGCTTCTTCAAGAGCTCAAGGGCTTCTTCCGCCTGCTTCGCTGTTATGGACGGTCGAATGTGCAGCGAAATCCACTTAGGATCAGCCTGGAATTGCTCCATGTTGACCATTTCGCGTATGACTGCGTTATACCATTCGCTGTAGTAGGCGAACTGGTCCTGTTCGAGACGCGAGGTGAGCATGCCACTGCGAATTTCTAGGACTTCGCGAAAACTGCTCGCAATCTTCTCCGACACCTTTTCTCGAGTGAGGCGCGCCAAGGCCAGAAAATAACGGCGTTCGTCGCGCCGCAGATCGAGAGACTCAACAATTTTTCCTGCAGCTTTTTCTGTCACTGGCCTTTTACCCTGCACGATCAGGTGCACAAGGTTGGTCGCAGAAAAGCCAAGGTCAACGGAGAGCTGGCGGTAGGAATACGATTTCGCTTCGGCCTTGGTCTGCTTGTGGAGAATGCGAAAGAAATCGCTGCAGTTGTAAAAGCTGCTCGGCGGGAAGCGATGGCTTACTTCGCGGAGAATTTTTCGGGTTTCGGTTTCCATTCATATCCCTTCTGTCGAGCGACCTCAGTGTGGTTTATACCCCAATCCTCCTTGATATACAAGTTTTGCATCGTTTATTTCCGGACGAGTGTTGAGCATGACAGCTAAGAAGCTGTATTTTCAGGGAATTCCGCTTGGCATTCGGATGCGAGTCCTGAGCACGCAAGGCTTATTCGAGCGGCTCGCTTTCGTATACAAAATTTAACCATCTTTCAGAGCCTAACTGAGAGAATTGCAACTATGTACCTGAAATGCCTAGATTAAAAATTAGGCTTGACACAATCCAGTATTCAAAGTTAAATCAGTTGTGTACAGGAAATGCCCAAGACAAACTTTTCCAAATAGTTGTCTCATCATTTCCAATACTTAGCTAAACATCAGCTGTCCCCTGGGGCAGCGAACCAGGAGATCAGACCCATGCTTCGTTATCTTATTTTGGCAGGTTTTTTTGCTTTTGCGCCGCTCGGCATCAGCGCCAGCATCTTCCCCAATGTTGCTCCTGATCTTGATCTCGGTCAGTTCGCTGGCCGTTGGTACGAAGTCGCTTCGACCAAGCCGGGCTTCCAGAAAGACTGTACTTGCGTGACAGCTGATTATTCAGCTCTCGATGCGAGCACAGTGAAAGTCGTCAATTCTTGTCGGAAAAAAGGCCCTGAAGGCGAACTGTCTCAAGTTATCGGCAGTGCCAAGACAACCAGCAATGCAGCCAAGCTCAATGTCAGCTTCGGTGGCTTCAGTCTGCCCTTTTCAAACTACTGGGTTATCGAGCACGCAGACGATTACCGTTATGCGGTTATCTCGACCCCTCTTCGCTCACCGATCTGGATTCTTTCCAGAACTCCTGAGCTCTCTGTTGACGACCTCAACAGCATCGAAGAACGTCTGACAGCTCAGAATTTCAGCGTGGAAAAGCTGAGCCCAACACCTCAGGACGCGTGCCGCTACGAAGCCCAGTAAAAAGTACTAAAAAAGGAGAGCTTAGCTCTCCTTTTTTTAAACTCATTTAGAAGTCCTACTCGGAAACATCTCGCCAATAATCTTGCGGCGGAAGGCAAAGATCTGCCTCACATCCCTCCGCACTAGGGGCAGCGCAAAGATTTCTCCCAGAAAACCAAAGGGCACACGATAGCGCACCCGGTCGGTCATCAGAGTGCCTCCAGGGACGGCAAAAAATTCGTGGGTGTGGTGCCACACCGTATAGGGCCCCTTCAGCTGATTGTCGACAAATCTTTGGTTCGTCCGCCACTCTTCGATACGTGTCCGCCAGCGCATGGGAAATCCGTGCACCTTGAGGGCATAGTTGATCAAGGTCCCTTCTACAATCTGAGGACTTGAAACATCTTTGATCTTAAAACTCAAAAGTTCTGGAGTAATTTTCTCAAGGTTGTAGGGGTCACAGAAAAAGGGAAAAACCTCTTCTAGAGGTCGCGGCACAAACTGCTGGGCCATGAGCCTTCGACAGGCAAACGCTTTCCCATCATCGCGCCGATGGATATTGCATAGATCCTCGAGAGCGCTGCGCAGGGATCGAAAGCGATAAGGAAATCCGAGCTCCTCCTCGAGACGCTTGGCCCGCACATTCTGGCTTTGAAGAACGATATCAGCCATCTCTCCGAGCATGAGGCGCAAAAGGCCTGCAGGAGTCGGCAGACCATAGGGGCGACTCAAAAGCTTTGCGAGTTCGCGAGCGAAATCAGCCTGAGTGCAGGGTTCGGGGCTTACGCAATTGATGACCCCTGCATAGCGCGTCTGATCAAGAGCCGTGAGCACCAGAGAAACGATATCATCAACGTGGATCCAACTGATCCTCTGACGACCACTGCCGAGAGGCCCTGCAAAGCCCCAACGCGCTGCGTTGAGCATAGGACTCAGCGCTCCCCCACCGTCTCCGAGGACAACTCCAAGGCGCATGATAAGACTTCGCTGCGCCGGAATCTGCTTAAGAGCAGCCTCCCAATCCTTGCAAAGCCCAGCCAAAAAATGAGTCCCCTCAGCGCTTTGTTCATCAACCGGAGATTCACCGTAGGGGTAGATCCCGATCGCTGAAGCTCCAAAAAACAGAGGTAATGGCTGCGAACGCTTGGCCAGAGCACGATGCAGACTCTGAGTACTCAGCACACGGGACTCCAAGAGGAGCTTTTTCCGAGCTTCCGTCCAGCGTCCTTCGGCAATCGAAGCTCCCGCTAAATGAATCACAAGATCAAAAGCATCGAGAGCAACAGGACACTCTTCTCGAGCCATATCCCAAGTCACGTAGGAACAAGGCAATTCGTCGGCTTCGCTCAAGGGCCTTCGCACGACGCCCGTCACTTCGTGCCCAGCTTTGAAGAGCTCAAGCATCAAACGCCGCCCCAAGAAGCCTCCGGCACCTGTAATCAAAATCTTTTTCATCGGTATCATCCCTTGGTATAAGTCACAGACCATCTATCAAAAACGAAGATCGAATTGAGCGAGAGGGCTCAGCTCTTGGCGGTCTCCAACGGGCCTCATGGCGTAACTCAGTTTCCAAACAACTGTCTTGCTTGGCTCCTGGTCGTGCTGCACATCCGCACGTCTTCGCTCACCACCACCCGAGCACTCGCGCGTCGCAATCTCTGTGATGCCCAAGCCAAACCCCAAAGTCGAGCCCAAAAGCAGACCATTGGCGAAGGCATGTTCGCGATTGAAGCCCTTGTCATCGGAGCGTGACCAAACGTAGAGCCCGCTCAAGAGAGCACTGACCCCTGCCCCGTAAAGAGTATCTGTGAAGATAACCGAACCAGCCGCTCCCTCGCAGCCAAAACTACTTCCAAATGTTCCTGCCTTGAGGGAAGAAGCGCCGAAAGTCAGGGCACAGACGAGGGCGATTTTGTAAGTCATGATCCACCTGAAAATCTAGGGTTATGGTAAGTAGGAGAAACGCATACAAAAAAAGGCAGCTTTCGAGCTGCCTTTTTATCAAAATTTAGGAGAGTCAACGACTCAAAACTTTTTCGATGGCTGGCAAAACCTTGGCGGGCACGAGCGGCTTAACGATCCAAGCCAGAATACCCGCTTGCTTCCCTGCAGCTTTGATATCCGGCGTTGCTTCGGTCGTCAGCATAAGCATAGGAACTTTGTTCAATTCGGGAATTTCCCGAATCTTTGAGGCCATAGTTACCCCATCCATCTGGGGCATGTTGAAATCTGTGATCACCATCTGCACATCACGATTTTCAGTCGCTTGACGCAGGCCATCAGCACCGTCCACGCCTTCAATGACGCTGTGTCCCGCTCCTTCGAGTGCTTCTCGCAACTGAATGCGGAGAGTCTCGGAATCATCGACTATCAAAATCTTTGCCATGGTCCCACCTCATGCTAAGAGCTGTCTTTGATATTCTGTCATAGTTTTCGAAGAAAATTAACCATCTGCCTCAAAATTCAACCGAAACTCAAGCCGAGTCCCTTGACCCAACTGAGAGAAAAGACCGATATCGGATGCCCCGGACTGTTCAAAGAAACGCCGTAGCCCAATAAATTCAACGATCGCGTGGCGGTGAGCTGACTTTCCATGCAGCAGAGTATTGCTTGCAAACACCAGATTCAGTACCTGCTGATCGTCTAACTCATCGACATGAGGGCTGCCAGCATGCGCTTTGGCTTTCATGAGATCCCTGATTTTACCAGCCGAAAGACCGCGCCCATCATCACTCAAGCGAAAGAGGACACTGTGTTCGTCCGCATGAGCTTCAATATGAATGTGCCCACTCTCGGGCTTACCCATACGGCGTCGCTTGATAGGAGCCTCGATACCTTGCGCAATCGATCGTTCCAGGAGAAAGCAAAGAGCATCTCGCAGAGATCGCGCGTATTCGGGGGCAATCAAGACGTTATCCCAGTGAAAGTGGATTTTGACGAGCTTACGCTCTTGAGCTGCCTTGGCCTTCACCAGGTCCTGCAGGAAATTCTCAAGACGCGAGAGTCGCATATAGTTCACACGATGAACATGCTTGCGCAGATGGATCAAATTGTAGAGCACGGATTCAGGGCCCTTGTCCCTCAAAAGTTCGATATTCTGATCGAGGGCCTGCGTGATATCCTTATAGATCGCTGGATCGAGACGTGGATGAAAATCCTGAGCACTCGAGCCTGGCACATTGAGCGAGTGAAAGACCCGAACCAACTCCAAACATTCTGTCCGCAGCTCAGCGTACTCCCGCATCACTTCGTTACGATTTCGAAAGTGATCGCGACCGACTTCACCACTCAAGCGAACGGCAAAGATATCTGCCATCTCTTTGATCGTGAGAAAGCCAGCCGCTTCGGATGCGGATCGCAGGCCTTCGATACCCGATTGAAAGGCTGGAAAATCTGACTTTTCCCAAGCTTGATCAAGCGCTCGCACCAGCGATTCAATATCGAGGCAAAGACCTTGCAGTCCATGCGCTTCAGAATTTTGAATCTCCAGGATCCGGCGGACAGCCGATTCGTTGCGCTTAATCCAGACACTGCGCTCCTGACGTTCGCGCACCAAATCGCTACGATTTTCGATGATCAGCAGAACTTTCTGTACGATTCCATCCGACACAACTGGGAAGTAATCGACGCGAAGCCATAGATCACCTGAGATCGTCTTTCGCACCAGGAGCTGAGGCAGCTGAGTCCGTATAGATTCGAACCAGTACTCAGAGCCTCCCAAAGCTTTCACCAAGAGTCGCGAGCCTTCTCTCTCAGAGGGACGCATCGTAGCATGGGAGGGCTCGAAGAGTATCTGATTGATATCAAGGTTAGCGAATCCGTTGTTCAAACCAGAAAAACGTTCGTGCTGAAGCAAATACTCACAGTAACGACTGTAGTGTGCCTCAACTAGACCGCCCGGTCCAACCGCCAAAATACCGATGGGAATAGAGCTGTAAATCTGTGAAAGTTCACGCTCAAAACTCCTAATTTCACTCAGATTTCGACCATAAAGGACGAAGAGAGAAATTTTTTCATACTTATCCGGAACGAGCGGTCGCAGGGCCCAATGGTAAGGAAAATTTTTACCTTCGGCCGTTTGAACCTCAAGTTCAAATTCGTGAGGGCGCTCGAAAGACTTAGGGTTTTGAGAAACCAATTGGATTTTATTAAAGAGTATCTGTGCCGAATCGTTGCTAAAGATCTGTTCGACGGTGAGCCCAAAATAGTGTTCGCTATCGACCTTGAGCAGGCGACAGCCTTCGAGATTGGCCCTGTAGATGCGTCCGTGGACATCAAAGATAAAAAGAGCATCGGGCATCTCATCGACCAGCTGTTCGATACTTGCTTTCGACTGTTCGAGAGTGCTGATGATGTTATGTGTAGCATGGAGGTTTTGGATCGCCTCGATCTTTGCAGATATTGTCATAGGAACTCCAAATCGCTTTCCTGACCACTGTGATCGTTAAGATCCTTGATGTGAGCCGCGCTCGGCCAAGCATCAGCACGTGTTCCCATGGTACAGACAACGCTTCCTGAAGGCCATTTAAGCTTCCAAGAGGCATAGGAAAAGAGTTCTGTGCTCAGCTCGCGATCCACACGCCAAATTTCGTCAAACCCCCGCGTCACAATCGGAATGGAAAGTCCCGTGTGAACCCCGACATCGAGCAGACGCGCTTTGATCACACCTGCGGTCAGATTGCAATACTCCCTCATGAAGTCACTGATCAGCTGCCGATTGACGCGATCGATGTCCTTACGAAGAGCACGCGCGACCAAAGATTGGATATCGGTCGAGGTGAAGTGAGCTTTGAACATAATCTTGCCGCCATCCCCAGCCAGGAGGATAAACGCCATCCAGTGAGCATAGACCTGAAGCCGATCAGGCAAAAAGGTTTGGTCCTCGTCCTCTATATCCTCACGCTGCGCGACGGTTTTCATACGCTCCAGCGAGGCGAAGCGAACGAGACGCTGCAGGTTATGGGCTGCTTCTTGAGAAACAGAGTCCAGATTGCGTGCCGAGGAATCTATGACACACCTCACGGATTGGGGCCTAAAAATAAAAAAGCTTAGCCCTATGATATCGAAGACTGCCGAAAACTGTCAAATATGTTTAAATAGAAGGAGACGGCTTTGGGGCGATGCTAGGCGCCGAGGCTGGACATTTCCGTGAGCCCTGCTGAGTCAAGGACGAATTTTAGCGAAGGAGCGGATCGCCTATGTCTTCAACGGCTGAAACACTCTCGAAAGAGCCGAAAGGTCTGCCCATGTTGAAGGACGAACAGCTTCAACTGCAGACGATGATTCGAGAGATCTCACGGAAACGCTTTTCCGACATTTCAGGTCGTCGTGATCTCCTCATGTCGGATCACGAGCATCCCGACGATTTGGTCTACGGTTCTCATCTCACCGTCATTCAAATCGCAGCCAAAGATCTGCGTATTACCTTTAAATCTCACTTTAGTATCAGCCATGTTAAGACCTTAACTCAAAGACGCAACTCCCCGGATCGAACACCCGAGCAGATCCTCAAGTCGACCTACGATCTCTTTAAGGAATACAGTAACCTTGTCGCGGGCGGGATCAGCCAGCAGCTGAACAGCTGCGGAATCGTCGCCGGTATCAGTTTGCCGATCGCGACCAGTGGATTTGACGAGCTGATTTCTTCAGACGAGCTCAGACGCTCACGTCTCTATGATTTTTGGACGATCCAAGCGGAAGGTTTTCACTACAGCTGCAGCGTGGCTGCTGAGATCTTTGAGACCGATCTGCTCGATCTCTTTGTCTATGCTGAATCGAGTGAAGGCGAGCAAGGCGGGGAAATCGAAATCCTCTGAGCCTCAGGCGTCTCAGAGTATATTCCTTCAGGACAAAATCATCTGCTTAGCTTTTGGGAGCTGGCTCGGCTTTTTTCTGATTTAAAAAGACGTCGATAACAACCATCGTCAAGTCATCGCTCAAAGGTTGCTTGCCGTAATGAGTGAGAGCAGCATCGATGATGGCATCACGAAATTGCGCTGCGGGCTTATCGAAATTTTTGGTCATCGCCTTGCGAAGGTTAGGCGCCCCAAACATCTGTCCAGCTTCATTTTTGCATTCAATGATCCCATCGGTAAACATAAAGAAGCGATCCAAATTCTGCAGTCCGATTTCGCGTTCTGGATATTCGGAGTTAGGGTCAAAGCCGATAGGGTTACCCTGCAACGCAAGAGCTTCGGGCCCGCGGAAAGGCCTGACGTTTTCAGGTAAGGCCGTTCCTGAAAGCGCTTGCTCGCGATAAGGACCACGGATGAACATGGGAAAATTGTGTCCCGCATTGCAGGCCCGCATCACCCCTTCTTTGGCATCAAACAGCATAGCAAAAAAAGTCATGAAGAACTTGCCACGAAAGGTGTCATAGACCACCCGGTTGACCTGATTGAGGAGCTGAGAGGGAAAATGAACCGATTCGCTGCGCTGAACTTCACGCGCCTTATTAGCAAAGGTCATACAGGTTGCCTGAGTCATCGCCGTCACCAAAGCTGAAGCGGCACCGTGTCCCGTAACGTCAGCAACACAGACGAGATCGAGTCCCTCTCCGAGGTTGAAATGCCCCCACCAGTCGCCCGAGCATTGGTCAGCGGGCCGATAGAAAGAGCAGATCTCTATAAAGGGGGTACAGATCTGATTGGATGGAAAAAATGCCGCCTGCATGATCTGAGCTGTCTCCAGCTCACTTTCAAGCTTCGCCCGTTCGGCTCGATCGGCAAGAACGTCGGTAATGTCGCGCCCCACGAGGAGCAGAATGGTCCCCCTTCGTGTGCTCACAGCCTGAAAGGGACGCACGCTCCAGAGGATGTCGCGCATCTTGTCACCTTGGACGATAGGCATCTGGAATTCTATCGCGTCAGCACGCAGACCTTGGCTCGCATAAGGATCCAAAAGACCTAGAAACGCTTCAAAATCTGAGCTTTTAAAAAGCTTTTTCATATTTTCTTGATGCAGAATATCCTGATCGCAGCCGAAGCACGAAGCCGCCTTGCGATTTCCCCAAACGATACGGCCCTGGCAGGTGACAAGACAGGTAAAATCCTGCATCCCATTAACCAAGGATTCAAGCGCTGATTTGGCCTTCTCGAGATTCGTGACGATCTCGTGCGTGGCTATCATCGTCGCGCTAGCTAACTGTTCGCGGGGCGTCATGGACATGAAGGGCTCCTCTCGCAGGCTTCCTACCATGATGGTATCGGTGCCTGGTAGGAAGCCACAAGGTGCAGAAACTTCCCAGTACCTTTGAATCGTCCCTTGCAGAGGAATAGTTTCGTTATTTCGGGACTTTAGACTACCGCCT
>CANGNB010000065.1 GCA_947454545.1 Oligoflexaceae bacterium
GTAGTTAAGTTGGTTATAACGCCGGCCTGTCACGCCGGAGGCCGCGGGTTCAAGTCCCGTCGCTCCCGCCATCTTTTTTGCTCTGTTTTTGCGAGATAGAAGAGCCGTGGATAAGCGAAACGCTGTTCACGGCTTTTTTCTTTTCAAAATCTCTCAAGATCGTCTCTTTCCTTTTTCATGCAAAAACTGAAATTTCTGCTAGACAAAAAAAGATGAGATCCTTATATTCTGTTTCTCGGTTGGGGGTGTAGTTAAGTTGGTTATAACGCCGGCCTGTCACGCCGGAGGCCGCGGGTTCAAGTCCCGTCGCTCCCGCCATCTTCCGAAAGATAAAAGCCATCCAGTTCGCTGGGTGGCTTTTTTGATTATTAATCTGTTTCTTGATCATGGCTCAATCATTCCGCACTCTATGAACATGCATTTGGGAGTCCTCGCAAATAGAATCCCCAAATCTAGAGTGCCGCACAACACTGGGCCAAAGAGCATCCCTTGGCTTAAGTTAGAAGAATGAGCATGATACACTCATCTTCGTTATTCGTGATTCTGACCTTTCTAAGGACATATCGCCATGATGCCAACGGCAAGTTCTGAAGTAGCACACATAGTCTCTTCGAGTATCGCCCCTGTATTCCTCATTACCGGTATCGCTGCTGTGCTTTCTATCATGACCCTCCGCTATGGACGTGTCATCGACCGTATCCGGACATTGCTTCGCGACGGCCCCAAACTCTATCGCAAAGAGATTGGAGCCGACCATCTGACGAAAGAGCTTCTTTCCCTCTACCACAGAGCTAAGCGCCTTCGACTCACGATTATTCTGGAAGTCATATCCATTTGCTTCATTTCAGCCAGTATTGTCGTCCTGTTTCTAGGCCTCAGCTTTGGCATCGAAATACCCTTTGCAGCCATCAGTTTCTTTATTTTGAGTTTGTTTTTCCTACTCGTCGGACTCATTCTTTTTATTCGTGACTTTGTCATGTCCCTAGAATGCATCGAACATGATATGAACGTTCGATCGCATGTCGATCCAACGGATGCGTCCCATCCACTGTCAAAAGAGGCTCCTTTCCAAAGATCGAAGCACTAGAAAACTGATGCCTTGAGTTGGGTCTGAATAGGCTTTTTTTATGTGACGAAAATTTCTAGTTTTGGTTTTTGCTGTTTGCGGTCAAGCCAAAGATTGTGAAACCACGCATAAATATAGAGTAGAAGCAGAAGTCGATCTTTTCTTTTTGCTGTTGCCCATGTTCGACGACTTAATGTTTTGAGGTTGTCGCGAAACATTGCGTAGGTGTGATTCAAGGTAAAAATAGGATCAAAAACAGTTTTTTTAAGCTCGCCCAGGCCGACAATTGCACCTCGTGCTCCCTTGCATGTGGTATGTGATGCCTGTGGAAAGTTGTCGCGAATAAGTTTGGGGTAAAGTGGGCATTTATCGCTGCTAAAGCGAGCTGTAGGTGAGACACAAGTTTTTAATGATTGGGTCATGTTTTTAAGACTTGAAAGACGTTCGCTTGGTCTCTTTCCATATTTTTGAATTGAGAGCTGCTTTAAAAGCCCTTTGGCGCCAATATTTCCAATGCTCAGAGCGAGGACCTTGCGGGTCTTTTTTTCAACGGCGATTGGTATTGTGACTGGCTTCAATTTTGTGTGAATAAAACTTTCCATCTCATCAAATTCAACATCGTTAGCTTTGTTGCGAGTCTCTCGATATTTGCATAGATTTTTTTCGCAAATTTCGCCGAATTTTCTAACACGTCGAGCGATAGTACGCGGAACAACATTGAAAATATAGGATGCTCGCCTCTGTGAAACTCCACTGCAAAGCGTTAAAAAGCAAGACTGATTGAACCAACGCTTCTGCTGTCTATAATCAATAGCAAAAGTTTGTTGGGAAAAGCCTTTTTTACAATGTTTGCAGAGAAATCTTTGGATTTTTTTGTTGTCAGACGGACGTCTATAGAATCCGCGTTTAATCACATTGAGATTGTTTTTACAGATTGGACACATTTACCCCTCCACGGGGTAAAGCTAATGGAGTTGAAATAAAATAGCGAAGGACATTTGCTGAGACATAGACCCAATTCAAGACATCAGTTTCAGGCGGCCCCTTTGGGGCGGATGCGTTTGAGGAGCTCTGCCGCCTTGTCGAACTTTGGCAGAAATTTGAGTGACTGCTGCAGATGATCGGTGGCTTCTTTGACCTTGCCAAGGCGCGAGTATCCAAGGCCCAGGTTGTAGTGAATTTTTCCAGCAAATTCAGGGTTTTTTACATATTTGAGACAGTCGTGGTAGATCTGGATAGCTTCGGCGACTTTTTCGTCTTTGGACAATTTAACGCCGGCGGCATTCAGGACGCGAACGAGTTCTTCTTCGCTATGGGTTTTGCTGAGGTCATCGGCTAGGCCGTTGATCTCACCTTTGACAACTTTGACCTGAGTGATGACTGTGGCAGCGACTTTGCTGGTTTTGTCGAGCTTTTGGACCTGTTTCATCTGTGTTTGTGCGAGATCTATATTTCCTGTCTCGTAGTTGCTGAGCCCAGCATTTTCGAGAACGCGAATATGGTGGGGGTTTTCTTTGGCAAGACGATCGAGCATTTTTTTGGCAGAATCGAAATTCTTTTCAGCCATGTGGGTCGTTGCAATTTTGTACATGGCGTAGACTGATTCAGGATTTTTCCGGATAGCATTTTCGTAGCGTTTGCGTGCCTCTTCGGCTTGGCCTTTAGCGAGGTAAATATCACCGATGAGCATTTCGAGTTTGGCTGTGAGACCAAACTTTTTCTCGGCATCGGTGGCCATATCCCACGCCATGTCTATCATATCGGTATTGAAAGCTGACTTTGCATTGCGATAGGCCTGTTCTTCAGGGGTCAAAACGCTTTCTGCCTTGAAGATATGAAACATCTTGCCAACTGTACGATCGGGCGAGTAGGGCTTGGTCAATACGTATTCGATGTCATGTTCAGCAAATAGGTTCGAGGTTTGACTATCGACCTTTTCGCCAACAAAGAGATGGGGTTCGAAGCCGTAATTTCCGCAGTGGCGAAGTCTTTGGAGGAGGACGATGCCTGGATTGTCGTTGAGAGCGATGGCCGTGAGAAACATATCATACTGGGTTCGAGAAGCATTCTCGTAGGCTTCGCTACAACTGGTGAAGGCTTTGATGTTTTTAATGCCGTTTTGATTCAGCATAGAGCGGAAAAGCTCGATGTCGCTTTCCGACTTTAAGGTCATACAAATTTTGGCATTTTTATCGATAGGCATCGTCGAATCCTCGCTCGTGGAACTGGGCGTATCATCGGTAAAATCAGTGACTTCAAAAACTTACTTTCTGGTGCAAAATGGGGAACTGTAAGAGTTTCCGAGGCTGTGGAGGTCTGAGATGAGCTTTGGCTTTAGCGTGGGACCATCTGAAGAGTTCTCGGTGGAAAACTTACCAGGAAGGTATAATGACAGACGAGGCTTGAGTGGCCTAAAATGATACGGCCCTCCCCGAGCTTGGGGAGGGCCGCATGGAGGGATCACTCAGATCGCTAGATCTTAGTACCCTTCGTCGTCATGTCCGTGTCCTGCGTGTGCGCCAGACTTGGCCTTTTTCTCAGGCTTGTCTGTGATCATGGCTTCGGTTGTGAGCAGAAGGCTTGCAATCGATGCAGCATTCGTCAAAGCCGTTTTGGTGACTTTGGCAGGATCAATGACGCCTGTTTTGAAGAGATCTTCGTAAGTTTCCGTATGAGCATTGAAGCCGAAGCCATCTTTGCCTGCGCGGATTTTTTCGAGGATAGGAGCAGCTTCGAGTCCTGCATTGAGGAGGATTTGACGAAGAGGCTCTTCCACTGCACGAGCTACGATTTTAACGCCGTGTGCTTGAGCATCGGTGACTTTGACCTCAGGGAGTACGGAAGTACTGCGCAAGAGAGCAACACCACCACCGGTCACAACACCTTCAGCGACAGCTGCGCGAGTTGAGTGCAGGGCATCTTCAACACGGGCCTTTTTCTCTTTCATCTCAGCTTCAGTCGCTGCACCGACAGAGATCACGGCAACGCCACCCACCAACTTGGCGAGACGCTCTTGGAGTTTTTCCTTGTCGTAGTCGCTTGTTGTCTCTTCAACTTGCTTGCGGATGAGCTTAACGCGCGCTTCGACATCTTCCTTCGAACCATTGCCATTTACAATGGTTGTATTGTCCTTGTCGATGGTGACACGTTTTGCGAAGCCCAGCGTTTCGATCTCTGCATTTTCCAGCTTGAGGCCGAGATCGTCGGAAATCACCTGACCGCCGGTGAGGACAGCGAGGTCTTCGAGCATGGCTTTCCGGCGATCGCCGAAAGCTGGAGCTTTCACTGCAGCAATTTTCAAAATGCCGCGGAGTTTGTTGACGACCAAAGTCGCGAGTGCTTCGCCATCGACGTCTTCCGCTACGATGAGCAGAGGCTTTTGCAGACGCGCAACTTTTTCGAGGACTGGGAGCAGATCCTTCATCGAAGAGACTTTTTTCTCGGTGATGAGGATGAAGCAATCTTCTAGCTCTGCAGTCATGCGTTCGCTGTTGGTCACGAAGTAGGGAGAGAGGTAACCACGATCGAACTGCATACCTTCGACGACAGACAAAACGGTTTCCATACCTTTGGCTTCGTCGATGGTGATGACTCCATCGCGGCCAACTTTTTCCATGGCTTCTGCCAAGATGTCGCCGATATCTCTGTCATTGTTAGCGGAAATAGAACCGACGTGAGCTACAGCTTCACGGGTGTCACAGGGTTTTGCGACGCTGTCGATATATTTAACGATGGCAGCGACAGCAAGATCGATACCGCGTTTGAGTTCCATCGGGTTATGACCTGCGGCTACCAGTTTGTAACCTTCGCGGAATATGGCTTGCGCGAGGACAGTAGCAGTGGTCGTGCCGTCTCCTGCCGAATCTGCAGTGCGAGAGGCGACTTCTTTCACGAGCTGAACGCCCATGTTTTCAAACTTACCTTCAAGTTCGATCTCTTTTGCGACGGTCACGCCGTCTTTCGTGATCAGCGGGCTGCCAAAGGAGCGATGAATGAGAACATTGCGCCCCTTTGGACCTAGGGTGACCTTGACCGCATTGGCTAGGGTGTCCACTCCCTTAAGGATAGCTTCGCGGGATTGGCTCCCGAAGTTTATCATCTTGACGCTCATAAGACTTCACTCCATTAGGAATCAGAGACTGTTTTTTAGAGAAGGGGGGGGACGAGGTCTCCATAGGTAGACCCCGCGGCCTTGGCTTATTTCTCGAGAACGGCCAAGACATCATCTTCGCGCATGATCAGATGATCTGTGCCGGAGATTTTGAATTCGTTGCCAGCATACTTAGAGTAAAGGACGCGGTCGCCTACTTTCAGCTCTGGTTTCACGACTTTACCGTCTTTCAGAACGCGGCCATTGCCCACAGCGATGACTTCGCCTTCAACTGGCTTTTCTTGCGCATTGTCGGGGATGATAATCCCACCAGCCGTTTTGCTTTCACCGTTGAGAGGCTTAACGACGACTCTATCCTGCAAAGGTCTTACCTTCATGTGAATCCTCCTGATAAAGGGCGGTTGCTGAAAACATTTCAGCCCATACAGTAAAGCCGCCCCAGCTGCTGTCAACAGATGCTTCGAAAATTTTATGAAAATCCCCGCCATAATTTCCAAAATCAGGCCTTTTTGAGTTTTTTTTGGGTATGGGTGGCAGAAAAGATCAAGAAGTCTGCAGCCTTTTTACCGGGTCTTGCTATACTGCCTCAAAACCAGTTGAGTAACATACGTCGATTAGGAGATTGGAGATGGGTCCCTTGGCAAGTGGTCGGTCAGCAAGCTCATCCCCTCTGCTTGTGGCCGGTTGGCGAGAATGGGTGTCTTTGCCTAATCTCGGTGTCGATCGCATCAAAGCTAAAATTGACACAGGAGCGCGAACCTCCACCCTGCACGCTTTTGATATTGAAGTGATCAAGCAGCGGGGCAAAGAGGTTGTGTGTTTCAAAGTACATCCTTTGCAGCGACAAAGTCGCAGAGTCATCGTTTGCCAAGCCGATTTGGTTGACGAACGTTTGATTCGCAGTTCATCAGGGCACTCCTCTTTGCGCCCTGTAATCCTCACCAAACTCCAAGTGGGTCCGTGTGTCTGGGAAATCGAACTGACTTTGACAAATCGTGATAAGATGGGTTTTCGCATGCTGATCGGCCGTCAGGCCATTCGTAAGCATCTGCTTGTGCATCCTGGCCGCTCCTATATTCTAGGGACTAGTAAGAAAAAATCTTGATTCTTGAGTTGAGAAGAGCGGAAAAGACTCTTAGAGGTACCTGAAAACGTTGCAAGAGGCGATCCTCAAGGCAGACCCACCAAGGGTGTGTGAAAGGCTGAAGTTCATGAAGATTCTGGTCCTGTCACGGAAAAAAGACCTCTATTCTACGCGCCGATTGGTTGAAGCTGCCGAACATAGGGGCCATTCGGTTCGTGTGATTGATTATCTGCGCTGTTATATGAACATTACGGCAAAAGAACCTAAGATATTTTATGGTCACCATGAAATTGTTGGTGTCGATGCGGTGATTCCACGGATTGGTGCTAGTTATACGTTTTATGGAACGGCTGTCGTTCGGCAGTTTGAAGTTATGAATGTCTACTGTGTCAATTCCTCGCTAGCGATTTCGCGGTCTCGAGATAAGCTTCGATGTCTGCAAAAGCTTGCGAAAGCAGGTATTGATTTGCCTGTCACAGGCTTTGCTCATAGCACCAAAGATGTCGATGGACTCATCAGCATAGCAGGGGGAGCTCCCCTCGTCGTCAAATTGCTCGAAGGCACTCAAGGGATAGGGGTGGTCTTGGCAGAAACCAAAAAAGCTGCGGAATCTGTCATCGAAGCGTTTCGTGGCCTCGATGCAAATATTATCGTGCAAGAGTTTGTGAAAGAGGCCGCTGGCAGTGACATCCGCTGTTTTGTGGTGGGCAATGAAGTCGTGGCTTCGATGATGCGCAAAGCTGCTGAAGGAGAGTTCCGCTCCAATTTACACCGCGGTGGGACAGGCCATCACGTGGCGATTACCGAACAGGAACGTTCGATGGCAGTCCAAGCTGCGAAGGTACTGGGACTCGAAGTTGCTGGTGTCGATATTCTCCGCTCGGCGCATGGGCCTGTTATTATGGAAGTAAATTCCTCGCCAGGCTTGGAAGGTATTGAAAAGACAAGCGGCGTTGATGTAGCAGGAGCCGTGATAGCCCACATCGAGCGGCGCTATGAATCCGGAGGTGCTCATCTCTCTAATGAGAGTTGAGCGCGCGACCTTCAGCTGTTTGCAGACAATTTGTAAGAGAGACTGAAGAATTTAAGGTAGGTTCACAGAGGACTTGAGGCGAGCTGAACCAGTCGCGCGTCACACTTTAGAGGTATCGTTCTTTTGCGATCTCTTCTCACTCCAAGGCAGCCCTCAGGCTGCCCTGCTATTCTGGTGAGCTGATCACTTCTCATTCACTGCTTTCTTCTCCTCATCCGACTTCAGACCCACCAGTTTTTTGATGAACCCAGGTTTCGCCTCGCCAATCTCAACTTTTTTGGTCTTGCTGACCTCTTGTTTAGGCAAGCCGAGATACAGGACGCCGTTTTCGTAATTGGCCTCGATAGCCTCTGCCTTGACTTTGTCAGGCAGCGTAAACACACGGCGGAACTCCCCAAATTGCCTTTCGATGCGGTGGTACTTCCCTTCTTCGACCTTTTCCTCCCTTTGGCGTTTGCCGCTGACAGTAAGGGTCGAACCACTGATCTCAATCGAGATATCCTCTTTTTTGAAACCGGGTACATCGAAACTCATCAGATACGCTTTTTCGTTCTCTTGGACATCGCACGCTGTTGTCATCAAGCTAGCTGTCGAACCAGTGCGATTCGTGATCGCGCTATCAAACTCACCCAAGAAGTCATCGAACTCCCGCGCGATCGAATCCCAGGTATGGGCTAGTGAACGAGGGGTGCGAGTATTTCTCCAGAGATCCATCATCATATAGCCGAACTCCTTCCTGAACTCGTGAGGGCGCTCTACTGCGCTCTAATCTGTCCTCAGGAGGAATGTAAGATCGAATCAAAAAGCGTCAAGGGTCGTGTCTTAAAACTTCAAAACCAAAGCGATCCTTGCTTCTTATGTGAGTGCTTTTACGGGAGTGCTGGTGCCGATGTCGGTTCAGCTACCGCTGATTGACGAGATAAAGCCAGCCTGCTATACACTGGAGTCCTTACTGGTAGGTTTGGCGATAAGGTCCGCACGCATGTCCATCTGGAAATTTTGGTCACTCCCCCGCAAGTCTCAGGAGAAGTCAAAGACTTCCCCGCTGCAGCTACGCCTTTATGCCGAGGCTATGCTGCCTACAGTCTTCGGTGACTTTCTTCTTTCGGTCTATCGTGATCAGAACGACGAGGAAGGGGCTCTCTTGATCAGTAAGGATCTCGAGCAGGGAGATTCGCCATTTATACGTGTCCATTCCGAATGTTATACCGGTGAAGTTCTCGGTTCGTTAAAATGCGACTGCCGAGACCAGCTCAATCTTGCGCTGCAAGAGATACAAAAGCGCGGCTGTGGGGCCGTCGTCTATTTGCGTCAAGAAGGCCGTGGTATAGGTCTTGGGAATAAAGTACGTGCCTACCATCTGCAGAATCAGGGCGCAAATACGATCGAGGCCAATCACCAGCTAGGATTTGCCAGTGATCTGAGAAGCTTCGAAGCTGCTGGTATTATTCTTCAAGCCCGAGGTGTTCATAAAATCGTACTCAACACAAATAATCCCGATAAAATCAAGGGCTTACAGGATGCTGGTATCGCCATTGTCGAGCGTATCCCTTCTCTTCCCCCGCTGAATCCACATAATGAAGATTATCTTCGCACGAAAATGTTAGAGATGGGGCACGATCTAAGCCCACTTTTCTCCAAAAAAGAGCCTCGCTAAACATGGAATGTTCCCAGGAAGAAGAACAGTGAAATCCTAGGGGTCAAGCTGGGCTTTGGTGCGGATTTCTTGAAATTTTTTGCGTTGATCCAGATTTAATATTTCGCGGATCTTTAGGCTCTTTTCAAATTTGAGCGTTTGCAGTTCGGAATACTTTTTTTGCAGATAGAGAAATTTACGTCGCACGTCTTCGCTCGAACTCCCGTCGACCATAGCATTTGCGAGATCTTCTTTTGCTGAGCGAACGTCCTCACGTAGGGCCTTCTCTAATTCTGGGTTCCATTGCTTTTTAGCTTCGATCATTGCGGCTGTTTGATCCGGACTTAATTTGAGATCTGCGAGCCTGCCAAGTCCTTTGCCGGCCTTTGCTGCTTGCTGCTGAGGCGAGGACTTTGGCGTTATGACCTTACTCGCAGGCTTGGGTTCTTCTATTTTACTAGGCAGAGCAGGTTCTACATTTGTCGATGATTTTGTGTTGTCAGTGTTTTCGTTCGGGGCTTTACTGTCGTCTTTTGGTTCTTTGACTTCTAGTTTAGGAATGGGGGTAAGTGCTTCTTCTACGCCCGAACTATCATCGGAAGTACCAAGATCCTGAGCTCGAGCGCCCGGATACTGCAGTCCTAAGATGAAGAGTCCCATGATCAGCAAACGCATTACGTCCGACCTTTCCTTGATGGCCAAGGGCGACCTTAGGTCTTGCGAGGACCTCTTTATCACCAGCCCGGCTGTAGGAGGAATCGGTAACATTTTTGGAAACTTGAAGACAAGAGACTTGGACGTGTCGGGATGAAATTTTATGAAAGCCTTGAACTTTCAAGATTTCGTCAAAAAGACTAGGATAGAGCTGAGACATCTGAAGCTTAGCTCTTGAGAATCCTTGGTCTCTGGAGCCCTTTGAGTTATGACTTCTATCGATGCTGTGCTCTTCTGTGAGGCGATGCCCATCCTTTCAAGGACATCGAGAACTTTGATTTTTATCAAAAAAATGGCGGAAAATATAAGGGTTAAGGACATATGCGGGAACGAATAGAGACTGTGAGCAAAGCGTATGTATTGGAGACCCTTTTAGGTCCCATGGCGATTCTTGGGGATGCCCATCAGATTCGTGAATCGCAATTGCCGGCGGTGACATATCAAGCTTTAATAGAGGAGGTTCATCGGAGCTGGGGCTGTGCTGTCGATGAGAGTCGACCAGCATGGATACGTGAGCTCGAACATCGAGTGAATGGACTATGGCAGGGCATAGACGAGCGGTTTTTAGATCTTAAACTTGATCTGACATGGGCCAGTCCTTTTCAGAGCAAAGTCTATAAAGCCTTGCGAAAGATGCGTCCCGCCCAAGTCGCAAGCTATGGTGACTTGGCTCTTTTGATCGGAAGTCCTCGAGGTGCGCGAGCTGTTGGTGGCGCTCTTCGCAAAAATCGTATTCCTCTCTTTATACCTTGTCACCGTATTCTTGCCCAATCAGGTATCGGAGGATTTACAGCCCCAGGGGGACTTGAGCAAAAATATAAATTGCTTCGAGCAGAAGGTTGGCAATCTTAGGTATGCAATCACTGGATGAGGGACGCATGAAAGTTCTGTGGAACATGCTGTTGATTTCGGTACTGGTCTCCTGTCGTACAGATCCTGAACCCAAGGTCCCTGAAGTTCAACGTCCGTGTGGTAAAGAAAATCCAACCCATCAAGAAGGGGGATGCCCTCCAGGAGAAAAGCTGCCACCAAAGCCGATCAAGGGTCAGCAGGCTCCCTCGGAAGCCTATCAGCAAGAGCTGCGAGTGCTGAGGCAGAGCACCCCGCGGGTGCTCGACTGGTCTTCATTCTCCAAGGAATTTGGGTATGATCGCTTTCCTTCAGAAATCTTTGCGCGAAAGGGTGGGGTGATGACGCCTGAGGAAAGGCAAGAAGAGAGAACGCCCCCTGGCACCACTGATTCAGCAGCCCATCGTTTTCTCATGCAACTTGGTCAGCAGATCTTCCAACAAGCTTTGCTATCTCACCTTGCAGGGGATGTGAGCTATGCAGACAATGCCGTGAGCTTGCTGCGCGCTCTGGTTGACGCGCGTTTACGCTTCAAAAACGATCCGAAGAATCCGAGTCAAGTGAATGACAATAGATTTTTAGAAATGGCATGGTTTCTGAGTCTTTCTGCTCGGGGTGCTCATATACTGGATGAGACTATGAGTGCTGAATGGAAAGATTCGCGGCGATGGGCCAGTGTGCTCAAGGAATTTCAGACTTGGATTGGATCAGGGATAGACCAAAATTGGCCGATGGAGCAAGCCCTTCAAAAAAGTCCTCTGGATCTCATTGCACAGCCTGGACTCTTGAATTGGGTCACTGAGAGTGATTGGCAACGCGGAGCTACCAATAGGACGTTCGCCTCGCTGGAAGCCCAGATGCGTGTTGCTGAGCTTCGCCAAGGGACTTTAGGGCCCGTGCGCTTGGTGGCGAATGCATGGCAGCAGCAGCAAGGATCTCCCTTGGTGCATGAAGGTAAGCTCTCAGACCTTTTTGGAACCTTTCGGTCCTATCTTCACTACTACTTCAATCGACCTTTGGCACGACGGGCTGGGGAGCTGAGTTTGAAGTACGATCCCAATCGAACCCTCGTCAACTCTGACCCCGAGCTTTTAGACCAGGAGGTATGTGGTGATCCTCTCCAACTCGGCTATAACGCGATGTGCCTTCTCAATAAAGATGCCTACCGGAACGACACCTTTCATGCCCAGATGGGTTTTGCTTCGGTACTTAATATCATCGATATAGGGCGGCGCAATGGACTCTTGCTCAGTCCCTATGAAGAAGAAAAAGTGATTATGGGCTTGCGTTGGACCAGCTTTAATAACGTCGACGGTGTAACAGGCAAGCCTGCTCACGGTATTCCAGTTTGGGAGTTGGCCTTTCGCTTCTATTCAGAGGAGGCTTTGGGGCCTTACTGCAAGAGGGATCTAGAAGCAGATCGAAGGGATGACAGCAATAAAGATATGGCGATCGCTTGGGGGTACAGTTTACTGGCCGAGGGTTTTTGAGAGAAAAAAGGCCCAAGACACTTGGGCCTGAGACTTACTTTGCTCCGACAATATAGGCTACAAAAGACTCACAGATTTCTCCGCTTTCAACTTTAGCATATTCGCCATCCCCTTCACCTTCGTCATCGGTGCCTTCCCAGTAGTAGTGCACTTTGCTGAAGCCACATTCGAGCATCAGATCGCGCAGTTCTGCGAGGCTCCAAAGGCGCCAATCGTAGGTGAAAACATTGGTGAGCTTTTTCTGGCCTGGGAGTTTGAAGTGAATGGCAAAGCGTGCTTCGTTAGTGATGGGGTCGTAGCTATCTTGGTCCCAAAAATAGCTGAAATCATCATATTCAGTTTCGTGTTCGTTGGGTTCCATGCAGGCAGGACCCCCAAAGCAATCCAGCACGAGGAGACCGTCGGCATCCAGGCTTTTGTAGCAGGCTTCAAAGTAGCGCTTGAGAGTCGGACGATCTTTGAACCCAAAGTAGGAGAAGTTCAAAGCTGCGATGATGTCTGCCTTAGGCAGTTCGGGATTGAGGACATCGGTCAGAAAAGTTTTGACTCGAGTCTGAGCCTCAGCTTCGAGCAAGCTAAGATAATGATCGCGACCGTATTGAAGCGGCTCTGGATCGAGATCGATGCCATAGGCAATTTTATCTGAACCGAGCTTAGCCCAATGGCAGCAGAGAGCGAATGCTGCACAGAAATCTTCTCTAAGAATTTTGCCATCACGGCCGCGGATTTCTTGAAAGACCCTTTGCAAAAAGGCGGCATCGACATCGGGGGATTGAACAGCCCTCTGGTAAAATTCGTACTTGTCAAATGCCATAGTGTGAGTCTCCTGAAAGGGTGAATAGACTTTGGGATAGCATCCTTCCCAAGAACGGTCAAGAACGGGACGTTGACGGTCCTAAGAGACGTACAGAGCCTGTATGTCCTTGAGTGAGCCCACGATGAAGATTGAGTTCACGACCGCGGGCTTGTCCGCTGGTGAAATCTTCACGCGTGAGCGTAGTGCCGCCGCGCGAGCGACGTTCCAAAAAGGGATAGCGTGAGCGTAAAAAAGCTTGCAGATTTTTGTGAGCCCGTGAAGTGATACTGTGACACTGCTGGGCCGAAACTTCGAGTCCCCAGCTTTGCGTACGCTGTTCGAGTTCTTCCTTTTGTAGAGTCAACTTGTGGCGAAAGCCATGGAGGACTCCGAGATAAAAAGAGCGTTGTGAGAGCCGTGAGGCCGCTTGGGATAGCCCTTTTTTATGATGCTTCCAGAGCAGAGGGAGTTGATTCCAAAGAAACCAGTAGACATATTCGGCCATCTGAACGTTTTCACGAGTTCCAGCGATTTCGAGAACTTTGTAGGAGCAGCGATCTTGGGCGTGATAGAGACTACGAGTGATACAGTCGACAAAAAAATGGTTGCACAGAAGGCTAGCGATTGCTGACTGGTGGGCAGGGATTTGTTTTTTACGATGTTCGATAAGAACGTAAGTGTACTGCTCTTCCTTTTGATTGACAAAAGTTTCGAGCTGATGCCGAAGGATGAGTTCGCGGGCACGCTCCATGGCAAGAGTGGCTTCGTGAGTCTCTTGGGAGCCTGCGAGCGAAAGTAGTTTTTCGACGCGGCGGAGCAGGCGTTCCTGTTCCTCTGTCAGCGTGCGGTGAGCTTGAAGGGCTTGGGCCGGATCGATTTCGATCCGGGCCTGACGGGCCCAGGGAGCAACACCGAGACGTTCGCAAGCCTTTTGGAATGTAGGTCCGTGCGGATCGTCTGAGCCCATGCTGTCGGCAAGGATATGGGCCATTTCATGCTTGAGGACTTCAAGCACGACATCCCAGCTATAAAGCTCAATGAGTTTGCGACTGATTGTAAGCTTTTGCAAAAGACTATCGTAGGATCCGTAGCGAGCGGTATCGTCGGTGAGAACGATCACCGGCCGGGGAAGTTGGAGGCGATAGTACACCAAAACTTCGTTGAACTCGCGATACAGTTCTTGGGTCCAAAGTCGATCGAGTTCGCTGCTCTCTAGAGTTTGCATGACTTGTCCTTTTTCGCCAAGGATGAAGGTATAGCGTCAGCCTTATGTTCGTACCCTTTCGCCAGGATCACCTGCTCTTGACCCGAGCCTAAATCCCAAGCTAAGCCCTCGCCTGGCCCTATGTGACCAATGGCCGTCAGGGGTAGATCAGGACAGGTCGCCTGCAGTTCCTTCCAAGCATCGGGGGCTAAGGTGAAGCAGAGTTCAAAGTCCTCGCCATCATTTAAGGCAGCTTCTAATGCTTGGGCCCTAGGCAGCGTCTGCAAGCTCGAGCGGATGGGAAGACTGTCTTGTCTGAGGGAGGCGCGGACTTTGCTCTGGCTACACATAAGTCGCAGATCTTTGCCGAGTCCATCAGAGAGATCGATCATACTGTGGAGGGAAACAGCATCGAGAATGCGTTGGGCTTCTTTCAGTCGTGGTGTGAAATCAAGGTGATGGCCAGTCGCATAGCTATCGCCGAGGGGGCCAGTGACTACGATGATATCTCCCTCTTGGGCTCCTGAGCGAAGGACAGGTCCACGCCCATGGCAGCTTCCGACAACAGTGACGGAAATGGCAAAGGGTCCGTCCCAGATGTTGGTATCGCCCCCGGCAATGCTGAGATCAAAACGCCGAGCGAGAGCCTCCATGCCATCATAAAGACCCTGTAGAAAAGCTTCGTGGCAAAGCGCGCGCGGTAAGGCAAGGGCGACGTAGGCTGAGAGAGCTACCCCTCCCATCGCTGCGATATCGCTCAGATTGACGGCCAGGGCTTTGTGTCCTATGCGTCGCGGATCGGTCTCGTTTACGTGAAAGTGCACGCCATCAAGTAGCATGTCTTTACAGACAAGCTGCTTTGCGATCGACTCTTTCAGGACAGCCGCATCATCGCCAATGCCAAGCAGTACGCTGGGATGGGAGGAACAGGTCGCTTGGACTTTTTGAATGATCTCAAGTTCGTTCATCGAAAGAGTTCTCCCAATTGCGAACGAGTGAGGCTTTGTTCTTTGGGGGACAGGCCGACAGCAAAGGCTGCCATGCCCAGCAGGTCTTCGGCAGTATAACCTTTATCCCGCAAGCTGCGGAGGGAAGTCGAGCCATAGCGCTTGGAGAGCTTTTCCCCAGCGCTATCCACGATAAGGGGGTGATGCCAGTAGAGAAGCGCTGTTGAAAAGCCCAAAGTTTGAGCTAAGATTTTCTGGCGACCTGTCGCACTGAGAAGATCTTGGCCTCGGATGATAAGGTCGATCTTTTCCACCTCATCGTCGATCACCACGCAAAAGTTATATGTCCAATACCCCTGCTTATCGCGGACGAGAAGGTCCCCGCCAAGGCTA
>CANGNB010000066.1 GCA_947454545.1 Oligoflexaceae bacterium
AAAATCGAGCTTCAAATCCTTAAATTTCAGGATCACGTTAAAAATAAAACCATTGAAGCTGACGCTCGCCATCCGCTTTTCACTGAAATGGCAGCTCAAAAGATAAGCGGGACCTTGTGAACTTTGCTTCACGAGGATCTGCATCTCCTCGTAGCGGCGCCCCCCCTGGCCTATGGTAAATTTAATCTGATGGTTGGGGCTGACCTTATCCCCAAGCGAACGAATATGCTGCCAGAGTTCATCGAAACGTTTGGCAAAAACCTCCCAGTATTCGATGTGCCCTTCTTCTTTTTCTTCGCGAAATTTTTCATCAATTTTAGCGAGGACACTGGCAGGAGGCTTACGAGCTTTCATGCATTCACTGGCCGCAAATTGCACCCGCGCTCGCCGCAAACGAGCGTTGTACGTCACCTGAATCTTCGGTGCTTCAAACATTTGCGACCCTTAGATTAAACTGACCCATCCTTTCAGACTATACCACACACGTAAGAATTTGACAAAAGTGAATCCCTACTTACTCTCCTATAGAATCGTCTCCTGAGGGGGGTTAGCTTGATCGATGCACCAGAGGAACCTGTAAAGACCAAAGAATACGAGCCCTTAGTCATCAGCTCACGTGCCCTGATTGGCAAGCCACCGGATGAATCAACGGAGTCGATTGCAGACGAAGAAGAGTTTGCTCCCTCACAGATTTTGCGCCAGCATCCTCTGGCACAAGCATTGGCACCCGAAGCATTGAAGGCCCCCCTCCTCAGTCTGAGCCTTTTGATCTTTGCAAGTGTCTGGCGTTGGCAATCCCATGGAACAGATCTTTGGTCTGTTCAAAAAGAAGCGCTTGTTCATCGTCACGAGTTCTGGCGAGCCTTTACCTCTATCCTCGTCCATGCCGACCTCGTCCATCTCTTAAGCAATGCTTCACTCTTTGTGCTCTTTGCCTGGTTTCTGGGCTCCTACTTTGGAGCGAAGGCCTTCCCTCTTCTGAGTTTCGCTGGGGGGGCTCTCACTATGGCCCTAACGGCTCTGAGCTATGAGGATGAGGTGAGCCTCTTGGGAGCTTCTGGGATGGTGTATTTCATGTGTGGGCTTTGGCTGTTTCTCTTTGCTCGTCATGCAGACTATTTGTCACTAGGGCAGCGTCTAATGCGCATTCTTGCCTTTATTCTCGTGGTCCTCGTCCCGACGCAATGGGACCCATCGGTGAGCTACCGGAGCCATGCGATCGGTTTGGTCTTAGGCTTGGGAACGGGTCTTTTCGGTGGGCCCTGGCTCCAGCCAAAGCCCGCTTTAGCCTCAATGGGCACTAGGCAAATTGAGCCTGACCCTGACCGATGAGCTTGCCATTGACAAAGACTTCATAGCGAATCGGAAAGGCCTTGCTTAGCATTGCACTGACACCGCAGTACTGGGTTTGGGATAGCTGGACAGCTTCTAAGGCAACCTGGGAGTCGAGGGCTTTACCCTGGAGCTGAAAGCGAAGAGTCGCCGCCGTGAAGACGGTGGGATGAATCTTGGGATCGCTGGTATCGACATCGATTTCGATATCAAAAGCTTCAAGCTCTTGCCGATGTTTTCGCAAGAAAGCCACGACATCCATAGCCGTGCACCCCATCAGACCGGAGAGAACCAATTGTTTAGGATTCAAGGCTTTTCCTTGACCCACCGGAGCTTTGGCATCCATACCAACTTCATGCCCGTCCGCATGGGCCTTAAAATACATTTTCTCTGTCCAATTGAGTCCTAACTTCATACTCGTCTCCTCGACTGATAGGAAAGGTCTTAAGCTCGCGGCGAAGCCCTCTCGATCGGACCACGCCAAGCTCGAAAGCCTTCCTGAATATGGCCATGGATCGTATGTCCCTGGCTTTTTAAGATGTCATAAGCGCGTCGCGAGCGCACTCCCCCCTGACAGTAAAGCAGCCAGGGTCTTTCGTCCGAAGGCCAATCACCTGGCTTGCTGTGCGGCAGGAGCGATAAAGGTCTATGGATCGCACCCGGTATGTGACCTGCATCCCACTCCACCTGTTCGCGAACATCGATGCATAGGTACTGGGTCCAGGCCTGCTCTGGCAAAAGATCGTCAGCTTTCACCTCGGTAAGGCCGAGGGCACACCCTTCAAAACCCTTTTCGTCACGCAAAGGTATCTCTTCAGGGGGCTTTGAACAGACTGTACAGTCTGGATTTTTAGGAATACGCAGCGTCTGACTCTCCATCGTCTGCGAGCGTAGCAGCCACAATCTGCCGAGGAGAGGCCGCAGTTCGCTCGTATAAGGCGGCATCCCACTCACCAGGACTTTCATCGCTTCGAGCGCTTGCAGACTCCCTAAAGTTCCGGCCAGCGCCCCTATCACTCCGGCCTCAGCGCAATTGGGAACGTAAGCCTTGGGCGGTTCCGGAAAGAGACAGCGGTAGCAGGGACCATGCGGCGCCCAAAACACGGCCAGCTGCCCTTCCCAGCGTAAAATCGAGCCATAGACCAAGGGCTTTCGGAGTTTTACGCAGACATCATTCACGAGAAATTTGCAGGCAAAATTATCACTCCCATCGATGATGAGATCGTAGCGCGAACAGATCGAGAGTGCATTGGCTGCGCAAAAGCGTTCGGGGTAAAGCTCGAGCTGAAGTTCTGGATTCAATGCTTGCAGCCGAGCGGCTGCACGCTCCACTTTCATAGCCCCGGCATCAGCCGTATCGTAAAGAACCTGTCTTTGTAAATTGCTGAGATCGACCTGATCTGGGTCGATAAGACCAAGGGTACCGACCCCGGCCGCAGCTAGATAGAGGGCTGCCGGTGAGCCAAGACCACCAAGACCGACGAGAAGAACACGCGAAGCTTTGAGCTGTTCTTGCCCCGCAGTCCCCCACTCTTTAAGAACGATTTGGCGCGCATACCGAGGATCGTGCATAAGCTGCTCCTAAGTGAACGAGGGTATCTAACCTGAGAATATGGGCTCTGACTAGATGAAAGGCCACTTTTTGCGGGCTATCCTCGGCCTTCTTGGCCCTCTTCTTTCCCAGTGGGGGAATTTAGAAGCACATCCTTCGCCCAATTATTTTGGCGCTTTGCGGGCCTTTCGGGATGAGGTATATCTGAACTGCAATCGTGAACATGTGTGAGGCGAAACAAGCTCGTCCCAAGCAACGCAGAGCTTGGGGACTCTCACAGCAGCGCCACCTGAGCCCAAAGGAGCAGCGAACATGGCAAGTACAGAACAGCAGACTGAGCGATCCGATGAGAGAAAGCGCGTCGATTATGAAGCCCTAGCTCTTCCCTACCACGAAGGCTACCCTCGCGGCAAAATCGGCACCTACCTCAAAAAACCCCTCGAGACCCAAGAGGATCTTGCCACAGCCTACTCGCCTGGAGTCGCTGGACCCTGTCGGCTGATCGAAGGCGATCGTGAGCTTTCCTATCGTTACACGGCCCGGGGGAACCTGGTGGGTGTCATCTCTAATGGCACCGCTGTCCTTGGCCTTGGCGCGATTGGAGCCTATGCAGCCAAGCCCGTCATGGAAGGCAAGGCGATGCTCTTCAAAAAATTTGCAGGGATCGATTCCTTCGATCTTGAGATTGACGAAGAGGATTCCGATGCTTTCATTCGCATGGTAGCTGCCTTAGAACCGACTTTTGGCGGCATCAACCTCGAAGACATCAAAGCGCCCGAATGCTTCTATATCGAAGAGCAGCTGCGCGCACGGATGAATATCCCAGTCTTTCATGACGACCAACACGGTACTGCTATCATTGCAAGCGCCGCTTTACTTAACGCCCTCGAACTCACCGGCAAGAAACTCGAAAGCCTCCGCGTCGTGTTCTCCGGCGGCGGTGCGGCTGCGATCGCCTGTGCCCAGATGTTCCTAACGCTCGGCCTTCAGAGCGAGCAGATTATTATGTGCGATAGCAAAGGTGTTTTGCATCACGACCGCATCGATCTCAACAGCTACAAAAAGCGTTTTGCTCAGCACACCAAACTTCGCACTCTAGAAGAGGCCCTGATCGGCGCCGATGTTTTTGTGGGGGTCTCAGCCGCTGGCCTCATGAGCTCTTCGATGCTCCGCAGCATGGCCAAAGACCCTATCGTCTTTGCCTTAGCCAATCCCGACCCAGAGATCACGCCTCACATCGCCCGTGCTGTGCGCAGCGATGTGATCATCGCCACGGGCCGGAGTGATTATCCCAACCAGGTGAACAATGTTCTGGGCTTTCCGTTTATTTTTCGAGGAGCGCTCGATACAGAATCACGTACAATCAATGAAGAGATGAAACGCGCCGCAGCCTATGCGATCGCTGCCTTGGCTAAGGAAGCGGTGCCGGAATCCGTGCAGCGTATTTATGCTCGTGAAGGTCACCTCGCCTTTGGACGAGACTATCTCATTCCCAAGCCCAATGATCCCCGCGCTCTCGTTGAGGTTGCATCCCAGGTAGCTGCTGCCGCCCAGAGTTCTGGTGTCGCTCGCCGCATCCTTGATATTCCAAGCTATCGTGAGCAGCTGGCTCGTTTAAGCCTTGATCCCAGTGGCCTGCTTGCCTGAATGAGGTCTGAATTCCTAAAAACCAAAGCCCGCGAATCATTGAGACTCGCGGGCTTTCGCTTTATTTCAGACTCTTATCAGAGCATCGAACCCAAAGCTTTGCGATGCATCTGCCGTGTTTTGATTTCTTCCAAGAGCCCCTGCACAAACTCCCCACGACCGAGGGTTTGCTGCTCTTGGATCCCGTAGCGTCGAACCGTGAGCTTTTGCTCCTCGACTTCTTTTTGGCCAATGATGAGCATCACAGGCACCTTGCGCATCGTGTGACTGCGGATCTTTTTGTTAAAGCTGTGATCGCTCTCATCAAGTTCAGCCCGCACCATGCTTCCATGCAGCTCTTCCACAAGCGCCCGGCCGTACTCGAGACAGCTATCGTTGACCGGAATCACAACCACTTGGACAGGGGCACACCAGGTAGGGAAAGCACCGCCGTAGTACTCGATC
Source organism: Oligoflexaceae bacterium (assembly GCA_947454545.1). Classification (GTDB taxonomy): domain Bacteria; phylum Bdellovibrionota_B; class Oligoflexia; order Oligoflexales; family Oligoflexaceae; genus Oligoflexus. Next base: position 4,976 of record CANGNB010000066.1, read on the forward strand.
AGGTAACTGATGAAACGCTCATGCGTCGACAAAGGAGCTCTATGGACGATAATCGGCCGTTGCTCTTGTCCATGCTCGTCGACATAAGCCAACTCGAAATTCTGCGGGCTCAAAAAGTCGACCTGAATAGTCGAAACCGTCTCTTCACGCCCCATCAGATTGCGAAACTGAATGTCAATTTTGGGTCCGTAAAAGGCGGCTTCACCTTCGCCACGGAAATAGGTAACCCCAGCGTCTTTAAGGGATTTTTCGAGCAAGGCTTCCGCCTTATCCCACATCCCTGCATCGCCCTTGAACTTGTCTTTGTTCTCTTCCCCACGAACCGAAAGCCTGTAGCGATATTCGGTCAGGCCAAAAGTCTTGTAGAACTCTTGATACATGGCGAGGAGTTTCGCAAACTCTTCTTCGAACTGATTTTCCCTTAGGTAGATGTGGGCATCGTTCATCGTCATGCAACGCACCCGAATCAAGCCCGAAACTTCTCCGGACTGTTCGTAGCGATAACAGGTCCCATACTCAGCCAAGCGCAGGGGCAAGTCCCTATAGCTGCGCATGCGTGCCCCGTAGATAAGGTGGTGGTGCGGGCAGTTCATAGGCTTGAGATAGTACTCGGTTCTCTGCCCATCATCTTCAAGCACGATAGGTGGGAACATCGATTCTTTATAAGCTGGCAAGTGCTGCGAACGCAGGTAGAGATCACCCTTAGCTATATTGGGTGTGGCGACCCGCTTATAGCCGTACTTAAATTCCATTTCCACAGCATAGCGTTGGATCTCATCACGAATGACTGTCCCGTTTGGCAACCACAGCGGCAAACCTTTGCCGATGATGTCTTCGTAGTGGTAAATATCCAGCTCTTTGCCGAGTTTCTTGTGGTCGTACTCTTCAGCCATCTTGCGGCGCGCGAGGTAAGCGTCGAGCTCTTCTTTCGTCGTGAAGGCCAGAGCGTAGATACGCGTCAGCATTTTATTCTTTTCGCTACCAAGCCAATATGCCCCAGCGATCCGATCGAGTTTGAAGGCATCGGCAGGCAACTGCGCTGTTCGCTCCACGTGTGGACCTTCGCAGACATCGAGAAACTTGCCATTGCGATAGAACGTAAACACAGTCACGCCCTGATCACGCAGCTTTTGCAGATTCTCGAGCTTGTAGGGCTCCCCGCGGTGGGCATTCAAAAAGGCGACGGCGCCGTCATAGTCATACTCGAAGTATTCGAAGTTTTGATTTTGGCCGATGATCTTCTTCATCGCCTTTTCAATATCCTTCAAATCCGCTTCACTCAGTGTCTTCGCTCCAAAGTCAAAGTCGTAGTAGAAGCCGTGTTCGATGGGAGGGCCAAAGCCAAGTTGCACCTCGGGGAACTTGAGTTGGACGGCTTGTGCCAACACATGCGCCAAAGAGTGACGTATTTTGTACAACTGGGGGTTATCGTTCAGTTCCATCCCTCACACCTTTCCATCAGACTGGCTTGAACACACAGAGCGTAAGTGTTCTTACATATCACGGAAGATGGTGTTCGGCTAGACAGCCTTAGGGAAACTTGAAATGAGGAATGAAGGTCAAAGAGACGCCTATGCGGCTGCCTCTCCACTTTCGTCGAGAACGGTCACTTTGGGTATGAAGAGGGAAAAGCGCGTACCTTTTCCTTCGACAGAGTGAATGTGAATCTCGCCGCCTAGGCGCTCGATTTCGGCCTTCACTGCGGACATACCGACACCACGTCCCGAAGTATCGGATACGGTCGCCGACGTTGAAAAGCCATCGAGGAAAATGAGGTGAAAGGCTTGCTCATCGCTAAGCTTGTTGAGTTCGGCATCCGTCATAAGCTTTTTATGGCGAGCCACTTCGATCAGTCGGTCGCGACTCATGCCCTGGCCATCATCTTCGATGCTTATCCCAAGACCGTGGTCGTGGGGCTTAAAGGAGATATTGATGTGGCCGACTGGGGGCTTTTGTGAGCTCGCTCGGTCTTCTGTTGCCTCAATGCCATGGTCACAGGCATTGTTAATGATGTGCACAAGGTTACGAAACAGAGGAGAAAGCATCTCGAGATCGCCTCGGAATTCGCCCCCCTCGATTCCCACATGCACCTTCTTGTTGAGTTTTTTCGCCGTACGCTTAGCGACTTGAACCAACGAGCTCGAGAGGATGCTGAGCGGCCGATAGCGCAGAGCCGAGATTTCATCGAGCAAAGCCGTTTTGCCGAGCTTTTCTATATCGCTCGCGATCTGCGTAAGATTTTTGATCTGGCGTCCTGTGACAATGTACTGATCCCGTTTGGGGGCACGATAGCTCATGCCTAAGATCGCATGGTGCTTATCAATGAAACGTTCCATGCGTTTTTCAATATCATAGACAACAGTCTGAATGTAGGCAAAAAATTGCGGATCATCCATCTCACTTTTGGTGATCAGGGTCTCGATACTGTGGATACGACGCGACATGAAATCCATATGGTACACACCGGCATTCCCTTTGATGGTGTGTAAAATCCTCAGCACGGTCTCCCTATGCATAGATTCACGCATAGTCGCCAGGTCACGCTTGAAGTCATAAAGGAAGTCTTCGAAAGCGCTATGATTCTGCAAGATCGAGAACAAGCAGTTCACCAGCTTCATTTTTTTGACGAATTGTTTCTCACGGCGCACACCCTCGGTCATATCGGTAGCGACCACGATCACCTTTTTAGGGGTTTGATCCTTATCACTGACGAGTGTGTACTTCAAATCCAGGATTTTACCATCTTGTGTTGACACACGGGTTGGAAACAGGCCCATAGTCACTTCAAGAGGCATAAAATTTTCGAACAGCTGTTCCATCGTGAGACGGATGTAATCCTCTTTGTTTTCGGCAAGATTGAGGGCTTGTCCCAATTCCCGGCAACCGATATCGCAACCAAAGAGGGAGCGACACGAGGCTGACGTGGATTCTCCAATGCGCAGATCCGATTGCACGATAAAAAAAGCTTCTCTAAGGTTATCAAGTATCTCTTTGTTCTGCTGGTTAATCGAAGCAAGTTCTTCGGCAAATTCCTTCTGCGTCTCAGCATTGATCCGAGAGTTGATCTCGTTCTTCAGCTTTTCCTTAGAAGAACGCAGCGAACGCATGGTATCGACAACTTCTTGGTTCTTGGTCTCTAAAAAGCGTGCCGCCTCTGACAGTCGGTAGACTGTGCGGATTTTTGCTAGCAGAAGCTCACTGGGAATATCCACATTCAGATAGTCCACCACACCATTTTCATAGGCTGCCATGATAAACTCGGAGTCCATATTAGGGCTGAGAGCTATGATGGGAATGAGAGGTCGCGCCGAGCGGATTTGATTGATCAGCTTCAGATCATTGAAGCCTTCTAGCACACGGCATTCAATCAGAACAACATCGGCCCCATCAAGGATGACGCGAGGATCGTCAGTATACTGAGCAGAGAGCACCTTCACCGATGGGTAAGTGGTCGCAAATTCCTGCACCAAGTCCTTGGCATGCTTGTCTGTGATAGAAACGACCCGCAGCTCGAACTCGGCGTCCGACGAGCCCATGAGGTCGTTTATGAGATCTTCATCAAATGCTGACTCAAACTCGCTCATGCCGAAGCCCTCTTCTGGATTTCATCCAGCTTTTCACGTGCTTTTGGAAAATCGGGAGCATACTTCAAACAGCTTTCAAGATAAGTGACAGCCTCATCGGTTCGCTTCATATGAATCGAGCACATAGCGAGGTTAAAGTACACCTTGGCATCCGTAGGATGGAGGCGCAGGGCCTGCTCGTAAGAGTCTAATGCTTTTTCGTAGTTACCGCGTTTTTTGTAGCATACCCCGCGCAGATTGAACAACTCGTTGGTCATACCAAAAGCTTTTTCATGCTGGAGTATATGGGACAGAGCTCCTTCGAAATCCTGAGCTGTGTAGCGATCCTTCGCCAAGCACACATAAAACTCGGGACGCTTCAGATCTTTCTCCAAGGCTTCCCGACAAATGGGAACGGCCGCTGGGTACTGATGAAAGTCCATAAGCAAACGGACACACTTACTAAAGTAAAATCCGTCAGGCATTTCCTTCAAGATCTGCGAGATAAAACCCATGGCTGCATTGAGCTCATGATTTTTGAGATGAATTTTGGCCTGAAGCAGTGAACGTGTAGGCGAATCCTCATCGCTTTTGGCGATGTCTTCGATCACTTGATTCGCTTTACTGACCTGTTGATCTTGGAGGTAGGCCTGCGCCAAGCCCAAGGAACTCCTTGCGCTTCCTTTGGTCAAGGAACGCAGTTCCGAGTAGCGCTCGATAGCATCGTCGTTTTGATTATTAAGGAGTGAATCCTTAGCTTTCGTATACTTATTCTCTATTGTACCGGACGTATTGAAGATCGAAAGCGTTGAGTGGATCATGAAGTCCAACTCAGAGCTCGACACCGGAAAGCGGAGGTATTTTAAGACTCCGTAACGCTTCAGGTTCTCTTCAGTATCGGGAACTTCTTCTTTACCAAAGAGAATCACCGGTATGTTAGGCAGATTTTCTGCTGTCTTGATCTCTTTTACAAGGAGCCAGCCCTTGATATAGCGGATGTTCTGATCACAGATCAGAAACCCAAATTTGCTATCCTGGAGCTCCTTGAGCGCTTCGATTCCATTGTCCATGACCGTCACTCGAGTCAGCTCCAGCTTGCGAAGAGCTTTCAACACGGCGTCTGCATGCTCTTTCTGAGCAGACAAGACGAGTACGGATAGATTGTTGTCGTAATTGCTCACTCGAGCTCCCAACTCTGCCGCAACTAGGTCGACCCAAGGCCTAAACCCAATGATGGACCTTTGATCGGCTAAGGTGACTCCGGACTTAATCCAAGAGTGGGAATTCGTCCTTCGGATTTCATTATCAATATAAATTTCAATTGCTTATGGATATTTTTGACCCCGCTAGGGCACGCTTCTCAGCTGAGTCTCCGTGCACAGGATCTTCGAGGGGAAGGGATTTGAAAGCTAAGAACATGAATTTATAGACAAAAAAAAGCCTGCAGGCGGATACGGTGGAGAAACACCACCGAATCGATACGCCTGCAGGCCTTAAAAAGCTTATCAGTGCTGGAGTTCGAGCTCTTCTTCGTCGAACTTCAGTTCTTTGGCTGCCTGAGCGAGAGTCGTTACAAACGACTTCACATCGAGGATAATACCGCACTGTTCTTCAGCCAAAGTAAGAATGCCTTCAGTGAGAACATCGGCGAGAAGGGAGCGGTCGTCTTCAGGAATACCTGCTTCCGCGAAGAGTTCAACAAGAGCTGTGCTATCCCGCAAAACGCCCTTGTAGCTTTCCTGGGTGGCCACCAATTTGGCTTTTCCAGCTGTTTCAGGGTCCAAGCTCTTCATCTCGATGTGGCAAGGAAAGCCAGTTTTGCCATCACGAGCGATCTCGAAGCTGTAAGCGCACTCGACTTCTGGAATTTCTTCAAGTTCGGGCAAGAGGATACGCAAGGCCAACAGGGCTCCGCGGGCTTGATCCAAGGTCAACCAATCAGCATCCACGTCATCGGTAAGGATGTAGTCGGTGAGAAATTCAACCGCTGATTCGGCTGCGAAGGCAACCGTTTCGCCGTAGGCATGCAACTGACCTGCGTCATCTACAAAGATATCGGAAAGTTCGTCTTCGTCGTCTTCCATTTCGTCATCGCTGGCTTCGAGTGCGTCGGCTTCGGCTTCAGCATCTTCCCCTTCGAATTCCGAAACTTCGATAGGCAACACAAGTTCGCGGTCGGGACGATTGTCCGAGAAAGCGAAAGAGGCGTCGAAGATATCAAGCAGTTCGTCAATGCTTACACCAAGATAGGAAATCATGCGGCACTCCTGAAAAAAAACCATAGGGACGGCGATCAGTCCCTGGACACCCTCTGCTACCGGAGTTCCTTGGCTAGGTCAAGATGATAAGCAAAAACCTGAAAGCAAGGTCCCAAAGCCGTCCTGGGACTGCGCACACTAAGGAAACATCCCTGCCAAAATTGAGTTCAAAGCGGCCTTGAGATAGGGCAAAACCTCTTCAGGAATACTCTTGTCTTCAGGACGTAGCTTGGAGTCGTAGATCACGAGCCACTGATCGGAGTCATGACACCAATCCAGACTACCGCAATCCAGGATATGGATATTTCCGACGTGATAATCGAGACCTTCGGCTCCATGCAGCGGGGCCTTCCCTTCCGGCACCACGACATCTGGCGAAAGATCCGCAAAGAATTCTGTGGACACTAAAGCCCCAGCGAAGGGCTTGGGCAAGACGCGATGCAAACTTACACTCCGAATAGGGATGAAGCCTGAAGCCTTAGGAGAGTTGGTTTCATAGTCGACATAGTGGCGTTTAAAAAGGCCGTACTGGGTCTCTTGCGGCTTCATCGCGATGGAGTCTTTGAATACGAGCTGATCTTCAAAGCCTTGGGCATACTCAGGCCAGTTCTGAAAGGCAAAGAATTGCGCCTCTACAGAAGGCACCGCTCCCACTCGGAGAGCATAGTTAGCTTTTGGCACCAAAGTATAGAGATTGATCTGAGTGTGATCGTAGACAGGTCGTCCCCGATCATCGAGGACTGGCTGCCCGTCTTTTTGCAGATAAATCACCTGAGCCACAGCACAGGAAACATCGAAAAAGACCTGTTTTTGGCACTCATTGGCAACTTCGGGTACCTTCCCGGTATCCCCTAGCTTCAAAGGTATTCTTGCCAGATCAAAGGCCAGATCACGCTTCACAGGTTCTCCTGCGCTTGCATCTGTACCACCGCCGTTGGTTTCGGGACGATCCGGTCGGACGGGATCGTCGCCAACATCAGGCAAAGGTTCAGGAGGCGTTTCATAGTCCGGTTGCAAAGCACAGTGACCACGATAGGGATAGGTTTTTAGGAAAGCTCGAAGACTCAAAACGTCCCGATCTTTTTGGGGTACAAAAGCAGTCTGAGCGAGATCAAGCTCGAGGCCACAGCTACGCAAACCCACGAGAGGCAATTCTCTAAGGGCATCATTAAAGAGCGGTATAAAGAGATCTTCCACCATAGGCTGGACGGTATCGCGCAGCTTGGGCAAATCAAGCCCAAACGGATTGCTCTCGCGATCTTCCAAGATCTCGACAAAGTGGTCGAGATCACCAGCGTCTTTGGATATTTCCATACGCAAGGATCCTGCTCCCACAAACGCCTTGAGCTTACGGGGATTGCTATAAGCACCAAAGCGTATCTGAGTGCTTGCCTGCATAGCCAAACGCATCCGAGCCAGAACGTAGGGCTTGCCCTCATGCTCACCCTCGATATGCACATAGGCCTCGCCAAGAGTCAGCATAAAGCGTGGCTCTCCGTCCGGAGTCCGCTGCACCACGAGCCGCGGCGGGAGACGAGGATCGAGACGCAGGTGGATGGGATCTTCACGGCCTACAATGAGTGTCGCGCCTGCTGCCGTCTGTGCTTGAATCCTATCGATCCCTGTTCCGAGGAGCTTGGGAATGAACTCCGCGAGCAATATCTCTTTCCCATTTTTTTGGCGAGCCGGATCAAAGACCGCAAAACGCTCGATCATACGAGTGAACTCTTTATCGACAGTGAGGTTAAGTAAACCCTTCTGCCAAAGGCGGAACAAGGCTTGATTCAGCACATCGATGTGCAGACTCACAAGATTACCCGAGCCTTTGAGAGTTTCGTCTGCAATCGCGACTCCCGAAAAATTTTCGGCTCGCTCACGGAGATAGCTTGCTCGACCGCGTGTGGGAAGAGGTTCTGCAGAGGGCATCGAAGTCTCGAGGTCGATTTTAGCCTTGAGAGCTGTCTGTAAAAATCGCTGCTGAGCGCCCTGACGAAGAGCGATGGGACCAACAAGATTTCCGGCAACGATGGCCTTGGACTGAGCTAAAGCTTTGGGTAGATAGTAAGGTAGGGGTACGCTGAGCCCCTGGTCGAGCTGGGTAACGAGCGTATTGAGGCTTTGAGGAGCCACGATCTGTATCATATCGCGAGCAACGCCATTCACAATCTGAGGCTTAAAATCTTCTACTTTAGCACTCACTGCCTGGTTCACGACCCAGTTGACTACGCTCGCCCAAACTCCACCTTCCGCATCGATCTGCTTGACCTTCGAAACGGTCACGTTCTGGTTCCATGTCCGGGTATCAAAGAGGGCATCCTGCGCAGGCTTCTCAAACAGATTTTGATTCAGATCGACTTGTGAAAGCCCCCTAATCTGCATCTGAAGGCGACCGTCTTGCTGTTGAATATCGGTCTTAGCAAGCGCTTCACGCAAGGGTCCTGCCATCGAAAAACCCGTATCAAAAGCAAACATCCCCGTAGCTCCCGGGACAGGAAGTCCAAGGAGGTAGCGAGCGTCTTCAATGTGAAGCACGACCTTGAGAGTCCCACGAAATCTCTTGACGCCAAGACGCACAAGCATTGAGGACTCGGTAGGCTCTAAGCCTGCGACCACATTCTGCTCAGCCTCTTCAATCTGCATCGAGCTCACATAAATATCGGCACTCGCCCGATACTGGACGGCTCCCACGAGCCCTCCGAGAAGTGGCGATTGTCCGCTGACCTTGAGGCCACAAAATGGCCCTAAATTCTCTAGAAAAGCAAATCGCGAGGGGCTTTCTGCTGAGCAGCCTGACGGAATATCCTGCGGGTATTGGCCCTGTTTGAGATTCATGATCTGATTGAAGGTCTGCTTCGGAGTCCGTGCCCCATCTGGAGCCACATAGTCGAGGGTAAACTGACCCGAAGCAAAGCGACTGAGCAGCTCGGAAAAAGCCTTCAATCCATTATCCTGACTCAGAGCTACAGCTAGACCCCCGCTGATGGGCGATTCGGGATGTTCCGCAGCAATCCCCCAGTGAAAGGAAAACTGACGATAGCTCTTGCTGCCGCCTGGCCCTTCGAGCACCCATTGGTAGGCATTGAGTCCAGACTTAGGCTGGAGATCTTTATAGGCATTCAGATCCAGATTTTGAGAGCCGCCAGGACAGGGTTTACGGCAGAGTTCCAAGCTGCGCGACTCTCCGAGCCTTCGCAAACTCAAGGACTCTAAATAGGAAGCAGGATCGACGGTATACTGCAGTATGGGCTGCGGCACCAAACGCTGATCGAGCACCAGTCCCTGCACGCTATCGAGTGGATAGGAAGCAAGGCTCTGCGTCAGCGAAAAGCTTGGCGCCGTGCGCACACGCATCGCCAGGGGAACCATGAGTCGACCTTGACTCGACACAGGACGCGAAGGATCGCCAGGCCGTGACCTAAGATTTAGTCGATAAAGAGTGTCCGGTAAAAGCGCTTCGTACGGGTCAAATATCAGGGTCCGTTTGTCTTTCCAAACCAAGCTTCCCGCCACCAAAGTCCCATCAGGTGCCTCGAGGGAAAAAGCCGCTTCCATCGCCTTGCGTGGCAAGAGCTCACCCCCGTCAGCCCGTGCCAGAGAAAACTGAAGAGTGAGAGAAGCATACCGTGACACTGTCCTATCAGAAGGCAGCAGAGCACAGGCTTCGAGACCTTGCTGCCCAAATTTTTCATCCTGACAGAGACGATCGACGGGAGCCAGGTCTTGCTGGAGTAAAGGGGAGTCTTTGGTGAGTGGCGGCAAGACTTCAGGAATCAGAGGTTCAGGCCGGGCTAAAGCCTTAGGTTCGGACGCGTGAAGCGTCGGCTCACCTTGCTCGACTGATGGCAAAGGCAGCTCGGCCTTTGGAGCCTTTGGGGCCTCTGGATTTTGCCTTTGAACTTGCCAATCCGGCCCCGAGCTCGAACGTCCGCAGCTCCATAGACTCAGCGCAAGCGTCAACACAAGGGTAAGACCACGGATCATAATTTTTCCTCTGTCGTACTTTGCAGCAGCCAGTAGCGAAGCAACTCCACCTGCTGTTTGAGATAGCGGGCCTGGTCCGCAAAGCCCTGATCAAGGGCCACAAGGCCATAGGCGTAGCTCGCTCCTTTGGTGTCGCGCCACTGCAATTTTTCGCTCAAAAAGTGAATGGTACGCGCCATGGAATCTGCTGTACCTTCTACGCTCTCCAGCGCATCGATGAGCAGCTCCCGAGGCACCTGTCGAAAAGCGCGCAAGACTTTAAGCTGCAGGGCACGGAGTTTGGGATCACGCCAGGATTCAAGGAGCAACTCTGGACTGCGCAAGCCCAAACGCTGATCTTGCAGCCAAAAGAAGAGCTCACTTGCCGGTTTTTTTAGACTCGGCAAGAGAATGCTTTGACATAACTTCACCCACAGATCTGGGTCACCCGAAGCTTCGAGAACAGATTCACTCGCAAGTAAAAGCTTCAGCAAGGGTTCCAATCCTTCAGCCACCAGCTGCTCACTCGTATCCCAGAGGGGAGGACGCAAGGTATTGTCG
>CANGNB010000067.1 GCA_947454545.1 Oligoflexaceae bacterium
ACGAGGAAGAAGTTGTAGTTGCTAAGCCTAGCAAGAAGAAGGAAGTTGCGGCTCACCCCAGTTCTAAATCGGCACGGATGAAGCTTGCAGCAAAAGCTGCAGAGCTTGAAGAAGCAGAAGAGTCTGAAGACACTCCTGAGCAGGCACACCCTAAGGCAAGCAAAGTCCAAAGCAAGGCAAAGGAATCCAAGGAACATGCTCCTGCAGCAGCCCATGCTGTCCACTGGGACTATACCGGCAAACTTGGCCCCAAATACTGGGGACGCCTCAGTCCTGACTTTGAGCTCTGCGACTCAGGGACTCAGCAGAGCCCCATCAATATTCCCGACACTTGGGAAGCAAAAGAGACCGTGAAGCTCGACTATCGCACCAGCACCTTCGAAGTCATCGACAACGGGCACACGGTTCAGTACAGCGTTGCCCCAGGGAATTTTGCGACGATTGCAGGTAAAAAGTATGAACTCAAGCAGTTTCACTTCCACACACCCAGCGAACATTTAGTGAGCGGGCGATCAACTATCTTGGAAGTGCATTTCGTGCATGCCACAGCTAAGGGTGAATTGGCTGTGATTGGGGTGATGATCAAAGCTGGCGCTGAACATGCCGAGTTTGCCAAGCTGTGGGATTACATGCCCTATAAATCGGGAGTCACGATCAAACCCAAAGGTGTGAGCTTCGATCCAAGAGCTCTTTTGCCAGGAAAACTTGCGGTCTACAACTACCCTGGTTCTCTCACAACGCCGCCGTGTTCGGAAAAAGTGAATTGGAACGTTTCTCGCGACATCATCACAATGTCTCAAGAGCAGATCAATCGCTTTCGCAAAAAATATCCGATGGATGCACGACCCGTGCAGGAACTCGGTGATCGCTGAAATCAATTCCCAAAGCCTATCCAAGAGCGGATAGGCTCCTTTCAATCAGATTCAGGCTTACAGACTTTGACGCTGGAAATTTCCTTAGGGTAGGGACCATCGTCAACTTTGACCGAATTCAGGCGAAAGGGCTTACCCTGAAGGGCCTGAGCATACTCGAGCCTAGCCTTAAACAGACACTTTTGCTTATTGACCACACGATTGCGAGCACACAGAGCAACCCAACCCGGCTCCACGGATTCGACGCGATCAAAGTCCGGTTCAAAATACCATTCACACTTTTCGCGATGCCAGGGATCACAAGCACTTAAGAGGGGCACAAAGCCCAAACACAAGCAAAAACTCCGAAGGCATTTTTGCCACGAGGAAGGGCTTGGCTGGTCAGCTTTTCTATTGCTCTTCATTGTAATGCACCTTAATTTCGATACGCCGATTCAGATTCCGAGTCTCTTCAGTAGCGTTGCTCGCGATCGGTCGCGTGTCGGCATAACCTGCAGCGGATACCATCTGCGGTGAAAAATTCAGATCATCGATAAAATAGCGTGCGATAAAGGAGGCCCGCAAACTCGAAATCTCCCAGTTGCCAAGCTCCCCTTTCGAAGGGACAGAATCGGTGTGCCCTTCCACAGTAATCGGCTTGCCCAGCTCTTTAAGGATATTGCCAACCTGTTGGAGATCCTTTATCGCTTCTTGACTCACACGATAAGAGCCAGGTTTGTAAAAATGGGTCGCTAAGAGGCGAACTCGAAAGCCATCGGGATCACGTTCAACGCTTACAATCCGTTCTTGGCCCTCACCTTTTTTCTCCTGGTCTCTAAATTTCTGCTGACCATAGAGGCGAAGCTTCAGCAACTCTTGAACGCGTTCCATATCGGACTCAATCACCCGCGTGCTGCGATCCATGGAGGGGAATTTCTGTATCATCGGAGGCCGAATACGATCGCCCTTACGATGCTCGAAGATACCAAAACCCTGCTCGGTGGGACCTACACGGACTTTTTCAGGAATATCCTCGATAAGATCGGTAAAAGATTCTTGGATCGAAGCCGCTGCTTGTTTTATCGCAGGCTCTGGATTGCCTTCTGGCTTCAAAGCATAAAGAACCACAAACACGCAAAACAAAAGTGTCATCATGTCCGCAAAGCTAACCAGCCAGCGTTCATGGTTTTCAAATGCAGGGCACTTTTGCTTCTTTGCCACAACCTATCCTTCGTTACTCGATGAAGTCGGATCCTTTGACCTCATTCCTCTTCATGAGAATTAGTGAAAACCTTAAGCTTTTCTTCAATAATTTTTGGATTTAATCCTGAAAGAATGCCATCGATACCAATAATCACCATCTCGAATGCGTAGTGATGCAAGATAGCATTGCGTTTAAGCTTTTTACCGATTGGAATCCCGATAATATTTGCGATACCAACACCATAGAGAGTTGCAATGAACGCAACAGAAATACCCGGACCGATTTCCTTAGGCTGATCCAGCTTTCCCATCACGTTCATCAGACCGATAACAGCTCCAAGAATCCCGATCGTTGGGGCAATAGCTCCAATGTCTTCCCAAAACTTAACAGCTACCTCAGCCTCTTCCATGTGAAAGTGTGCTTCGGTTTCCAAAGTATCCTGGAGAACAGTGGGGTCCGTGCCATCGACCGCGAGCTTGACGGCTTTACGCAGAGGGGCGAAAGATATCGAATCCTTTTGCTTTTCGAGCGCGAGGATAGATTCTTTACGTGCTACCTGGGCCAACTCAATAATTTTGGCAGCAATCTCATCGCGATTCGCATCAGGTTTTTTCAGGTAAAGCATAAAACCTTTAAGAGCTGCCACATAATCGGTCATGGGGTAGGCTACGAGAAGAGCTCCAGCAGTACCGCCTACTACGATGAGTATAGAGGGGATTCCACCATGAGACCACGGCATGATCTCTGGGATTAGGTGAGTAGCTCCCTTTGCAATCATCCCACCAATGATCATACCGACAGCAATAAAAGGTCCTATCAAACTACTGATTTCCATGAAAATCCCTCTATTGCAAAGCAACAAAAAGCGAGAAAATAAGAGCTCCGCACTCCTTTAGCATAGCACAATCCCAAACTGACACAAGCTAGCGCACCCTCTGGACTCTCTGCCACAATCGATTTTACAAGCTGTAAATAGCAACTGTTACCCTTGGCGATTCCGAAGCTTAGGACTTCTCCGCTGACTGAGATTCTACTTATTTTGTAAACATTGAATGAAATTGACCGAATCCACAAAGTGCGAAAGCATTCGCTTCACGTGTCTCTGGGAGTAGCTTTGAACAGTAAGCGGGAAATATACTGGATCTCGACTCAATCCTCGAAACTCATTGAGGATAAGATCGAAATCTTACGTCGTTTCCAATTTGAAGTTATAGCGCTTGATGACTTTGCCTCCCTCTCTCGAAATTTCTCTCAGAAGCGACTAGGCACAATTGTGATCAGTGATGACTTTCAGGATTCGCGATGGAGAGACCAGCTCCAGACTCTCACCATACATCCTGAGTATGCTGGCGTTCGCTTTCTGCTTTCTTTGACCAAAGTTGACAGAGATCTCTGCGATTTAGCGGCAGCACTTGGCTTTCGAGACATCATCCCCATCGATCTCAAGCCAGAGCAATGGATACGGCGCTTTATTTACTCATCGTCGGGACAAGTTTCGGCCCTTACTGAAGCATCGCCTCAGTTGTCCGCGCGGCTCCTCGCTGCGATTCATGTCCCTGCGCGCATAAGTTGGATGACCGAAAACGAGTTTTGGATAGAAACGCGCCTCACTCCGCCTATTGGGTCGCAATTGCATCTCACAGGTGGACCTGCTGCTTTTATGGGTCTCAAAAAGCTTGCGTTTAAAGTTCTTGAGCATCATCAATCCCATCTTCATTTCAGATACTCAGACGCACTTTTATGTCAATGGGATGTTTCTCAAGCAGACCAAGATAAAAAGCGCGCCCTAGTCAATTTTCTCAGCCAGCAACAACAAAGAGACCCCTATCGTATCTATAGCATCATTCGTACAAAAGAATTTCGCAAAGATATACTGATGCAGCTTGATCCTCAACGTTTTCATCTTTCGATTGCACTAAACAAGACCAATATGATCCATGAGCCTCGCTATATTGGGCCTGATGGCATCATCATTGAGGACAAAATGTGTCGCGGTATTCATCGCGAAAATTTTCGTCAGATGATGGATAAGTTACCTAGGGATCTTCCGATCTTCGTTATCGGAACAGAGACCTCTTTGGATGAATTTTCTGACATTCCAAAGAATCACTTGATTCAAAAACTCAACGATATGCCGAAAGACTTAGCAAATTTTCTTGCCGAAAAAATTGGTCCCCCGCAAAGTATCAGAACAGGTGTAACATTTATTCCCAAATACCATCGTTTATCTTACGCCCGCATTATCTTGTCCGCACGCATCATTCATCTGCATCCCGAAGCTATAGAGGTGAGTCTCCCTTATTCACTCGGCCGCTTTTCGCTCTCATCAGTCGAAGCACCTTTTCTTCAGACCAGTCTAGGACGACGCATTCACATGAAAGTCATTCATAGTGAAAAGCGAGAAAAGCCTGCGGTCAAAGCTTTTCCCTATCATTGCGAGGCAATCCTCACGGATATTTTAGAAGAGGAAAAAGCAACTCTTGCTCAAAGTCTTATCAAATACTACAGCGCGCAAATTGAGGAGCAAGGCTTTACCTCAAAAGGGAGTAGGAATGTTCCTTTGGAGACAGTGAAAGAGCTTGTCCTACCTCCCGTCCCTGAAGTAAAGATTCCTGTCGCAACGATGCCAGTAGAACCCAAAGTGGACTGGGACCTTTCACCCAAAGAGTTACCTCCAAAAACTTTGACGCATAGTGAATCTAGCTTAGACATGAGCAAAACTCTTCGCTCAATTGTCAGTTTTATACCCAGGGAACTTGCTATTATCCTGCTGACGCTCATCTGTTTTGGTCTTCTCTATCTGTTCATCATCAAATTCAGAGCTGAGGCCAACGAAGAAAACGTTCCTATGATTCGTTCATTGCGCCTCTTCAAGGAAATGCACCAGCCCAAACCGCGCTCCCAAGACCCTGATCTGCAAAACCTCCCCGAGTAAAACTGTGCAAGAGAACGACAGCGCGCCATGAAGCTAGGCGCACACCCCCCCTTTTTTAACTTCATAACCCATTGAATCCATTATTTTTTTAACCCATCAAAGCTTTGGCCCTAAGCTTGCAAACCCTGGGTTGCGGTCCTGTTGCTGTTCGAATGGAAGTTGTGTGGAGCCCCCTGTGGAAAAGCTGAAACGATCTCTATGCTGGTTATCGCTCTCATGTTTCGCCCTCTGTGCTGGGGCGCAAGTTGCCAAAGCAGCCGAATGGAATCCCATTCTTCCGCTCTCTGGTCTCAGCAGTGAAGTCCCCTTCATCGCAGAGTCTTTGCGCGACCCGGGTCTCACCACGCGTCGTATCACTGACGAAATCTATGCTCAAAAAGCTGAAGAAGAGATTGCCCAACTCTCCCGCGAGTTAGCCATCGCCAAGGGTAATCGCCGGATGGAGCTCGCCACGGAGCTCTATGAATCACTCGCGAATATTGCCTACTTCTATGAAGATGCTCTCGCTGGTCGCGTCCATAGCTCTATGAATGCCGCAACTATCAATCAGCGCCTCCATCAAGCCCGCTCGTCTATCCAGCGCTATGCGAGTGAAGTCATCACTCTCAGCAAAAACCCGAAAGTCGAAAGCCGCGCTTACTACCATATCGCGACAAGCCGCTATCTGAACGATGAGACTGTATCGTTAAGTCTTTTGAGCAAAGCCCAAAAGAATATGAGCGAAGCTCAAGACAAACGCAGCACCTGGTTAGAAACTCTGCTGAAAAAGAGCAAAAAAGATGAAGGCCATACTCTCCGCGACGCCGCGAGCTTTGGTTCGCAAGGTCGCCTTGCTGTCCTCCTTTATTTTTCCCGTCAGCATGATGAGGGTGCAAAGCTCCTCAAGGTAGCAGGAGTCCAGGCTGCGAAACTTTCGGGAAGCGATCGCGAAAAAGGTCTTAATGCTGTTCTTGGTATCTGGCGTCAGCAGCAGGGCGCTCGCCTCAAATGGAGTGAAGCGCCTATATCTCCTGCATCGATCAAAGATCTCGAGTTAGGCAACGCCCTTAGCGAACGTATCGTTCTCCAAAATACCCAAGTCGGCAACTATGCAGGAGCTCTGAGCTTTTATCGTAAGCTTGGGACCCAATACCGAGGCCAAGCGAAACTTGCCGCAATCGAAGAGCGCATCCTCGATCTCGAAAGTGCCCAATTTCAAAGTTCTAAAAATCCCCAAGCCTACGAGAAGGCTCTTCTCAGCCTGAGCGCTCAAACAGAGTCGCCTCAGGTCTTCGGCTCGGGCAGTGAAAAATTACATCAAGATTTCCGTGGTCATCTGCAGCAGCGTCATCGCCAACTCGTTTCCCAATTGGTGAGCGAAGCGAAGCAAAAGCAGAGCCTCCGCACGTCTCGTCTCGAAGCCATACGCATGAGCAAAGTTTATATCGCCCAATCGGCTAGCGAAGGCGAAAAAATCCCTATGAAAGCTGATATCGCCAAGCTCTATGTTCTCAATGCTCAGCATGGCGATGCCGTACGGACCTATATGGAGCTCAAGCAAGCGACCCAAGGTCAGCAGGCTCAAGGCTTTCTCCTCCTCGCGATGGAATCACAACGCAAGCTTTCGGAATGGCCAGATCAAGCTCCTTGGAACGGTATTCCCCGCGATCACATCGAGCAGCGTCAGGTCTTGAGTCAGATGTATCAGGAGCGTTTTCAGGTCACAGGTCAGTGGGATGAACTCGCGCACCTTGGGCTTTTGCAAGCCAACTTAGGTCAGGCCCCCAAAGCTTTCAAAATGTGGACCGACATGCTTGCCAAAAACAGCCAGGGCCCTCATGCAGCTCGCGCAGGCGGACTGATGCTCTCGAGCTATAAGACGGCAAAACAGTGGCAAAAGCTAGAAGACATGAGCCGCCTTGCCCTAAAGGTTCAGTTGGTCCCCTTGTTTCAGGATAGGGCCCTGCAGCCTGTACAACTGCTTGCTGACGCCCTCTTTGAAGGTGGCAAAGAACACTTTGGTAACAGCCGCTATCCGCAAGCCGAAAGCAAATTGGCCGAATTTATCAAGTCCTATCGCAGCGAAGGCCGTCGTCCTGAAGCCATGCTGATCCTTGGCAAGTCCTTCCATAACGATAATAAGCACCCCGTTTCGGTGGAGACCATGTACGCTCTCGTCAACGAATACCCGAACGGAACCTTTGAGCGTGAGGCACTGCTCCTGGGCGGAAGCTGGTCTATTGCCATGGCGTGGGAAGACCAAACCATCTTCTTCTATCAAAAATTTGCCACTAACTACAGCCGTGATCCAAAGGCTCCTGAGATTCGCATGACGCTCATCCCTCTCTACATGGGCCGTGAAATCTACGGCAATGCCATCCGGGCTTACATGGCGCAAGCCGAAGACGTTCAGGTTCAACGCGAGCAACGCATCGAAGCAGCCCTGCAAGCGATGGCTATCGAGGAACGTTATGGCGAACCCGAGCACGCTTACTGGGGAGCTCGCAAAGCGCGCGAACTTTCTAACAACAATCCTGCTGTCTTGGCTGAAACTCTCGCTTTCGAAGCACGCTACGCCGTCAGCCGTAACGATATGGGCCGCGTTGCTCAGATCGAAGCTCAGCTGAGTCGCTTAGGCCTCAATGATCGCGCTGTGGTCGAAGCTCTCGCTCTCACACGTTTCATGCTCGCCGAGCGCGATGCTGAAGGGACCAAGCAAGAGATCTTCAACCTCGAGCAGACCGACCCTTACCAAACTCTGACCCAACAGTATGCGCTGTTTCAGAAAGCACGCACGGCCTATGACAAAGTGTGTGCCCCAGGACTTTCCAACTCCTGTGGCCTTGCGATGCTGCGCCTTTCAGAGATCACTCGCAACAGCCTGAGTGCCATAGAAAACCTGACGATTCCTCAGACTTTAGAGGCTGCTCAAGTCAATCGCTTCGAACAGCAAAAGCTGGCCATCATCGGCACCATCAGCCAAACCGCAGTGCGCGCCGACGCCGCTGCCATGGGTGTCTCGGAACGTGGGGATGTCGTACCGGATGTTTCGCAAGAGATTGTTGTGAATACTTCAAACGGCAGTTTTGATCGCTCACATGGTGCCATCGGCAACGGCTATGTGCAGTGGCTGCCCGTCAAGACCAGCGCCGACTGATCCCTAGAAAAGTAGCGAATCTGAAGATTCGATTGAAGGAGCATGAGTATGTGGAAAGTTTTCATGGTATCTGTCTCGCTAGCAGCTCTCTCAACAAGCTGTGCTACCCTATCGCGTCTCGGCAAAGAGGAAAAAGTTCCGGCCGTCACTCGCCTGAGCTACAGCAAAGACCCTATCGTCCAGCAGACCTCGGGCCGCGATATCCTGCGCAAGCTCGATCGTGAAACCTGGGTTGATATCCGTAACTCGACTAAGGACGAATACATTCGCCTCTATGCAACTCTCGGCACGGGCGAATGGGATGTGGCTATCAGTGATGCCCGCGCCTACCTGCAAAAGCAGCCCAAAGATGAAGTCGCTCTGACCGTTCTCTCCCTCGGTCTTGCTATGAAGAAAAATTTCAGCCTCGCGGCTTATTACGCGCGCCTCTTGAACTCCTACCATCCTGGCAACCCTGAGGTTTACAATATCCTTGGACTCGCTGAGATGAACAAGCCTGGCGCGACCGTCGATGACTACCGCACGGCCATGAAGCACTTTCAAACAGCCTTTGATGCCTCCTCGCAGCAGGTCGCCAGCGGCCTCAATCTCGGGCATTTGCA
The DNA here is from genome assembly GCA_947454545.1 of Oligoflexaceae bacterium. Lineage (GTDB taxonomy): Bacteria > Bdellovibrionota_B > Oligoflexia > Oligoflexales > Oligoflexaceae > Oligoflexus. The sequence continues at coordinate 8,729 of CANGNB010000067.1, forward strand.
ACTTGAAATGGGCAATGCAGCTTCTGCTCGTGACACCTTCGAGGCGGTCGTATCACGCTGCAACGGTTGCACCGAAGCCGCCCTTGGGCAAGGCATTGCTCTCAGTCGCACAGGCGAATTCGCCAAGGCCGAACAGGCCTTTCGTATGGTTCAGGCCAAAGAGCCCCATAGCGCCTATGCACGCTACTATCTAGCCATGGTGGCCAAGTATGGACGCAATGACAGCAAAGAAGCCATGTCGCAGCTGACCGCCCTTTTGGAAGATCCTGAAACCAAAAATGTGGACATGGAACGTAAAGCCAACTTCATGCTCCGTCGTATCCAAGCGCAGGTTTACTCACGTCCGAAAGACACTGATCTCGCGGATCAGCGGGCAAAAGCTACGCCTGCGAAGGCTATGAAAGCCCCTGCAACAGCGCCCATGTCCGATGAAGAGGGCGACGCCCTCGAAAAAGCTCTTAACGCTGAGTAGGCGAGCATTCCCCTGCTCCATGGTCCCCGTGGTGCAGAGGAATGAGCCGCCTCGTGCGTCTGCTCATACTCCTTCCCTTCTTTTGGGCCTTGCTTTCGAGCAAGGCCCTTTTTCCTTTCCAAGCCTAAAGCGGTGCATTATGATGAGCCGATTGTGTCAAAGGATCATTTTTGGGCCTTAATCGGCCGGCTTCAATGGGATTGGCGATGAAACCATGCAAGACCTTTCGTGAGGCGTTAGAGCAGAATATTCCACTCCTTTTCGACGGCGCTACGGGCACCGAGCTCTATAACCGCGGGATATTTATCAACCGCTGCTTTGAAGACGCCAACCTCAGCAGTCCTGCGATCATCAGTGAACTGCACCGCGACTACCTCAAAGCTGGCGCAGAGGTCCTGAGCACCAACAGCTGGGGCGCCAATCGCTACAAGCTTGCGAAGCACAATCTGCAAGATCAAACGCGAGTCATCAATGCAAAGGCAGCCCAACTTGCGCGCGAAGTCGCTCAAGATGAAGCTTTTGTTTCAGGGTCTGTCGGTCCCCTCGGCGTGCGCATAGAACCTTGGGGTCCAACGAGCTTTCAAGAAGCTCGTGAAGCGTTTGCAGAACAGATTCAAGGTCTCAAAGAGGGTGGAGTGGATCTGATTTGCCTCGAAACTTTTGGCGACATCAGCGAGCTTCAGCAGGCAATTATCGCAGCCCGTCAGGTAGCACCTGAACTTCCTCTCCTAGCTCAGATCACTGTTGGGACCGACGGTCTCACACCGGTGGGGACACCCGCAGAGTGGGCGATTCAAAAGGTGATCGAATGGGGTGTTGATGCCGCTGGCTTTAACTGTTCCGTCGGTCCTCAGCCGCTGCTCACGCTGGTACAAAAAATATTTCCGCAGCTCAGAGTGCCTATCATAGTGCAACCAAACGCTGGGCTTCCGAAAGAGTTGGATGGTCGCACCATCTATATGTGTACGCCCGAGTATATGGCAGAATTTACCAAACACTTTCTGCAGGCTGGCGTTCAATTTATCGGGGGTTGCTGTGGAACTTCGCCCGAACACATTCGGACTATGGCTCAAGCCTATCGCCACCAGCGTGCCATGCGCACGGCAGAGCAGGGCGATCATGCCAAGCGCCCGGCTCTCGACATTCAAGTTTCGGACGAGCCAAAGACAGCAGCCACTCCCCTCTGTCAACCGATTCCCCTCGCTGAAAAGTCGAAATGGTCGTGGAAGATTGCTCATGGTATTCGCGTCAGTTCGGTCGAACTTTTGCCACCAGCTGGCGTTGTCCCCACAAAAATTCTGGAAAGCTCCGCGCGTTTGAAAGCTGCTGGTGTCGATGCGGTCAACATACCGGACGGTCCCCGCGCAAGCGCCCGCATGAGCGCTATCCTCACAGCTGTGATGATCGAGCAAAAGATCGGGATCGAAACAGTCCTCCACTATACCTGTCGCGACAGGAATCTCGTCGGGATGCAGTCCGATATGCTCGGAGCCCATGCGATTGGACTACGCAACATGCTTCTGGTCACCGGTGATCCTCCGAAGATGGGAAGCTATCCCAATGCCACCGGCGTCTTTGATATCGATGCCATCGGCTTGACCAACATGGTCTCTCGTCTCAACAGCGGCCTCGATCTCGGATCACGCCCGATCGGCGAGCCTACAGCGCTTTCCATTGGTGTAGGTGTGAACCCCGTTCATCGTGACTTTGATTACGAGATGAAGCGCTTTGCCTACAAAGTAGAAGCTGGTGCTGAGTGGGCCATCACTCAACCAGTCTTTGATCTCAACGCGCTGTATCGCTTCCTCGAGCACATCGACAAGTACAACATCAAAATTCCTATCATAGCTGGGATATGGCCACTCCTGAGCTTCCGTAACGCCCAATTTATGAACAATGAAGTTCCAGGCGTCTTCATTCCCGATGAGATCATGAAGCGCATGGCTGAGCCGACCAATGCCGACGACGCTCGCAAGGTCGGAATAGAAATCGCACGCGACATGGTTGATCGCCTGGGAGATGCCGTCCAAGGAATTCAGGTTTCTGCCCCTTTCGGTCGAGTGGAACTCGCCCTAGAGGTACTCGGTACACTTCCGCAGCCTGCGGCAGGAGCTCCTCGCGGACACCGTCAGTCCCCTGAACTATCTCTCTGATCTTGCGTCGCTAAGGAGTTTTTTCTTAGTTTTGACCAAAGCCCGCTTTTGCGGGCTTTTTGCATTTTTCAGCAGGCAAAACCTTCCCATCTTTAGTTTGTAAGCATCCATCCGATATTCCTACAGAACATGCGCAGGCACGAATAGATGTAAGGCTGACCCTATGGAAAGTTTTAAGAAAGCTTTAAAACAAGCGATAGTCGAAAAAGCAGAGGGCGTCCGCTTTGAGGAAGGCCTCGCTCCTTCCCTCATGCTGTTTGCAGCGGAACGCGAACTCCCTCAGCTCGGGATTCTCGATCGCTCGCTGCTCGAAACTCTCATTGCCTCGCTTATTCCCACTGCCAGCAGCACGTCCGACTCACTCGTCGAAGGTGTTCTTAACATCACAAACTTCGGTGAAATCAAATTGCTCGCCGCACGCGAAGGCAATTTACGCCTCTTCGCTTGCGTACCGCCTCAAGGCACTTCCCTCTATCAACAGCTTAAAAATCAGCTGACTGCTCCCCAAGCTCGCGCACCGCTCAAAGCGATAGATTTACCGCCAGCTGCCCCCGATGACGCTTTCGCCCAGAATGCGGGAATGCCACGTGCTGGGCACTTCGGGTCGGCCATGTCGGGATCTGTAAGCGGAACAATCGGTGGCTCGCGCATGGAAGAACATCCGATCCATAGACAAGCCCCGCTGCCTGAACCAGCGCTTGATCCTTTGGCCCAGTATGCTCCTCCAGCTGTCCACGACGATGCGCCCTTTCAGGGAACCCTGGTGCGCCCTCGGTTTGATATGGAGGCAGCACCGAGCGATCCGCTCGCTCAGTATGCACCTCCATCACCACTCGATGCTTTTGCTCCCCCTCCGGTTGCGAGTCCCTTTGTGCCAACGGATATGTCCGATCCATCACCTTTCGCTCCCGTCGATCCCAGCTTCAAGCAGGGAGTTCCCCTTCATCACCAAGACTTTACCGGAACCTATATCTCTGCGCCTGGACCGGGCCCTGGGTCACCTTTCGCTATGCCAGCGCCCGTTGGACACCATGAGCTCGAGGCTTATCAGGCGCCAGCTTCTTCAGCTCTTCCCTATACACCGGCTGTATCGCACACCCCTCACGCTGCGTGGTCTCCTGATGCCAGCGCGCCCTCGAGTCACGCCGCTCCTCCACGGGACATTTCCTTTGGAGCTTCTATCCCCGGTGAAAGCATCGAACGGAACGGTTCCTTCGCCATCGACAGCGTGCTCGAGGATATGGTTCGCCGGAAAGCTTCCGATCTTCATCTAACGATGAAAGAACCTATCTGCATGCGTCTCGACGGCGAAATTCATCGCACCGGTTCCATTGCAATCACCGAAGCTCAGATGCGAGAATGGGTCTTGCCCATTATGCCTCCAAAAAATCGGGAGGAATTTGCCAAGGCTCACGATACTGACTTCGCCTATGAAGTTCCAGGCCTTGCTCGCTTTCGAGTGAACGTCTTTCGTGATCGCATGGGTGTCGGAGCTGTGCTTCGCCAAATTCCCGACAAAGTTTTGTCAGCTGATGACCTTGGGCTACCCCCAGCCATTCGCAAAATGTGTGAGCTCAATAAAGGCCTGGTCGTGGTCACAGGACCGACCGGATCAGGAAAATCGACGACTCTTGCAGCCATGATCGATCTGATCAACGAAACTCGCGGCGATCATATCCTCACGATCGAAGATCCCATCGAATTCGTACACAAGCAAAAAAAGTGCCTCATCAACCAGCGAGAAGTGCATAAGCATACGCAGTCCTTCTCGCGCGCCCTCCGTGCAGCTCTCCGCGAAGATCCAGATATCATTTTGATCGGTGAGATGCGCGATCTTGAAACTGTCGAGATCGCCATTGAAACCGCTGAGACAGGTCACTTAGTCTTTGGAACTCTCCATACCAATACAGCGATCTCAACCGTCGATCGTTTGATCGATCAATTCCCCTCAGAGCAGCAGGCTCAGGTTCGGATTATGCTCTCCGAGTCCCTCAAGGGTGTCGTCGCTCAAACTCTCGTCAAGAAAAAGGGCGGAGGCCGCTGTGCTGCCCAGGAGATCCTTGTGATCGATAAAGCCGTCTCGAGCCTCATACGAGAAGGCAACACTCACATGATGCAGAATCAGATGCAAACCCAGAAAGCCAAAGGCAATCAGCTCCTCAATGATGCCCTCTTAGCTCTTGTCCAAAAGGGTCTCGTAGACCCGAAAGACGCCTTTACTAAAGCAGTCGAAAAAGAAGCTTTTCTCAATCTCCTCCAGAGCAAAGGCATCTCAGTCGAAGGAGCAAAATCTGCGTCTTAACTTATGTGAGACCAGGAAAAATCTACCCATTCGCAGGCCTCAAAAGATCGCGTAGAATGGAAACAAGTGATAGTCCGTCCAAGGGAGTAGGGAGCTCTGGAGTCGCAATGAAAGAAACCAACCATGACCTCATAGCAACTCACGAGATCATTCGTGTTCTCGAGACGTCCTTATATTTCTCGCGAAATATTATCGACCACCAGCCTGACATTCTGATCATCACGGACCAAGAAAGTCGAATCTATCGTATCAATCACCATGGTGTTGCTTTTTTAGGCAAACCTAAAACTGAAATCCTTGGTCGCGAATTGGACGAACTCTGCGCCAGCACTGTCCGCAAGCGCTTCAAAGATATACTCAAAGGCGATCCGCGTGTTACGGCAAGCTTTTCCAATGAAGACCAGGATGATGACATCAAAATCTACTGGCAGATCACGCGCCTTGTCGACGAGCATCTAAAGATGCCGCTCTACCTGATCAAAGGCACAGATACTACAGAACTTCATTATGCCTATAAAAAAATGGAAGCCATCAACTCTGAAAAACAGCGGATTGAAGACGAGATTAAAAAAGCGAAGATTATCCAGGAGACTCTCCTGCCCGATGCCACCTTACCCCAAGGCATCAAACTTGAATCGATCTTCATCCCTGCTGCCGAGACGAGCGGGGATTGGTTTGGCTATCACTACGACGAACCCTACGATATCTTCAATGTTTACGTTGGTGACGTGACAGGTCATGGGCTCTCGTCAGCCCTCCTCACCGGTGTCGTCTACGGTGCTGTCTACTCCACCGAACAGATGTTCAATGATCACAAAGATCTCTTCTCTAAGTACAGCCAGGCCGAACGCCTTGCTCTTTTGGCCTCGGCAGCCAACAGCATGATACTTAAAGCTGACGCCCGTCTTTCGATGACCATGTTCTTCCTCTCAATTGAAGTTAAGACAGGAAAGACCTGCTTTCTCAACGCTGGTCACCGACTGCCCTTTCTCTACAAAAGCAGTACGGGAGAACTCACGCGTATTCGAGGCGGTGGAGACGTGCTAGGATTTAGCGATGAACCTAGATTTGAAGGAAATGAGTTCATCATGGAGCCGGGGGACGTCATTGTTCTTTACACAGACGGTCTCTTTGAAAACAAAGACAAAGATGGCAACGTGCTCAAAGAAAAATTTATGCGCCAGCACATTGCAAAGCATGCTCACAATCTCAGCGGACTCCGCACGTCCTGCATGGAGATTATTGAAGCCCAGGGTAAAGACGCTGTTGTCGACGATGATGTCGCGATGATTTTTATCTCATACAAGGCATAAGATATGAACCTAGCGGAACTCAACGTCAAAAGCATCATCCAAAAAAATCTCGAGAATTCGATGAAGCCGATGCTCCATGAATTCTTCCAAAAGCGAATGCCTCACCCAGAG